>DASUFI010000162.1:0-28098 GCA_036274635.1 Planctomycetota bacterium
TACAGCGGCATGAAGTTCGCGATGTTCTTCCTGGGCGAGTACACGGCCATGTTCGTGTTCTCGTGCCTGGTCGCCGTGCTCTTCCTCGGCGGCTGGGACATCCCCTTCGTGTCCGCGGCCACGCTGCACTCGCTGGGCAACTGGGGCTCGCTGCTGGGCTTCGCCAGCCTGCTCTTCAAGGCGCTGCTCTTCCTGTTCTTCTACGTGTGGGTGCGCTGGACCATCCCGCGCTTCCGCTTCGACCAGCTCATGCAGCTGGGCTGGAAGGTGCTGCTGCCGCTGGGGCTGGTGCAGATCCTGCTGACCGGACTGTGGGGGGCGCTCTCCGGGCGCCTCGGAGGCTGACATGGCCAGGGTGGTCGAGCGCAACAAGCTGAAGTGGTACGAGGAGCTGTACCTGCCGGCCATCGTCTCCGGGCTGGGGCGCACGTTCCGGCAGATGTTCGAGCCGGACATCACGCTGCAGTACCCCGAGGAGCGCCCCGAGATCGCCGACGACTACCGCGGCGCGCCGGGCCTGGTGAAGGACGACGCCGGCCGCGAGAAGTGCGTGAGCTGCCAGCTGTGCGAGTTCATCTGCCCGCCGCGCGCCATCGTCATCGTGCCGGCGCAGATCGAGGAGGCTCAGCCCGACCCCACCGCCGGCCCGCGCAACATCGAGAAGGCGCCGCGCGAGTTCTGGATCGACATGCTGCGCTGCATCTACTGCGGCTACTGCGAGGAGGTCTGCCCCGAGGAGGCCATCTTCATGACCAACGTCTACGAGCTGAACGGCGCCTCGCGCGCCGAGCTGCTGCACGACAAGGAGCGCCTCTACGAGATCGGCGGCACGCGCGTCGATCCCATCAAGAAGTGGAAGGGCAAGTAGTGGAAGCCCTGGTCTTCTGGATCGCGGCGGCGGCCATGGTGGGCTTCACGCTGCTCACCATCGCGGCGCGCAACCCGGTGTACAGCGCCTGCTTCATGATCCTGTCCTTCGCGGCCACCGCGGCGCTCTTCGTGCTGCTGGACGCCTACCTCATCGCGGCCGTCGAGGTGCTGGTCTACGCCGGCGCGATCATGGTGCTGTTCCTGTTCGTGATCATGCTGGTGAACCTGCGCGAGTCGGAGCACGAGGGCCTGCGCCTCAACCCGCTCATGGTGCTGGCCGCCGGCACCTTCCTCGCGCTCATGTCGCGCGCGGTCAAGGACCTCGGCTCCGCGGTGCAGGAGGCGCCCAACGCGCTGGTCGGCACGCCGGGCACGCTGGCCGACACGCTCTTCAGCCGCTACGCCGTGCCCTTCGAGGCGGTATCCGGCCTGCTGCTGGCCGCCATCCTGGGCACGGTGGTGCTGGCGCGCCGCAAGGAGGACGCGTGATCACCGTGCAGCACTGGCTGGTGCTCTCGGGCATGGTCTTCACGCTCGGGCTGTGCGGCGTGATGATGCGGCGCAACGTCATCCTCGTGATGATGTCCATCGAGATCATGCTCAACGCCGCCAACCTGGCGCTGGTGGCCTTCAACAAGCACCTCGCGCCCGTGGCCGGCGCGGTGCCGCCCGACGGGCAGGTGCTGGTCTTCTTCACCATCGCCGTGGCCGCCGCCGAGGTGGCCGTGGCGCTGGTCATCGCGATGCTGCTCTTCCGCCGGCTCGACACGGTCAACGTCGACGACGTGGCCAACCTGCGCTGGTAGGAGAACGATGGACCTCACCTCTCCCTGGCTGATCCTGCTGCTGCCGCTGGCCTCGGCGGTGCTCATCACGCTGTTCACGCAGCGCTGGCCGCGGCTCTCGGCCGGCCTCTCCATCGCGGCCGTCGCGGGCGCCTTCGCGGTGGCGGCCAGCCACCTCGGCGCCGTGCTGCACGGCGAGAACGTGGTGCTCACCGGACACTTCACCTGGCTGGCGGCCGGCGGGCACGACTTCCACTACGGCTACCTGGTCGACGGCCTCTCCATGGTGATGCTCATGGTGGTCACCGGCGTGGGCGGCCTCATCCACGTCTACGCCACCGGCTACATGAAGGACGACCCCGGCTACGCGCGCTTCTTCGCGTACATGAGCCTCTTCATGTTCTCGATGCTCGGCATCGTGCTGGCCGACAACCTCTTCCAGATCTTCATCCACTGGGAGCTGGTGGGCGTCTCGTCCTACCTGCTCATCGGCTTCTACTACCGCAAGGACAGCGCGTCGGCCGCGGCCAACAAGGCCTTCCTCACCAACCGCGTGGGGGACTTCGGCTTCATGCTGGGCATCCTCATGCTGTACTTCGCCACGCGCTCGGCCACGGGCAGCGCGGGCGCGGGCGACTTCCAGGCCATGGCCCAGGCGGTGGCCAACCCGGCCTGGCTGCACGCGGCGGTCTTCTCGGTGGGCGGCGGCCACTGGACGCTGACCAACGAGCACTTCCTGTGGATCGCCGGCGCGCTCACCTTCATGGGCATCATGGGCAAGAGCGCGCAGTTCCCGCTGCACGTCTGGCTGCCGGACGCCATGGAGGGCCCCACGCCCGTCTCGGCGCTCATCCACGCGGCCACGATGGTGGCGGCCGGCGTGTTCCTGCTGGGCCGCCTGCTCTTCATCTACATGCCCAGCCCGACGGCGCTGTCCATCGTCGCGCACGTGGGCGCCTTCACGGCCTTCTTCGCGGCGACCATCGCCACCACGCAGTTCGACATCAAGCGCGTGCTGGCCTTCTCCACGCTGTCCCAGCTCGGCTACATGGTCATGGCCATGGGCCTGCGCGGCACGGACGCCGCGATGTTCCACCTGACCACGCACGCCTTCTTCAAGGCCCTGCTCTTCCTCGGCGCCGGCGCGGTCATCCACGCCGTGCACACCAATGACGTCCGCGAGATGGGCGGCCTCATCCGCAAGCTGCCCTTCACCGGCTGGATGTTCGTGATCGCCACGCTGGCGCTGTGCGGCGTGCCGCCGCTCTCGGGCTTCTGGAGCAAGGACGGCATCCTGCACCTCACCGAGCACCCGCCCGGGTACGCGCACACCTGGATCATCATGCTGCTGCCGACGATCACGGCGGTGCTGACCAGCTACTACATGACGCGCCTCGTGCTGCTCACCTTCTTCGGCCCGCCGCGCGACCACCACCGCTACGACCACGCGCACGAGGCGCCGCTCAACATGACGCTGCCCATGGCCGTGCTGTGCGTGCTCTCGGTCATCGGCGGCCCGCTGCTGCTGGGGCCGGAGGTGCTGGAGCACTTCCGCGCCATCACGCGGCCCGCCGGCGTGCCCGAGCAGCACTACGTGGCTCTGGACGCCGAGACGGCGCTGCACGCGCTGGTCATCTTCGGCCTCGGCGCCGGCTCGGCGCTGCTGGCCTTCGGGCTGCGCGTCATCGACCCGGACAAGGTCAAGGCGGCGCTGGGGCCCGTCTACCGCTTCATCGACAACCGCTGGTACATCGACGAGCTCTATGCCTGGATCGTCAAGAACGTGCAGCAGAACGTCGCGCGGCTGTGCGACGCCTTCGACCGCTACGTGATCATCGGCACGGTGGTCAACGGCTCGGCCTGGACCACGCGCGCCGCCGGCTCCGTCGTGGCGCGCTTCCAGACCGGCTCGGTGCGCGCCTACGCGCTGCTCTTCCTGGCCGGCGTGGCCGCCCTCCTGGCGCTGAACCTGTGAACGCCTTCCTCCACGACTGGGTCCTGACGCTCATCCTCGCCGTGCCCTGCGTGGCGGCGACGCTGCTCTTCCTCGTGCCCGCGGAGCGCAAGGGCCTCGTGCGCACGCTGGGCGTGGGCTCGGCGCTGCTCACCACGCTGCTCACGGCCTGGCTGGTCTTCTCCTACGACCAGCAGGCGGCCGGCTTCCAGTTCATGCAGAAGCTGCCCTGGGTGGCCTCGCTGGGCATCAGCTACCAGGTCGGCGTGGACGGCATGTCGGTGGCCATGGTGCTGCTGACCACCATCGTCTTCCTGGCGGGCGCGCTGGTGTCCTGCGGCATCCAGTCGCGCACCAAGGACTTCTACATCCTGCTGTGCGCGCTGGTCGCGGGCGTCTTCGGCGTCTTCGTCAGCCTCGACCTGTTCTTCTTCTACTTCTTCTACGAGCTGGCGGTGGTGCCCATGTACCTGCTCATCGGGTACTGGGGCAGCACCAACCGCGAGTACGCCACGATGAAGCTCACGCTGTACCTCACGGCGGGGGCGGTCGTGGCGCTGGTCGGGCTGCTGCTCATGTACTTCACCTACGGGCACGCCACCGGCCACTACACGTTCGACTACCTCGAGATGAAGCGCTGGGTGGACGGGGGCGCCGGCTTCAGCCGCGCGACGCAGCTCTCGCTCTTCCCGCTGCTGCTCGTGGGCTTCGCGACCATCGCCCCGATGTGGCCGCTGCACAGCTGGAGCCCGGGCGGCCACGCGGCCGCGCCCGCGGCGGCCTCCATGATGCACGCCGGCGTGCTCATGAAGCTGGGCAGCTACGCCATCCTGCGCATCGCGCTGCCGCTCATGCCGCAGGGCGCCGTGCACTGGCTGCCGTGGGTCGCGGTGCTGTGCTGCTTCAACATCATCTATGGCGGCTACGTCGCCATGAACCAGCGCGACATGAAGTTCGTCATCGGCTACAGCTCCAGCTCGCACATGGGCTACGTGCTGCTGGGCATCGCCAGCGTCACGGTGCTGGGCACCAGCGGCGCGGTCTTCCTGATGTTCGCGCACGGCATCATGACGGCCCTGGCCTTCGCGCTCATCGGCTACTTCTACGACCAGACGCACACGCGCATGCTCGACGACCTCGGCGGGCTCATGCAGCAGGTGCCCTTCGTGGGCGTGCTCTTCGTGATGATGGCCATGGCCAGCCTCGGCCTGCCCGGCTTCGCCAACTTCGCCAGCGAGATGATGGTCATCGTGGGCAGCTGGGAGCGCTACCCCATCCCCACGATCCTGGCCCTGTTCGGCCTGGTCATCGGCGCCACCTACCTGCTGCGCACGGTGAAGGCCGCCTTCCTCGGCCCGAAGAACCCGCGCTGGGACGGCCTGCGCGACGCGAAGACGCCGCTGGAGCGCTCGCCCTTCGTGCTGCTCGTGGGCGTGCTGCTCGTGTGCGGCATCTACCCGGCGCCGATCGTGTCGCTGATCGAGACGGGCGTCGCGCCCATCGTGCACACCGTGCAGGCCGCGCAGGCGGCCATGGGAGGCTGAGATGGGCGACGCGACGACGAGCCGCCTGCTCGAGGTCTTCGGCACCGAGATCGGCCTCGGCGCTCTGGCCGTGCTGCTCATCGTGGTGGACCTGCTCAAGGGCAAGGGCCGGCTCACCGGGCCCGCCGACGCGGTGCGCCTCACGGCCTTCGTCGGCCTCATCGCGCTGCTGGTGCACGCCTTCACGCTGCACCCCGCCGCGCCCGGCGCCCTGGGGACGCTGGACGCCTTCTCCATCTACTGGAAGCGCTTCTTCCTGCTGACGGCCACGGCCGTGCTGGCGCTGTCGGGGCCCTACGAGGCGCGCCTCCCCGCCGGCCGCGGCGAGTTCCCGGCGCTGGTCGTGTTCACGACCATGGGCATGTGCCTGCTGGCCTCGGTCTCCGACTTCGTCACGCTCTTCGTGGGCCTCGAGGTGGTCACCGTCACCACCTTCCTGCTCGCCGCCTGGCGCAGCGCGCTGCCGCGCTCCATCGAGGCGGGCATCAAGTTCGTGATCATCGGCGCGCTGGCCGCGGCTTTCATGGTCTACGGCATCGCCTGGATCTACGGCGCCACCGGCAGCTTCGACTTCGCCGTCGTGCGCGACGCCCTCGCCCGCGCCGACGCCGCCGGCGGCCCCTCGGGGGCCCTCAAGTTCGGCCTGCTGCTCGTGCTCGTCGGGCTGGGCTTCAAGATCGGCGCCGTGCCCTTCCACGTGTGGATCCCGGACGTCTACCAGGGCAGCCCCACGCCCGTCACCGCCTTCCTCTCCGTCGGGAGCAAGGCCGCCGGCGTGGTGCTGCTCATGCGCTTCTGCTGGGACGTCCTGGGCGCCACCGCGCAGGGGCACGAGTGGCTGCTGCTGCTCGCCGGCCTCTCCGCGCTCACGCTGCTCATGGGCAACCTCGGCGCCATCCCGCAGACCGACCTGAAGCGCTTCCTCGGCTACTCCGGGATCGCGCACGCGGGCTTCCTGATCATGGCCCTCGCGACGCACACGCAGGACAGCGCCGGCGCCATCCTCTTCTACCTGCTCACCTACCTCTTCGCGAACATCGCCGCCTTCCTCGTGGTCATCGTCGTCTCGCGCACCGCCGACAACGCCCACATGGACCGCGTCAACGGCCTCGCCGAGCGCTCGCCCTTCCTCGCGTTCATGCTCACCGTCTCGATGCTCTCGCTCGCGGGCGTGCCGCCCCTCGCCGGCTTCTTCGCCAAGTGGATGGTGCTGCGCGCCGCCGTCGCCGTGCCGGAGCTGCTGCCGCTGGTCATCCTCTCCGCCGTGATGATCGTGGTCTCGCTGTACTACTACCTGTGCATCATCAAGCGCATGTACATGCGCGAGCCCATCGACGCGGGCGTGCTGGAGGTGCCGGGCGGCGCGCGGCTCGTGCTGCTCGGGTGCGCGGTGGCGAGCGTGCTGTTCGGGATCTGGCAGGCGCCGCTGGTGGAAGCCGCGCGCGTGGGGGCGGCAGCCCTGCACTGAGCGCGTGCGGCGGCTTCCGGCACGTTAAAAAAACGGCCCGCAGTCGCGACTGCGAGTCGTTTTTTTAACGTGCCGGAGATCGGCCAGGCTGTGGGTGAGCCTCTGCTCGGCCGTTGGCGACTTGGCTCGTCAGACTTCACGGCTTCGCGAAGCTTGCTGGTCGACGTCGGCCTCAAGCTGGAGCGGACCGCAATCATGGACGCGGACGACTGAGCCCTGAGCGCTGCCAGCCGCGACTGTACCCGCCAGGCCGTCGACACTGTTTCGGACGACGCCCGCGCGCGATGATGGCAGCCATGCCCAAGCGTGTCGCACACGGCCTGTTCACATTCGCCGCGATCCTCCTGGCCTGCCTGCCCGTCGCAGCCCAGGACGGCGAAGCTCCATCGAGCCAACCGACCGCCGCCGCCGCGCCCTCCAGCTCGCCTTCCTCCCCCGACCCCGCCACCACCCTCACCGCCGAGGAGATCGGCGAGCACGACGCCGTCCTCGCCAGCGACCTCTTCGAGGGCCGCGAGGCCGGCACCCGCGGCGAGCGCCGCGCGGCGGCCTACATCATCTCGCAGCTCGAGACCTGCGAGCGCCTGCAGCCGGACGGCCCCGACGGCGAGTGGCTGCAGCCCTTCGACATCACGCTGCACAAGCAGCCGGCCGTCGCGCACAACGTGCTGGCTCGGCTGCCGGGCTCCGACCCGGCGCTGGCGGGGCAGTACATCGTCGTGGGCGCCCACTACGACCACGTGGGCTTCGGCGAGTCGGGCAACGCGCTCGACCCGGACGTGCACGAGATCCACAACGGCGCGGACGACAACGGCAGCGGCAGCTCGGTGCTGCTGGACCTGGCCACCTCGCTGTGCGGCTCCGGCTGGCAGCCGCGGCACACCGTGCTGTTCCAGTGGTACAGCGGCGAGGAGCTGGGGCTGCTGGGCAGCAAGCACTGGGTGGACCAGCCCACGCACCCGCTGGCCGACGTCACCTTCATGATCAACATGGACATGGTGGGGCGCATGATGGGGCGCACGCTCGTGGTGGGTGGCACGGGCACGTCGCCGGGGCTCGCGGAGCTGTCGCGCGGCTTCTGCGACCAGCTGCACCTGCACATGATCGACGACCCGCCCGGCACGGCGCCTTCGGACAACTCCAGCTTCTACGACGCCGGCATCCCGGCGCTGTTCCTGTTCACCGGCCTGCACGCGGACTACCACCGCGCCACCGACGACAGCGCCAGGATCGACCTCGAGGGCGCGCGCGACGTGGGACTGCTGGTGGAGGACCTGCTGCGCGCCCTCGACGCGCGCGACGAGCGGCCGAAGTTCCAGTCCTCGCCGGGCATGGCCTACGTGTTCACGCCGCGCCTCTACCTGGGCTGCGCCTTCGATGACGTCGTGCGGCCGGCGCCGGCGGGCGTGCGCGTCACCGTCGTGATCCCTGGCGCGCCGGCCGACGTGGCGGGCTTGCGCGAGGGCGACTACGTCGCCAGCCTCGGCGGCCACGCGGTGGAGCACGCGAGCGACATCGACGCCCTGCTGGAGGCTCCGCACGGCGACATCCCGGAGATGGACGTCGTGGTCTGGCGCGCTGCGAAGCCGGCCGCCGCGCGCGCCGGCGCCACGGACGTGCAGGCCACGAGCTGGGAGAGCGTCACCCTGAAGGTCGTGCCCAGCATCCGCTGACCGGAGCCCCTACTCCGCGACGTGCGCGCAGCCCTGCCGCTTGAGCGTGGCGCGGACGCGCGTCGCCGCCTCCTCGAGGGACGCGGGCGAGGGGTTCTTCTCGGCCCGCGCGAAGTCGAGGTCGCCGATGCCCCAGATGGGCACGACGTGCAGGTGCACGTGGCGCACCTCGAGGCCCACGATGACCAGGCCCACCTTCTCCGGCTGGAACTCCTCCTGCAGCGCGCGGCCCAGGGCCTGCCCGACGGCGAAAAGGTGGTCGCGCAGGGGGCCGGGCAGGTCCAGCCAGTGGTCCACCTCCTGCAAGGGCACCACGAGCACGTGGCCGGGGCGCAGCGGGTTGATGGAGAGGAAGGCGGCGCAGAGCGGGTCCTTCCACACGAAGCGCGCGGGCAGCTCGCCGCGCAGGATGCGCGTGAAGAGGCTTGGCATGGGCGCGGTTGTACCGGCCGGCGGGCCGCCGGGCCAAGGGCGGACGCACGCTTCCATTGGCGCCGTCGGCTGGTGATCATGCCGGCGTGGCCGTCCTGATCACGGTTCTCGCCGCGCTGCTGCTGCTGGTCGCGGCGACCGCGGTGGGCCAGCCGGCACTCGGCTGGCTGGGCCTCGGCGGCGTGCTGTCGCTGCTGTGGCGTCCGCAGGGCGTGCTCTCGGACGGCCTGGCCCTGGTCCTCGCCGTGCCGTGGGGGCTGGCGCTGCTGCTGCTGGGCTTCCCGCCGCTGCGGCGGCTGCTGGTCACGCCCACCGTGATGCGCCTCGTCGGGCGCGCCCTGCCGACGATGAGCGAGACCGAGCGCGCGGCCCTCGAGGCCGGCACGGTGTGGTGGGAGGCGCAGCTCTTCTCCGGCGCGCCGGAGTGGAAGCGCCTGCTCGACTTCCGCCCGCGCGAGCTGACGGACCGCGAGCGCGCCTTCCTCGCCGGGCCGGTGGAGGAGCTGTGCCGCCTCGGCGACGACTGGCAGGTCGTGCAGCACGGCGACCTCTCGCCCCAGGCCTGGGACTTCATCAAGGCCAAGGGCTTCCTCGGGCTCATCATCCCGGAGGCCTACGGCGGCCTCGGCTTCTCGGCGCGCGCGCACTCGTCCATCATCACGAGGCTCACCTCGCACAGCGTGGCGGTGGCCGTCACGGTCATGGTGCCCAACTCGCTGGGGCCGGCCGAGCTGCTGCTGCACTACGGCACCGAGGAGCAGAAGCGCCACTGGCTGCCGCGCCTCGCCCGCGGCGAGGAGATCCCGTGCTTCGCGCTCACCGGCCCCGAGAACGGCAGCGACGCGACGGCCATGCGCGCCGAGGGCGTGGTCGAGAAGCGCAGCAACGGCGGCCGCGACGAGCTGGTGCTGCGCCTGAACTGGGACAAGCGCTACACCACGCTGTCCGCGCACGCCACGGTGATCGGCCTCGCGTTCCGGCTGCGCGACCCGGAGCGGCTGCTGGGCGGCGAGGCCGAGCCGGGCATCACCGTGGCGCTCGTGCCCGCGAGGCGACCGGGCATCACGATCGGCGCGCGGCACGATCCGCTGGGTGTGCCCTTCGTCAACGGCCCGCACCAGGGGCGCGACGTGCTCGTGCCGGTGGACGCCATCATCGGCGGCCCGCGCATGGCCGGGCGGGGCTGGCGCATGCTCATGGACTGCCTCGCGGCGGGGCGCGGCATCAGCCTGCCCTCGGTCTCGGCGGGCGGCTGCCAGCTGGCGACGCGGCACATCGGCGCCTATGCCTCGGTGCGGCGGCAGTTCGGGCTGCCCATCGGGCGCTTCGAGGGCGTGGAGGAGAAGGTGGCGCGCATCGCGGGCCTCACCTGGCTGGTGGACTCGGCGCGCACGCTGACGGCGGGCGCGGTGGACGCGGGCGAGAAGCCCTCGGTGGCCACGGCCATCGCCAAGGCCTGGTGCACCGAGGCCATGCGCGTGGTGGTGGGCGACGGCCTCGACGTGCTGGGCGGCGCCGGCATCTGCCGCGGCCCGCGCAACGTCCTCGCGCGCATGCACCAGGCGGTGCCCATCGGCATCACGGTCGAGGGCGCCAACATCCTCACCCGCACGCTCATCGTCTTCGGGCAGGGCGCCATCCGCTGCCACCCGTGGGTGCAGAAGGAGATGGCCGCCGCCGCCGCGCGCGACGTGGGCGCCTTCGACACGGCCTTCTGGGGCCACGTCGCCGGCGTGGCGCGCAACGGCACCCGCGCGGTGCTGCTGGCGCTCATCGACGGCGGCTCGCCCTCGCTGCCCCTGCCGCGCGAGGCCCGCCGCGCCGCCGGCCGCCTCACGCGCTTCTCCGCCGCGCTGGCCTTCAGCGCCGACATCGCCATGGCCAGCCTCGGCGGCTCGCTCAAGCGCCGCGAGATGCTCTCCGGCCGCCTCGCCGACGCGCTCGCCTGGCTGTACCTCGGCTCGGCCGCGCTCAAGCGCTGGACCGACGAGGGCTGCACCGCCGCCGATCGCGACGCCGCGCTGTGGGCCATCGAGCACTCGCTCGCGCAGGCCCACGTGGCGCTGCAGGGCGTGGCCGACAACATGCCCGCGCGCGCCGCCGCCTGGCTGCTCTCCGCCGCCTGCTTCCCGCTGGGCGGCCGCGCCCATGGCCCCGACGACCGCCGCGTGGCCGCCCTGGCCCGCGCCGTCCTCGACGGCGGCGAGCTGCGCGTGCGCCTCACGCCCGACGTCCACGTGCCGCCCGCCTCCGAGCCCGGCCTCGGCCAGCTCGAGGCCGCCCTCGCGCGCGTCCTCGCCGCCGCGCCCGCCGAGCGCAAGCTGCGCGACGCGCTGCGCGCCGGCACGCTGTCCGACGAGCCCGAGCACGACCTGCTGGCCCGCGCGCTGGCCGCCGGCGCGATCAGCCAGCCCGAGCGCGAGCTCATCGAAGCCGCGAACCGCTCGCGCGAGGAAGCCGTGGCCGTGGACGCCTTCGGCACCGAAGAATTCGGCGCGCTCAGGGGCTGAGCTTGGGCCCGCCGTCCCATGAGTCGGATGAGCAGCTCGCAGCGCGCCTACGCGCTGATCCCGGGATCCAGTCCTTCGTGGCGGCCGCGCGTGAGTATTGCGCCTGGGTCGCGGTGTCGCCAAGCGGCGAGTTGACCGAGGCGCATGAGGCCCTTCGGCAGCTGTCGCTCATGCACTCCGCGGCCTTGCGCCTGCCCCCGGAGTTGCCCGTCGCCGACTGCGAAGCTCCAGATCGCCGTGCCGATGAGGTGATGTTCGACGCCATCCTGAAGCGCTTTGGCTGCATGCCCTTCGGGCACTACTGGATGACGTACGGACCCACTTCGATCGAGATCAAGGCCGACGTCGTCGTCGGCGACCTGCGCGATAACCTGGCCGAGGTGTGGCGCGACCTTGCGGAAGGACTGCTCCACTGGGATGCGGGGGAGCCGATAGAAGCCGTCTGGACGTGGGGCTTCGGCTTCCGGATCAGTTGGGGTCGGAACTGTGCCGACGCACTGCGCGCGCTGCACTGGTGGTTCGACGCGGATCACGACAGGTGGAATCTTCCCGGCTCGTGATGCCATCCTGCTCGTCCCACCTCGGCTGACTCCGCTTGACGGTTCCGCCACCATGACGATCCACGACGATCCGCGGTTCACCGCCGCCACCGACGGCGACCTCGACACCTTCCGCAAGCTCGGCGACGAGGCGCTGGCCCTGCTCTCGCTCTTCGTCGAGCACAGCCGCGCCGGCGAAGGGCGCGTGCTGCTGCAGACGCCGCTGCCCGAGCTGGTGCGCGAGCTGGAGCTGGATCGCTGGATCCGCGAGGGCGGCATGGACGGCGCCGCCTTCGGCCGCTTCCTCGAGCGCTACCTGGCCGACTGCACGCGCCTCAACCACCCCAACTCCATGGGCCACCAGGTGGCGGTGCCGCTGTTCCCGTCGGCGCTGGCCGACCTCGTGCACGGCACGCTGAACAACGGCATGGCCGTGTACGAGATGGGCGCTGCGGGCGTGGCCGTGGAGACGGCGGTGATCGACTGGATGCTGGCCAAGGTCGGCTGGCGCCCGGCGCAGGTGCCCTTCGGCGAGGTGAACGGCCTCACCGGCCTGCGCGCGGGCGGCGTGCTCACGCACGGCGGCTCGCTCGCCAACCTCACCGCGCTGCTGGCCGCGCGCGCCGCGGCCGCGCCCGACGCGTGGAAGGAAGGCGTGCCGCGCGACCTCTGCGTGCTCGCGCCGGCCACCGCGCACTACAGCATCGCGCGCGCGGTCTCGATCCTGGGGCTCGGCAGCGACGCGCTCGTGCCGGTCGACGTGGACGGCCTCGGCCGCATGGACCCGGCCGGCCTCGAGCGCAGCTACGAGGAGGCGGTCGGCACCGGGCGGCGCGTGATCGCCGTCGTCGCCAACGCCTGCAACACGCCCGCGGGCGCCTACGACCGGCTGGAGGCCGCGGCCGACTTCTGCGAGGAGCACGAGCTGTGGCTGCACGTCGACGGCGCGCACGGCGCCTCGGCGCTGCTCTCGCCCGAGCTGCGCGGTCGGCTCGCCGGCCTGGAGCGCGCGCACTCGCTGGTGTGGGACGCGCACAAGATGCTGGGCGCCTCCACGCTGTGCGCGGCCGTGCTGGTGCGCGACGTCGCCTGGCTCACGGGGGCCTTCAGGCAGGAGGGCAGCTACCTCGTCGCCGACCGGCCCGACGGCCCGGGCCCGGACCTGCTGGGCCGCACCCTCGAGTGCACCAAGGGCAGCATCGGCCTCAAGCTCTTCCTCATCCTGGCCCTGCACGGGGAGGAGGGCCTGTGCCGCCACGTCGAGTCGCTGCACGAGCGCGCCCGCGCCGCGCACGCCGTGATCCACGCGCGCGCCGGCTTCGCGACGGCCTGCGCGCCCGAGAGCAACATCGTGCTCTTCCGCCACGAGGCCAGCGACGACGCGCGGCACGCCGCCATCCGCCGCACGCTGGTGAGCGCCGGCGACTTCTACATCACGCAGACCGAGCTGGGCGGCCGGCTGTGGCTGCGCCTCGTGCTCATGAACCCGCTCACCGACACGGGCGTCGTGGAGCGCCTGCTCGACCAGGTGGAGACGCTGGCCGCTGGAAGCTGAAGCGCGTCAGGCCTCGATGAAGAGCTGCTGGCCGTCGCAGCTGACGTCGTAGGTCTTCACCGCGTGCGGCGCGGGCGGGCCGCACTGGCCCGTGCGCACGTCCACCTCGGCGCCATGCCACGGGCAGTGCACCGCGGTACCGCTCACCTGGCCCTGCGACAGCGAAGCACCCCGGTGGGGACATGTGTCGTCGATCGCGTAGTACTGGCCGGTGACGTTGAAGACCGCGATCTTGCGCCCGCCGACGTCGACGCAGACGCCCTTGTTCACGGGGAAGTTGGCCACGGGGCCGATGGGCTGCAGGGCCATGCGATCTCCTCCGACGCGGGGCCGGGATTGTAGGAAAACGTGGCGGGGCGCGCAGCTGCCGCGCGGGCGACGCCGGGGCCAGTCCCCCGGGCGCGGCTCTCGTGGGCGTCAGGGCAGGGCGCCACGCTCGGCCAGCAGGGCCAGCAACGCGTCGCGGTGCGCGAGGCGCGCGGCGAAGAGGGCGCCTTCGTCCTCCAGGATCCGCTGCAGCTTCAGGCCCGGCGCCGCGCCGAGCACGGCGCGCAGCACCTCCACCTCGCCCCCGGCCACGGCGTGCGAGAGCGCGCTGCGGTGGTCGGCCTCCTCGGCGCGCGGGTCGGCGCCGGCAGCCAGCAGGGCGCGCACGAGGCGCAGCTCGCCGCGGGCGCAGGCCACCATGAGGGCCGTGCGGCCGTTGGGCGCGGCCGCATGCGGGTCGGCGCCGCGGGCCAGCATGTCCAGGGCGCGCTCGGGTGGGGCGTCTCGCAGCGCGATGAGCAGGTCGGGCCAGGCCTCGGTGCCCTGGCTCGTCTCGTCGGCATCGGCCTGCTCCAGCAGCGCGGAATCGCCGCGCAGCGTGGCCAGCACGCGCACGGCCGTGCCGGTGAAGCCGCCGCCCACGCGCAGGTCGGGCGCGGCCGCCAGCAGGCGCGTCGCGAGCCGCGCGTTGCCGCCGGCCACGGCGTTGCCCAGCGCCGTCGCGCCCTGCTCGGTGCGCGCGTGGGGGTCGGCGCCGGCCAGCAGCAGGTCCTCCACGAAGGCGATGCGCGCCTCGTCCTCGGGCTCACCGGTGGCCATGATGAGCGGGGTCAGGCCGTTGACGGCCGGGACGTCCGGCCGCGCGCCCCAAGCCAGGAGCTGGCGCGCGAAGGCCCACTGCTGGGTGTGCACGGCCGAGATGAGCGGCGTCCAGCCGAAGTCCGGCCGCCCGTCGGGCCCGTCGATGTTGGCCCCGGCGTCCAGCAGCTCGCGCGCGGCGTGCGGCGCCCCGCGGCGGGCGGCCCAGTGCAGCGCCACCTGCAGCTCGTTGGAGGGCGGCGCCTCGGGGTGCGCGGACAGCAGGGCGCGCACGGCGATCACGTCGTCGGCCGCAGCCGCCCTGGCCAGCGGCGTCTCCGGCTCGGCGCCGCAGCCGGCCACGAGCAGGGCCAGCAGCGCCCGGCGCGCGGCGGGGCTCACGAGGCATTGGCAAGTTCTTTGAATGGCAAAGTGAATGGGCATGGGGCGACTCCTGGGTGAGGCGGGACGGGATCAGCCCGGGCGCGAGGCGCGCAAGAGCGCCTCGATGTGCCCGAGGTAGCGCTCGAAGGCCCGCCGGCCGGACGGCGTGAGCCGGTACTCCGTGCGCGGCACACGACCGTCGAAGCCCTTGCGGCAGCTCACGTAGCCGGCGTCCTCGAGCTTGCGGGCGTGGACGCTCAGGTTGCCGTCGGTGAGCTGCAGGGCCGACTTCAGCTCGGCGAAGGAGAGGTTGTCGCGCGCGGCGAGGGCCGCGACGATGGCCAGGCGCACGCGGCCGTGGATCACGTCGTCCAGCCGGCCGGCGGCCTCGCCCGCGACGAGCCGCAGCGGGGGCGCCTCGGCGCGGCGGTTCTTGCGGGCGGCCGTCATGGGGCTGCTCCGGCGGTGAGGTGGCGGCGGGCGATGAGCCAGCCGAAGAGCAGCTGCAGCCCGCCGAAGCCGGCCGCCATGCAGGCGTCGCCGGCGGCGGGCGGCAGCGCGAGCGCCGCCACGCCGAGCAGCATGAAGCCGACGCCCATCAGCGGCACGAGGGGCAGGGAGAGCAGGCCGCAGGTGATGGTGCTCGCGCCGTAGCACAGCAGCCACACGCCGGGCAGGGCCGAGGACAGCCCGCGGCCCGGCAGCACCGCGGTGAGCGCGGCACCCACCACCAGCGGCGGCAGCAGCGCCAGGAGGAAGCGCCGGCCGGTGGGTGAGAGCAGCGACTGCCCGGTGGCCCGCGCGCTGAGGGTGAAGGCGCACAGGCCCACGACCACGCCGATCGCGGCAGTGCCGAGCCAGACGCGCAGCCAGGCGCCGCTGTCGGCCTGCCGCGAGGCCAGGGCCGCGCCCGTCAGGCCCACGAGCCCCATGAGCATGCCGCCGCGGCCGGGCACCGCCGTGAAGATGCTGGCGCGCTCCATGCTGGAGCGGATGGCGCGCAGGTCCTCCGCGGCGCGCGCCGGCAGCGACGGCCCGGCGGCGGGCGCGTCCGCGGGCGGCGCGGCGGGGCGGGTGCGCAGGCTGGACATGGCGGCAGGGTACCCCTGTCGGCCAATCCGTCAAGTAC
The DNA here is from genome assembly GCA_036274635.1 of Planctomycetota bacterium. Lineage (GTDB taxonomy): Bacteria > Planctomycetota > B15-G4 > B15-G4 > B15-G4 > DASUFI01. Next base: position 15,909 of record DASUFI010000162.1, read on the forward strand.
TCTTTATTGCAAAGCCGAGCCGACCCGCCCCGCGTCGGCCGCGCGCCTCAGGCGGGCACGGGCGCCACGCGGTCGATCTCCACGATGGCGTCGCGCACCGCGCGCGCCAGCGTGCCCAGCATCGCGGGCCCGAAGTCGAAGCAGATGTGCGCCGTGGTGAACAGCTCGGGCAGCGGCCGGCTGCCGCCCAGGGCCAGCGCGTCGCGCCAGGCGGCCAGCGCCGGCCGGCCCTTGCGACGCACGTTGAGCCAGACCTGCAGCGCGCCCACCTGGGCCAGCCCGTACTCGATGTAATAGAAGGGATGCCGGAAGAGGTGCATCTGGCGCTGCCAGTCGAGCCCCAGCCAGGCCATGTGCCCGGAGTGGTCCACGTCCGGCTCGAAGCGCTGGCGCAGCGACGTCCAGTAGGCCGCGCGCTCGTCGTGCGAGTGCTCCGGGTAGACGTAGAGCCACTGCTGGAAGGCGTCCACGGTGGCCACCCAGGGCAGCAGCAGCAGCGTGTGCTCGAGCTGCTGGCGGCGCGCGCGGGCGGCGTCGGCGGGCGCATAGGCCGACGCGAAGTGCTCGCAGCCCAGCAGCTCCATGCTCATGCTGGCCACCTCCGCGAACTCCGTGGGCGACTGGCGGTAGGCCAGCACCGGCTGGCCGCGCGCGGCCAGCGCGTGGAAGGCGTGGCCGGCCTCGTGCAGCAGCGTGCGCACGTCGCCCTGCAGCCCGACGGCGTTGGCGAAGATGAAGGGCACGCGCACGTCCTGCAGCGTGGCGTTGTAGCCGCCCGGCGCCTTGCCGGGACGGTTGGAGAGGTCGAGCTGGCCCGCCGCGCGCAGCCACGCGAACTGCGCGCCGAGCTCGGGGTCCACGCGGCGCAGCAGGCGCTCGCCCAGGGTGGCCAGCTCGTCCTCGGTGCGGAAGGGGCGCAGTGGCGGCAGGCCGGTGGGGTCCACGGCCAGGTCCCAGGGCCGCAGCTGCGAGACGCCCAGCGCGCGGCGGCGCGCCTCGCGCAGCTCGCAGACCACCGGCACCACCTCCTGCTCGACCGCGGCGGCAAAGGCCTCGCACTCGGCCGGCCCGTAGTCGAAGCGCTCGGCGTCGCGGAAGCGGTAGTCGCGGTAGTTGGCGAAGCCGGCGTGCGAGGCCAGCTCGCGGCGCAACGCGAGGAGCTGCTCGAACAGGGTGGTGAGCTCGTCCGAGAGCGCGAGGCGCGCGGAGGACAGCGCGCGCCAGGCCTCCTCGCGCGTCGCGCGGTCGGCGTGGTCGAGCCAGCGCGCCATGGCCTGCGGCGTGTGGCGCTCGCCGCGGAAGGCGACGGCCAGCGCGCCCAGCAGCTCGTCGTGCCGCTGCACCAGCGCCGCCTCCTGCGCCAGCAGCGGCACGTTGGCCGGGCGGTAGAGCGCGGCGCGGTTGCCGCGCAGCCGGTCCAGCACGCCCCAGTGCGTGCGATCGAGCCCGGCGTGCAGCGGGTGCTCGAGGAAGCGCCGGTCGAGCGCGTGCAGCCGCGGGCGCACGAAGGGCAGCAGGCGCTGCTGGATGTGCAGGTGCCGCTCGCGCGCTGCGGCGTCCGTCGTGTCGCGCGTCGTGGCGATGCGCGCGCGCGACTCGGCGGCGTCGAGCGCGGACTCCAGCTCGTCCACGTCCAGCAGCCAAGCGTCCAGTGCCGCGGCGTCCGGCAGCGGCCGGGCCAGCAGCGCGTCGCAGGCGCCGCCCAGCCAGGCCTGGTCCGTGACGTCCACGGCGGCCGGCAGCCAGCGCGGCGGGGGCGGCGGGAAGGACGGGTTCGTCGTGGTGGTCATGGCGTGGCCGGGTTCGTCGTGCCGATCCGCCGTTGTATCGCGCCGCGCGCCGCGCCTGAAATGCGCCGGCGCGGTTCCTGTGTGGTGCCAGGGCACCGCCGCTAGAATGCGGACGGCCTTCGTCCTCCCGCTGCCGGAGCCGACCGATGGACATCTCGCGCCGCCTGCTGCCGCTCGCCGCCGCCTTCCTCGCGCTGGCGCCCCTGGCGGGCGCCCAGGACAAGGGCACGCCGCCGGACAAGGGCGGCACGCCCCCGGCCGCCGGCGAGAAGGCCGCCGCCGCCCCCGACGAGAAGGACCTGGTCCACGAGTACGACAAGGCCATGAAGAACAAGGACGCGGGCGCGCGCGCGGCCGCGGTCACGGCCCTGGGCGACGCCTCGCGCCAGCTGCCCGACGGCGGCAAGACGCGCTACATGGCCAAGGCGCTGGCCAAGGGCCTCGAGGACGAGGACCTCGAGGTGCAGTCGGCCGCGGTGAGCGAGTTCTCCTACGGGCGCGACGTGGACACCACGCTGGATGCGCTGGGCGCGCACGTCGAGAACGTGCGCAAGGAGGTGGCCAAGCGCATCACGCGGCCCGACGCGGAGAACAAGAGCTACGTCAACCGCGCGACGCGGCTGTTCGGCGACTCGTGCGCGGCGCTGGCCAACTACCGCGACGACCGCAGCGTGAGCACGCTGTCCGACATCATCGGCCGCATGCGCGCCAACACCGAGAGCGACGACTCGAGCACGCGCCTCGTGGGCCGCATCGCCGAGTCGCTGCTCGCGCTCGGCACGCTCGACGCCGTCACCGCCTGCGTGCGCCAGACACAGACCTACTCCGAGACCGACGGCTTCCAGGAGCCCGCCGCCAAGGAGCTGCACCGCGTGCTGGCCCTGTTCGCCACGCGCGTCGGCAAGGCGCCGCCCGACTACACGCAGACCTACTACGTGGCCTGGAACGAGTGGCTCGAGAAGAACAAGGACGGGTTCCCCAAGAAGCTGGGCAAGCTCAAGGACCCGCCCTCCTCGCCGCCGGCGCAGGACAGCAAGCAGACCGGCAAGACCGACGGCACGGACGCGGGCGGCGCCGCGCCGCGCTGAGGGCGCCTGGGCGGTGCGCTAGTCCCGTCTCCACGGGCGGAACTCGCGCGTCATCTCGACCGAGACGCCGTCGGGGCCGGTGAGCTCGCTGTGCGTCGCGCGGCCGACGAGGCGCGCCGGGCCGTCGAGCGCGGGGTGCAGCTCGATGTGCCACGTGCCGCGGTGGCCGTTGGGCTGGCCGTGCTCGTCGATCATGGGCGAGGGTCCGTCGAGCACGGCGGCCTGCGGTTCGGCCTGCAGCGACACCAGCACCGGGCGGCTGCGCTCGGCCAGCGCGTCCTGGCCCTGCGAGGCGCTCCAGTCGAAGCTGCACCACGTGGGGCGCGGGCCGTCGGCCGAGGCCAGCACCTCGAGGCGCAGCGCGATCCACGGCATCTCGGGCATGAAGACGTACCAGGTGCCGCCGAAGCCGCCGTCGGCGGGCGGCGCGACGGGCTCGGGCGCGGGGGCCGGCGCGGTCGACGCCGCGGCGGGCGGCGCGGGCGCGTCGTCGCCGCAACCTGCCAGCAGCAGCAGCGCGGCGGCGGGTCGGGCGAGGTCTCGCAGGCTCATGCGTCATGGCTCCTCGTCGGACGCCGGGCATGCTACACCAAGCCGATGCCCGATCCCGCCTGTCCGCGGCGCCGCGCGTGGCCCGGCGCGCTGCTGCTGCTCGCGCTCGGCGCGCCCGCGCCGGCCTGCAGCCTCTCCGACGCGGGCACCAACGTGCTGGCCTTCCCCGCGCCGCGCGTCGTGGACGCCGCGCCCGCGGCCGTGACCCTCGCGCCGGCCTTCGGCGACCTGCGCTTCGAGCGCGCCGTCGACGCGCGCCAGGCGCCCGGCGACCCGCGCAGCTGGTACGTGGTCGAGCAGGCCGGCGTGATCCACCGCGTGCTGCCCGGCATCCGCGACTGGGTGGCCACGCCCTTCCTCGACCTCTCCGAGCGCACCTGCCGCACGATGAACGAGGAGGGCCTGCTGGGCCTGGCCTTCAGCCCGCACTTCGCGGAGGCCGACAGCCCGCAGCGCGGCACCTTCTACGTGTGGGACTCGCTCAAGCCCGGGCCGCGCGCGCGCCTCTCGCGCTTCAGCGTGCCCGCCGGCCAGGCCGCCGCCGACCCGCACAGCGAGCAGATCCTGCTCGAGGTGGACAAGCCCTGGCGCAACCACGACGGCGGCTCGCTGCTCTTCGGCCCCGACGGCATGCTCTATCTCTCGCTGGGCGATGGTGGCGGGGCCAACGACCCGCACGGCAACGGCCAGAAGCTCGACACGCTGCTGGCCAAGGTGCTGCGCCTCGACGTCTCGCCCCAGCCCGACGGCAAGCCCTACGGCATCCCGCCCGACAACCCCTTCGTCGGACGCGCCGACGCGCGCCCCGAGATCTGGGCCTACGGCCTGCGCAACGCCTGGCGCATGGCCTTCGACCCGGTCACCGGCGAGCTGTGGGCCGGCGACGTCGGGCAGGACAAGTACGAGTTCGTGCACGTGATCCGGCGCGGTGGCAACCACGGCTGGAACCTCGTGGAGGGTCTGCACCGCTTCAAGCTGGCCGAGGACGCGCCCGTGCCGCCGGACCTCATTCCGCCCATCTGGGAGTACCCGCACACGTCCGTGGCCAGCGACGCCGAGCGCGCGGCGGGCGACGAGGGCCTCTCCATCACCGGCGGCTTCGTGTATCGCGGCAAGGCCATCCCGGGTCTCGTGGGCTGGTATCTGTGCGCCGACTACGTCACCAAGCACCTGTGGGCCATCCGTCGCGCACCGCCCGATGCCGACGGCCGGCCGGTGGTGGAGCGCGCGCTGCTGCTGCGCGACGCCGGCGTGGTCTCCTCCTTCGCCGAGGGACTGGACGGAGAGCTGCTGCTCATCCAGCACCTCGGGGATCAGCCGCGAGTGATGCGCCTGCTGCCAGCGCCGGCGACGGGCGTCAAGTAGCGGCTCAGGCGGCCGCCGCGCGCGCCAGGCTCTCGGCCGTGATCGCGTCGTGGCTCGCGTGCCATGCAACACGGCCATTCCGGAACGCGATGGCCTGCGGCGACGCGTGCGCCACGCCGCACTCCTGCGCGAGCCCGCGCGCGACGGGCCGGTCCGCGATCACGTCCACGAAGAGTGTCGGAATCTCCGGGTGTTTTGCCGTGAAGGCGCGCCACTCGACGAGCGCCGCCGCGCTCACGGGGCAGATGGGTGAGTGCTTGAACAGCAGCACCAGCGGGTGACGCGAGAGCGCGGCGCGCCACGCGGCGAGGTCGTGCAGGGTCTCGGTGGCCATCGTCCGCCAAAATCAGGATTGACTTGCTACTCGATCCGGTTTATCCCCGGGGCGCCTGCCCGATCGGGAATGAGCCGGACACATGATCTACTCCGCCACCACGGAATACGCCATCCGCGCCCTGGCCCACATGGCCACGCTGCCCCCGGGCGAGCGCATCCTCGCCCGCGACCTCGCCGAGGCCACCGCCGTGCCGCGCCAGTTCCTGGGCAAGATCCTGCACCGGCTCGCGCGCCACGGCCTGCTCGAGTCCGCCAAGGGCCGCGGCGGCGGCTTCCGCTTCGCCCGCCCGCCCGAGTCCATCCCCCTCGCCGAGCTGGTGGAGGCCGTCGAGGGTGAAGACATCATGAAGATGTGCGTCCTCGGCCTCGACCAGTGCAACGACAGCCAGCCGTGCCCGCTGCACGACCAGTGGAAGGTGTTCAGCGATCGCATCCGGGATCGCATCCATGCGGCGACGATTGCGGACCTCGGCCGCAACCTGCGGGCCAAGCGCACGCATTCGGCGGTGCCGCAGGGCTGAGGGGCGCGGCCGGCGGCGGCGCCGGCACATTGAAGAAATGGGGATTGTCTACTTGATGCGGGGTGGGACATGAGCGACAGTTGTTCAGCATGGAGGGCTCACCATGCCAAATCCCGACGGCGCGATAACGCCCGAGGAGCGAACCGCCATTGTCAACTGGCTCAAGGAGAAGGGCGTCGGAGTCAGATGCCGCTCGTGCAACCAAGCGGAGATGACACTGGAGGGGAAGCTCGGCTACGTCGGCGTGTGGACCGGCAGCCCATTTCCACCCAGCGTGTTCCCCTATGCCATTCTCGTTTGCGGTCGCTGCGCGTTCACGGCGTTCTACAACACGGTGATAATCGGCTTGACGCCTCGGGCCGCGCCCAAGCCGCCAGTACCACCGCTGCCCCCCAGCACGCCCGCTCAGGCCAGCGGGGGCTCCTCTGGTGGCTAACAAGGGGAAGGGCCGAAGGAAAGCCAACGGCAGTCGCTCCACCACGGAGGCAAACGTGACGGTCGTTGGAATGCCGCGGTTGATGTCAACTCAGTCCGTGACGCGGACAGAAATGAAGCAACTCCGCTCGTTCAATACGAAGGCAACGGTGTTCTTTAGTCTGTGCAGCGGGTGTGGCTTCACGCTGCTCGGGATGGACTGGACCGGCGACGATGCTGACCCGACGCGCTGGCTTACGCTCGTCGGCGCGATCGTGTTCCTCGTGTTCGGACTCGTCGAGATCAAAGATCGCAACGCCCTGGTGAACACCATCGATGAGGAATGCGAAGCCGCAGCGCAAGCGGCGACGGCCTCGCCGGCTAGGGCTGCGGCTTCTACGCAGCCTGCTCCGCAGTCAGTTTCGCATACGGTAGAGACACCGACTTGAGCAGCGCGAGGCACGTATCGCGAAAGAGGAAGTTGTTGGCGCGGTTGTTGAACCGCCATTCCATCTCGTCCACGTACGCCGGAAGGTGCTTGGCGGACAGGTGGTGATAGCTGCCCACGATGGACCGCTTGAAGAGGCTCCAGACGTTCTCAATGGACTGCGTGTGAACGTCGCCGCGGACCCACTCTTCCTCGCGGTGCTTGACCGTCTCGTGCTTCGTGTTCGCGTCGCCACAGCCCTTGTACGGCGGCCACTCGTCCGTATGGATCGCCTCGGCCTCGTCCGCGATCTTCTCGCGGATGAAGTTGTGCAGCGTCGTGCGGTCGTTGCGCTTCTCGACGCGGATGCGGACCGCGCCGCCGCGCTGGATCGCGCCGACCACGATGGTTTTGTTGCGCTTGTACGCGCGCCCACGGCCGCGGACCTTGCCGCCGACGTACGTCTCGTCAACCTCGACGGTGCCCGTCAGTGGCTGCTCCACGAGCGTCGCCATCGCGTGCCGGATGCGGTGGCAGAGATACCACGCGGTCTTGTACGACACCCCGATCATGCGCTTGAGCTGGTTGGCGCTGATCCCCTTCTTCGACTCGCACATGAGGTAGGCGGCCATGAGCCACTTCCACAGCGGAAGGTGCGTGTCGTGGAGCGCGGTGCCGGCCGTCACCGAGAAGTGGTAGCCGCATGACTCGCACTCGTATTGCTCGCGCGTCTGGACGTACGAGATGCCCGTCGTCGCGCCGCAGCGAATGCACGCACGACCTTCCGGCCAGCGCAGCCCGTCAAGGTACTCGCGGCAGCGTTCCTCGCTCCCGAACTGTTCGATCAGGCGCGCTAGGTTCATCCCCGCATCGTCAGCCTTTGGCGCACGCTTGGACTTGGTAGCCATGACTCAGGAGTCCCGATGAAGAAGAAGCCGCGCGACCTCACGACGGAGGAAGCCTTCAGCCGGCTGTTCGGCCGGGAGGCGCGCAAGGCCGTTCGCCGCGCGCTGGCCGAGGGCAAGAAGAACGTCAGGAAGGACAAGCGAAAGCCTCATGACCGCAAACGCTAAGCGATCCGCCGCCCCGCGTCAAGTACATAATCCACGAAGAAATCAGTCGGAGTCGCGACTCCGACCAATTTCTTCAACGTGACCAGGATCACGCAGGAGGGGCGCCCGCTCGCGCGACGCAACCTCGCGGCTCGAGCCTTCACGCCACCAACCGCGCCAGGTTCCCGCCCATCACCGCCTCCACCTGCGCGCCCTTCGCGCCCGCCGCCTCCAGCGCCTGCAGCTGCGCGTCGCGGATGTCCGCGCGCCACCCGCGCGGGAACGTCGAGCTGTCCGTCCCGAACAGGATGCGCTCCGCGCCGAACACGCTCAGCGCCGCGCGGAACACGTCCGCCAGCGCCGTCTTGCACGGCAGCATGCCCATCCAGTCGTTGCTGGACGAGGTGTCGACGTAGACGTTCTCGCACGACGCGCCCGCGGCCAGCGCCTGCTGCAGGAAGCCGCCGCCGAAGTGGGGGATCACGAAGCTGACGTCGCGGAAGCGGTTGGCGGCGGGGATCACGTGCAGCGGGTCGGCGAAGGAGAGGTCGTAGGGCCGCGGGATCCCGAAGGCGTCGCGCAGCTTGACGCGCAGGATGCCGCAGTGGATCAGCACCGGCGCCTTGTGGGCGCGGGCGAGCTGGAGGATGGGCTCCATGCACGCGTCGCCGGCCTTGAAGTGGTGCATCGCCGGAAAGGTGAGCAGGCCGCGGAAGCCCAACGTGCCGAGGGCGCGCTCCGTGAAGGCGGGGGCCTTGGGGTCGCTGGGGTTCACGATGGTGTACGGCACGAGCCGCCCGCCGCCGGCCTTCGCAGCAGCCGCCACCGCCTCGGCCTCGCCTGGGAGCGAGGCGAAGCTGACGAGGCGCGCGACACCTTGCTTGTCCATCTCGCCCAGCCAGCGCGCGGCATGGCGGGCGGGGTCGGGGTCGGGCAGCTGCAGGCCGGCCTTGGCGGCCACGGCCTCCACGAGGCCTGGCTCGTCCTTGCGTGGCGAGAGCGCCGCCAGGCCGTCAAAGAAGGGGCGGCTGAAGAGATGCGTGTGGGCGTCCTGGATCTGCATGGGGCGGCATCGTAGCAGCCCATCGAAGCAGTCATTCGGGCCTGGAAGCGCGTCTGTCGCGCCGGCTCTTCGTTGCGTCCCCTGCGCCGAATCTCCCGATTCGGCCCCGCGCCGGGAGATCCATTCAGGATCTCCCTCGACGGGTTTGCCTCGGGCTACGCCCTCCGCAAACACCTTCGCGGGGCCCCTGGGTCCGCGCCTCGATCCGACGCGACATCCATCGCTTCCGGCTCCGAAGCACTGCTCCGATGGGCTGCCCCCGCGCCGCGGAGAAGCCGCGGGACTGGCCGTTCCGACGGCTAGACTGCGCGTCATGGAGCGCCGCTCGCTCGGGCTCAGGACCGCCGCCTTCCGCAACTACCTCGCGGCGCAGTTCCTCGGGGCGTTCAACGACAACGCCTACAAGTTCCTGCTGCTGGGGCTGATCACGGGCTGGGCGGCGGGCGACGCGGCGCGCGAGGGCTGGCTGCAGACCCTGGCGCAGGGACTCTTCGCGGCGCCGTTCGTGATCCTCGCCGGCTGGGCCGGGCTCGTGGCCGATCGCTGGCGCAAGAGCGCGGTTCTCGTGGGCTGCAAGCTGGTCGAGCTGTCGCTCATGCTCGCGGCCAGCTGGTCGCTGTTCCACGGCCATCAGACCTGGCTCATCGCGATCCTCGGCCTCATGGGCGTGCACAGCACTTTCTTCGGCCCTGCGAAGTACGGCTGGATCGGTGAGATGGTGGGCGAGGAGGACCTCTCGCGCGCCAACGGCGTGGTCAACATGACCACCTTCGCGGCCATCGTGCTGGGACAGGTGCTGGGCGGGTGGCTGGCGGATCGCTTCGGCGGCAACCCGGCCGTCGCGGGCCTCGTGTTCTGCGCCATCGCGGGACTGGGCCTGGTCTTCGCGCTGCGCGTGCCCAGCGCGCCGGCCGCGCGGCCGGACCAGCGCTGGCGCGAGGCCTTCCTCCTGCCGTTCCGCACCTTCGGCGAAGTGTGGGGGCACAAGGGACTGCTCTACACCGTGCTGGGCATCGGGCACTTCTACATGGTGGCGGCGGCGCTGCAGATCGGCCTCATCAACTACGCGCAGCAGCTGCTGGGCGCGAACCACACAGCGGCCAGTGCCTTCGTGGCCGTGGCGCTCGTGGGCATCGCCGGGGGCAGCCTGCTCGCGGCGCGCTGGAGCGAGAAGCGCGTGGAGCTCGGGCTCGTGCCGCTGGGCGCCGTGTTCATGAGCATCGGCATCCTTGGCCTCGCGCTCGTGCCGGCGTCGCCGGCGGAAGGCGATGCGCTCGCCGGCGTCCTGGCTGCCTGGGCGCCGGCGACGGCCTGCGTCCTGATGCTCGGCGTCGCGGGCGGCCTGTTCATCGTGCCGCTCACCGCGAACCTCCAGCTGCTCGCGCCCGAAGACGGCAAGGGCCGCTACATGGCCTTCGGCAACTTCGTCAGCTTCATCGGCGTGTTCCTCTCGGCGGGCGCGCTGGCCCTCATGAACCTGGCGAGATTCACGCCGCGCGAGGTGGCTCTGGCGCTGGGGCTCTTCTCCATCGCCGGCACGCTCGTCTCGCTTCTCCTGCTGCCCGAGGCCTTCCTGCGCCTCGTCGCGTGGCTGCTGGCGCACAGCGCCTACCGCATCCGCGTGCTGCACGGCGAGCGCATCCCGGAGAAGGGCGGCGCGCTGCTGGTCGCCAACCACGTGAGCTGGGTGGACTGGCTCATCCTCTCCGTGATCACGCGCCGCAAGATCCGCTTCCTCATCCAGCGCCAGTACTACGAGTGGCGGCCCATCCACTGGCTGCTGGAGATGGCCGGCTGCATCCCGGTGGCCAGCGGCGACACGGCCGAGACGGTGGCCGAGAGCCTCGCCAAGGCCGGCGAGCAGCTCGAGCAGGGCCACGTGGTGGGCATCTTCGCCGAGGGCACCATCACGCGCACCGGCCAGATGCAGACCATCCGGCGCGGCTACCAGCGCATCGTGCTGGGGCACGGCGTGCCGATCATCCCCATCTACCTCGACGGGCTGTGGGGCTCGGTCTTCAGCCACGAGGGCGGGAGGTTCCTGCGGCACCTCCCGCGCCACTTGCCGTACCCGGTGACGGTGGTGGTGGGCGAGCCGCTGCCGGCGCGCGCCGAGCCCTGGCACATCCGCGCCGCGCTGCAGCGCCTCTCGTCGGAGGCCTGGGACGACCGGCGCGCCACGCGCCGCCCGCTGCACGCCACGCTGCTGCGCCACGCGCGCCGCAGCGGACGCGCCGCGCTGCACGAGCCCTGGCGCCGGCCGCTCTCGCGCGCCACGGCCCTCTCGCGCGCGCTGGCCCTGCGCCGCACGCTGCGCCCGCACCTGGGCGCGGCGCTGCGCGTCGGCGTGCTCCTGCCGCATGGCCTCGACGAGTCGGTGGCGGCGCTCTCGCTGCTGTGCGCCGGCCGCGTCCCCGTGCCGTTGGGCCTCACCGCCAGCGATGACGAGCTGGCGCAGGCCCTGCAGCGCGCCGGCGCGGAAGTGGTGCTGACCGATGCGCAGCTCGCCACGCGCATCCGCGCGCCGCTGCTCACGATCGACGTGGCCGGCTTCCTGCAGCCCGACAGCGCGCGGGGCGCCGCGCTGCGCCGCGCCGCCCGCCTCTGGCGCGTGGTGCTGTGGCTGCTGCCCGACGCCCTCGCCGAGCGGCTCGCCCTGCGCGGGCCGCGCCCCGCCGACGACGAGGCCGTGCTGCTCTTCTCCGCCGGCAGCACCGGCCGTCCCAAGGCCGTGCCGCTGGGCCACCACAGCGTGCTATGCAACGTCGAGGCCGCGCGCGAGCTCTTGCCGCTGGACGAGGACGACGTGCTCGTCTCGCTGCTGCCCACGTCGCTGGCCACCGGCTTCTCGCAGCTGCTGTGGCTGCCGCTGCTCACCGACTGCCGCGCCGTCCTGCTGCCCGACCCGCTCGACGCGCGTGCCGTGGGCCAGGCCGTGGTGCGCGAGTCGGCCACCGTGCTGCTGGCCACGCCGCGCCTGCTCGAGCACTACCTGCGCACGGTCAAGTCCGAGCGCTTCGGCAGCCTGCGCCTCGTCATCGTGGTGGGCGAGACGCTGCGCCCCGCCCTGCGCCTGGCCTTCGAGGAGCGCTTCGGCCTGCGGCCGCTCGAGGCGCTCACCTCCACCGAGTGCTCCGGCTTCGTGACGCTCAGCACGCCCGACGTGCGCTCGGCCGGCCACTTCCAGCGCGGCGCGCGGCCCGGCAGCGTCGGCCACCCCTTGCCCGGCATCTCGCTCGAGGTCGTCGACCCCAAGAGCGGCGAGCTGCGCGCCGCCGGCGAGCCCGGCGCCCTGCGCATCCGCGGCCCCTGCGTCGCGCGCGGCTACCTCGACGACCCCGCCCTGCAGGCGCGCGCCTTCCACGACGGCTGGTACACCAGCGGCGACGAGGCCCGCATGGACGAGGATGGCTTCGTGACCATCACCGGCCGCTTCACGCGCGCCACGGTCATCGAAGGCCAGCGCGTCAGCCACGCCGCGCTCGAGGACATCCTCGCCGCCCAGCTCGGCACGCCCGACGCGCCGCTCGCCGTGGTGGACGTGCCCGACGGCGCGGCCGGCTCGCGGCTTGCGGTGTGCTA
>DASUFI010000163.1:0-13261 GCA_036274635.1 Planctomycetota bacterium
GCGCCACGTCGCGCGCGAGGTCGCGCGGCAGCTGGCCATGCGCGCCGCGGCCGCGTCGGAGGCGCCGCCGCTCGCGAGCATGGCGTGGAAGGCCTGATGCGCCTGCCGCCGGGCGCGCGGCCCGTGGGCCTCGGGCAGGACGGACCCGACGTGCTCACCGTCGCCTGGAGCCACGGCCACGCCGGCCGCCACCGCGTGCGCGACCTGCGCCTCGCCTGCCGCTGCGCGCAGTGCGTGGACGAGTGGACCGGCGAACCGCGCCTGTCGCCGTCCAGCGTGCCCGCCGACGTGCGCCCCGTGCGCATCGAGCCCGTGGGCCTGTACGGCCTGTCCATCGAGTGGAGCGACGGTCACTCCACGGGCATCTACACCTTCGACACGCTGGCCGAGCTGTGCCAGTGCGACACGTGCCAGTCCGCCGGAGCCTCCGCATGACACCCGCCGCCGCCCCGCGCGCCGCCCCCCCGCCCACGCTGTCCGAGACCGACTCCGAGATCGCCGCCGCCATTGCGGCCGAGGCCGAGCGCCAGGAGCGCGACCTCGAGCTCATCGCCTCCGAGAACTACTGCTCGCGGGCCGTGCGCGAGGCGGTGGGCTCGGTGCTCACCAACAAGTACGCCGAGGGCTACCCCGGCCGCCGCTACTACGGCGGCTGCGAGCACGTGGACACGGTCGAGACGCTGTGCCGCGACCGGGCCAAGGCTCTCTTCGCGGCCGAGGCCGCCAACGTCCAGCCGCACAGCGGCAGCCAGGCCAACATGGCCGTGCTCATGGCGCTGCTGCAACCCGGCGACAGCTACCTCTCCATGGACCTCGCGCACGGCGGCCACCTCACGCACGGCCACCCGCTGTCCTTCTCGGGCCAGCTCTACCGCCCGATCCCCTACGGCGTCACGAAGGACGCCGAGCGCATCGACATGGATGCGGTCGCGCTGCTGGCGCGCGAGCACAAGCCCAAGCTGGTCCTGGTGGGGGCCTCGGCCTACCCGCGGCACTTCGACTTCGCGCGCTTCGCCGCGATCGCGAAGGAGGTGGGCGCGCTGCTCATGGTGGACATGGCCCACATCGCCGGGCTCGTGGCCGCGGGCGTGCACCCCTCGCCCGTGCCGCACGCGGACGTGGTGACGCTGACCACGCACAAGAGCCTGCGCGGGCCGCGCGGCGGGATGATCCTGGCGAAGAAGGACCACCTCAAGGCCATCAACTCCAAGGTCTTCCCGGGCATCCAGGGCGGGCCGCTCATGCACGTCATCGCCGGCAAGGCCGTGGCGCTGCACGAGGCCGCGCAGCCGTCGTTCAAGGAATACCAGCAGCGCGTGGTGGCCTCGGCGGCCGCGATGGCGCGCCGGCTCGCCGAGCGCGGGCTGCGCATCGTCTCGGGCGGCACCGACAACCACCTCATGCTGCTGGACGTGGGCGCGGCCGGGCTCTCGGGCAAGCAGGCCGAGGACGCGCTGGGCGCCGCGCGCATCACCGTGAACAAGAACATGATCCCCTACGACACGCGGCCCCCCATGGAGGCCAGCGGCATCCGCCTGGGCACGCCGGCCGTGTGCACGCGCGGCTTCGGGCCGGCCGAGTGCACGCGCGTGGCCGACCTCATCGCGGACGTGCTGGCCGCGCCGCAGGACGAGGCCGTGCGGGCCCGCGCGCGCCGCTCCGTGGACGAGCTCGCGGCGGCCTTCCCCCTGGCGGCCATCGCGTGAGCCCCTCCGCGCCGCGTGGGGAGGAGGTCTCCCGCCCGACCACCTACGTCGTCGACATCGAGTGCATCGGCGTGCCGTGGAAGTCGCTCGACGAGAAGACCCACGAGTACCTGCTCGGGCGCTGCGACAGCGACGCCGAGCGCGAGGCCATCCCGCTGCGTCTCGGGCTCTCGCCGGGCACCGGCCGGGTCATCGTCATCGGCATGTGGAACGTGGACAAGGGCACCGGGGGCGTGCTCGTGGAGGGCCGCTCCAAGGGCTGGCACGACGGAGGCCCGCAGGGCTACCGCCGCTTCGACGGCGACGAGAAGGAGCTGCTCGAGGCCTTCTGGAAGACGGTCACCGGTCCGCACCGCGTCGTCACCTACAACGGCCGCGGCTTCGACCTGCCCTACCTCATGATCCGCTCCGCCATGCTCGGCGTCGCGCCCTCGCGCAACTTCGTGGGCCAGCGCTTCTCGATCGACCCGCACTGCGACCTGCAGGAGCTGCTGAACTTCTTCGGCGCCGTGCGCAGCACCTACAGCCTCGATTACTGGTGCCGCCGCTTCGGCATCACGTCCCCGAAGGAAGACGGCCTCGAGGGCTCCCTGGTCCAGTCCTACTACGACTCAGGCCGCCTGGAAGAGATCGTCCAGTACTGCTGTCGGGACGTCCGTGCGACGTCCGAGCTGTACTGCCGCCTCCGCGAAACGCTGCTGCCGCTGTACGAGCGCTCGCGCTACTGAGCGTCGCTCCGCACGCAACCGGCTACGTCAAATCGTGCGGGGCTAGGCGCCGGGACGGGTTCTGCGGAGGCGACCCCTCATGGGGTCGCTGAGCACGAACCCGTCTCCGGCAACGACGCCCCGCGCGATTTGACGCAGCCGCTCTCAGACCTGCGGCAGCGGCTTGCTCTGCTCTGCCTCGAGGCGGGCGGGGCTGACCCATCCCAGGTCGCGCAGCACGTCCAGCACCTCCGTCCAGCTGGGAAACGTCTTGCCCGTCTTCCGCTTGTAGCGGTCGATCGCGCGCAGGAACTGCGTGCGCTCGAGCTCCAGCAGCTCGGGGTCGGGCTCGGGCTCCTTGGGGCTGCGGCGCTTGGCCGAGCGCGAGGACGTGCGCGTGGACAGACCGTCGCCGAAGTCTTCGGCCTCGTCGCCGGAACGCCGGGCCTTGCGGGGCGGGCTGGCCATGGAACCCTCCTGGGGACGGGATCGTCCTCAGCCCTTATCGGCCAGCAGCCCGTTCCGGATGAAGTGCTCCCGGATCCGGCGGGCATCCGGGCGCTCGATGACCCCGTGCTCGGTGACGATCCCGGCGATGTTCTCGTGCGGGGTCACGTCGAAGGCGGGGTTGTAGACCTTGACCCCCGGGGGCGCATTGGGGCCCGCGAAACCACGGTCGATCTCGCGGGGGTCGCGCTGCTCGATGGGGATGTGCGCCCCGTCGGGCGTGGACAGGTCGAAGGTGGATATCGGCGCGACCACATAGAAGGGGATGCCGTGGTGTCGCGCCAGCACCGAGACCGAGTAGGTGCCGATCTTGTTGGCCGTGTCTCCGTTGGCGGCGATGCGGTCCGCGCCCACGAAGATCTTCTGGATGCGGCCCTCGCGCATGACCTGGCCGGCCATGTTGTCGCAGATGAGGGTGACATCGACGCCGCGGTTCTGCAGCTCCCAGGCCGTGAGGCGGCTGCCCTGGTTGAGCGGACGCGTCTCGTCGGCGAAGACGTGGAAGCGCTTGCCGGCCTCCTGCGCCGCGTAGAAGACCGCGAGCGCGGTGCCGTAGTCGGCGGTGGCGAGACCGCCGGCGTTGCAGTGCGTGAGCGCGCCCTCGCCGTCCGCGAGCAGCGCCTGGCCATGCTGCCCGAGCGCGCGGCAGATGCGGCGGTCCTCCTCCCAGACGGCCAGGGCCTCGTCGAGCAGCGCCTGCTTCAACTCGGGCACGGGGCGGTCGCCGTGCGACTCGAGGTGCTGCTGCATGCGCTGCAGACCCCAGAAGAGGTTCACGGCGGTGGGGCGCGACGAGGCGAGGTACTTCACCGTCGCGGCCACGTCGGCGCGGAAGGCCGCCGCGTCGCGGGCCGCGCTGCCGCGCGTGCCGAGCACCACGCCGAAGGCGGCCGCCACGCCGATGGCCGGCGCGCCGCGCACCGCGAGGCGCTTGATCGCGTCCCACATCGCCTCCTGCGTGCGCACCTCGATCTCCAGCAGCTGGCCGGGCAGCAGCGTCTGGTCGATCATGCGACAGCAACCGTCGGCGAGGCCGCCCTCCCAGCGCAGGGTGGCGAGGCCGCGCGTGGGCGAGGCCGGGAGCGCGGCTCCGGGCTCAGCCGCCCTGGACACGCACGCCCTTCTCGCGATCGCGGGCCAGCACCTTGTCGGCCATGGCGCGCCGGCCGGCGTCGAGGGCGGCGGCCACGCGCGCGTCGGCCACGGACATGATGGAGGCCGCCAGCAGGGCCGCGTTGCGCCCGCCGGACTTGCCCGCGGCGACCGTGGCCACCGGGATGCCGGCCGGCATCTGCACGATGGAGAGCAGCGAGTCGAGGCCACCCGCGAGGTCGGTGGGGATGGGCACGCCGATGACGGGCAGCGTGGTGCGCGCCGCCAGCACGCCTGGCAGGTGCGCCGCGCCGCCGGCCACGCCGATGAGCACGCGCACGCCGCGCTCGCGCGCGCTGCGCGCCAGCTCGTCCACCGCGTCCGGCGTGCGGTGCGCCGAGAGCAGGCGCACCTCGAAGGAGATGTCCAGCTCGCGCAGCGCCGCGAGCCCGTCCTGGATGTGGGGCAGGTCGCTGTCGCTCCCGAGGACCCAGACGACCGCGGGCGCCGTCACGGCAGGTCGTGGCCAGTGAGCAGCTTGTGGATCTCGAGGTAGCGCTTGCGCGTCTTGCTCAGCACGGCGTCGGGCAGGATGGGCGCGGGCGGCTGCTTGTTCCAGCCGGTGGCCAGCAGCGCGTCGCGCACGATCTGCTTGTCGAAGCTGGGCGGCGCCTTGCCGGGCGACCAGTCCCTGCGCGGCCAGAAGCGCGAGCTGTCGGGCGTGAAGGCCTCGTCGATGAGCATCACGTCGCCGCGGAAGATGCCGAACTCGAGCTTGGTGTCGGCCAGGATGATGCCGCGGTCCTCGGCCAGCGCCGCGGCGTGGTTGTACAGGTCGATGGCCAGCGCGCCGGCCTTGCTGGCGACCTCCACGCCCAGCATGTGCGCGAGCTGGTGGATGGTGATGTTCTCGTCGTGCTGGCCGTGGGGGGCCTTGGTGGTGGGCGTGAGGATGGGCTCGGGCAGGCGGCTGGCCTCCTGCAGGCCCGCGGGCAGCTTGTGGCCGCAGATGGCGCCGGTCTTCTGGTACTCCGTCCAGCCCGAGCCGGCGAGGTAGCCGCGCACCACGAACTCGGCCTTGAGCGGCGCGCAGCGGTGCACCAGCATGCAGCGCCCGTTCAGCAGCCGCGCGTGGCGCGCAACGGCCTCGGGCATCTTCTTCACGTCCGTCTCCACCATGTGGTTGTGGACGTAGCGGCCGGTTTCCTTGAACCAGAAGGCCGACAGGCTGGTGAGCACCTTGCCCTTGTCGGCGATGCGCTGCGGCAGGATGACGTCGAAGGCGGAGACGCGGTCGGTCGCGACGAGCAGCAGGTGGTGTTCGTCCACCGCGAAGATGTCCCGGACCTTGCCCCGGTGGATCCGGTTGAGGCCCTCGAGATGACCTTCGAGTGTGGTCTCGCTCGCCTGGGTCGCCATGGTGCAGCTCCGCCGTGAAGGCTGTTCGTGGGGGCCGGCATGGTACACCTTCGCCCATGCTGATGGCGACAGGCGGAGCCGGCTACGTCGGCAGCCACGCCGTGCGCGCGCTGCGCGCCGCGGGCCACGAGGTGGTGGCCTACGACGACCTCTCCGAAGGCCACGCCGACGCGCTCCTCGGCGCGCCGCTCGTGCAGGGCGACATCCGCGACACGTCGCGCCTCGCCGCCGCGCTGCGCGAGCATCGCGTGGCCGCCGTGCTGCACTTCGCGGCGCGCTGCTACGTGGGCGAGTCGATGGAGAAGCCCGAGCTCTACTGGAGCATCAACCGCGATGGCACGCGCAGCCTGCTGGACGCGATGCGCCAGGCGGGGACCGCGGCGCTGGTCTTCTCGTCCACCTGCGCCGTCTACGGCGTGCCCGAGCGCGTGCCCATGGACGAGGACCTGCCGCACCGGCCCATCAGCGTCTACGGCCAGACCAAGGCCGCCATGGAGCTGGAGATCGCGGCCTCCGGGCTGCCGCACGTCATCCTGCGCTACTTCAATGCGGCCGGCGCGGCCGCTGACGGGGCCCTCGGCGAGCGCCACGACCCCGAGACCCACCTCATTCCGCTGGCGCTGCAGGCGGCGCGCGAGGGCTCCGAGCTGGCCGTGAACGGCGGCGACTACCCCACGCCGGACGGCACCTGCGTGCGCGACTACGTGCACGTGGAGGACCTCGCGGCGGCCCACGTGGCGGCGGTGGAGCGCCTGCTCGGCGGCGGCGCCTCGCTGACCTGCAACCTGGGCTACGGCCGCGGGGTCTCCGTGCTGCAGGTCTGCGACGCGGTGCGCGCCGTCACGGGCCGACCGCTGGACGCGCGCGTCGGGCCGCGCCGCCCGGGCGACCCGCCCGAGCTCTACGCCCGTGCCGACCGCGCGCGCCGCGAGCTCGCCTGGCGGCCGCGCTTCGACGATCTCGCTGTCATCGTGAGGCATGCATGGCAGGCGCGGCGCGGCTGACGGTCCTGGGCAGCGGCACGGCCATCCCGCGCGCCGACCGCGCGAGCAGCTGCTACCTGCTCGACGACGGCGCCGGCACGCGCGTGCTGGTGGACCTCGGCCCCGGCGCCCTGCACCGCGCGGCGCAGGCTGGCTGCGCGCTGCCCGACCTCGCCGCCGTGCTGCTGACGCACGTGCATCCCGATCACTGCGCCGACCTCGTCGCGCTGCAGTTCGCGCTGCGCAACCCGCTGGCGGCGCGCCGGCCGCAGCCGATGCTGGTGCTCGGCCACCCGGCCGTGCCGCTGCTGGTGGCCCGCCTGCGCAACGCCTGGCCCGGCTGGCTGGCCGCCGACCCGGGCGACTTCCGCTGCGTGCCGGTCGCGCCCGGGCCTGTGCCGCTGGCCGGCCGCTGGCAGGCCAGCGCCTGGCGCGTCTCGCACACCGAGACCTCGCTGGGCTGGCGGCTCGTGCTGCCCGACGGCTTCACGCTGGCCCTCTCCGGCGACGCCACCGAGGGCGAGGACCTGCTGGCCCTCGGGCGCGACGCCGACCTGTTCGTGCTGGAAGCGGCCGCGACCGACGAGCGTCCCGTCCCCGGCCACCTCAGCCCGCGCCGCGCCGGCGCCGTGGCCAGCGCCTGCGGCGCGCGCCACCTGCTGCTGACGCACTTCTACCCGCCGGTGCTGGAGCAGCCCATCGCGAGTCTCGTCCGGGAGACATTTGAAGGTCGGGTGACGCTCGCTCAAGATGGCCTCTCGCTGCCGCTGGCGCGCTGAATCACGGCGCCGCGGCTCGGGAGGCCGTCCGCATGCCGCCACTGCTCGCCCTGCTGCTCGCCTGCCTGCTGCTTCCGCGGCCGCTGGCCGACGGCGTCGAGACGCAACTGCACCGCGGCGAGCTCAAGGGCGCGCACCTGGCCGTGTGCGTGGTGGACGTGGACAGCGGCGAGCGGCTGTACGCCCGCGACATCGACGCGCCCATGGCGCCCGCCAGCAACATGAAGGTGGTCACGACGGCGGCGGCGCTCTCGCTGCTGGGCGCCAACCACGTCTTCGCCACGCGCCTGCTCGCCCTCGACGCGCCCGACGCGCGCGGCGTGCTCGCCGGTGACCTCGTGGTGCTGGGCGGCGCCGACCCGTGCCTGCGCGAGGACCTGCTGGCGCGCGAGGGCGTCGACGACCCGGCCGAGCTGCTGGCCGACCTGGTCGAGGCGGCCGGCATCCGCCGCGTCGAGGGCCGGCTGCTGCTGGACGACGGCCTGCTCGACCGCCAGTGGCTCAACCCCGACTGGAAGGGCGGCGACATCGGCAGCGACTACGCCGCGCCCATCGGCGCCCTCTCCATCCACGGCAACTGCCTGAGCCTCGACGTGAGCGGCGGCCCGCCGAGTGCGACGCTGGCGACGCTGACGCGCGGCTTCCGCGTGGTCGACGAGCTGCAGGCCGCCGGCTCGCCGCGCACGTACGAGGTCGGCGCGCTGCGGCCCGACGGGCAGGGCCTGGTGCGGGTCAAGGGCAGCATCGGCTCGGCCATCGGCACGCAGCGCGTGCGCGTGCCTGTGATCGACCCGGCCAGCTACTTCGGGCAGTGCCTGCTGGCGACACTCTTGAAGCGTGGCGTGGTCGTGCGTGATGGCCTCGCGGTGGAGGCCGGCGCCGCGGCCCGCGCGCCCCACGAGCTGGGGCGCCTCGAGTCGCCGCTGGTGAACGCGGTGCTCGTCGCCCTCAAGGAGAGCGACAACGGCCTGGCCGACCACATGTTCAAGTACCTCGGCGCCCAGCGAGGCGGCGAGGGCTCCTTCGCGGGCGGCGAGCGCGCGGTGCTGGCCTTCCTGTGCGACCTGGGCACGCCCAGCGAGGGCGTCGTGCTGCGCGACGGCTCGGGCCTCTCGGGGCGCAACCGCGTGACCGCGCGGCTCATGACCGACGTGCTGGCCACCATGGCGCGCCGGCACGACGCGGCCGGCGACGCCTTCCTGCGCAGCCTGCCCGTGGCCGGCCTGGACGGCTCGCTGCGCGACCGCATGGAGGACCCGCCGCTGCAGGGCGCCGTGCGCGCCAAGACCGGCTACATCTCCGGCGTGTCCACGCTCTCGGGCTTCGCGCGCACGCAGGCTGGCCGCACGCTGGCCTTCTCGGTGCTCATCAACGACTTCGATCCGAGCTTCACCAACCGGCAGATGAAGGACATCCAGGACGACCTCTGCCGCGCGCTCGTCACGCAGCACTGAGGTGGCCGTGGACCTCGACGTCGACGCCGTCCTCGCCTTCGCCGTCGACACCGCGCGCGCCGCCGGCGAGGTCATCCTCGGGCACGACGGGCTGCGGCCCGGCCGCCAGCGCGGCCGCGCGCCGCGCATGAAGGGGCCGCGCGACCCGATCACGGAGGCCGACCTCGCCAGCGAGCGCCTCATCGTCGCGCGCCTCCGCGAGCGCTTCCCGGGCACCTCCATCGTGGCCGAGGAGGAGGTGCACGACCGCGCCGGCGCGGGGCTGACCTGGTACGTGGACCCGCTCGACGGCACGGTGAACTTCAGCCAGGCGCACCCCTTCTTCGCCGTGTCCCTGGCGCTCTACCGCGGCGACGAGCCGCTGGTGGGGGTGGTCCACGCGCCGCGCCTGCGCGAGACCTTCGCGGCGCGTGCCGGCGGCGGCGCCACCCTGAACGGCGAGGCGCTGGCGGTGTCGAGCGTGACGCAGCTGTCCGACGCCCTGCTGGGCACCGGCTTCGCCTACCGCCGCAACGAGCTGCCGGACGACAACGTGGGCCACTTCGCCGACTTCGTCCTGCGCGTGCGCGACCTGCGGCGCGGCGGCTCGGCCGCGCTGGACCTGGCCTACGTGGCGGCCGGCCGCCTGGACGGCTTCTGGGAGCCGCACCTGCACTCCTGGGATGTCGCCGCCGGCGCGCTGCTGGTGCGCGAGGCGGGCGGGCTGGTGACGGACATGGCGGGCGGGGCCGGCTGGCTCTCCGGCGCCTCGATCCTGGCGGCGCCCGCGGCCCTGCACGCCGCGATGGCGGTCGTGCTGGCGGGCGGAGCGCGATAGCCCGCATTTCTCACGACGATCGTCGCGAGGGCGCGTCAAGTCGAGCCCGCGCAAGGCGTTGCGTCGCGGTCGGCCGGAGGCGGCCTCGTGAGGCCGCTGAGGACCGAGCGCGGCGCAACAACGCCGCCCGGGCCGACTTGCCGCGGCCGCAGTAGATCGTCGTGAGAAATGCGGGCTAGCTTAGGCGCCCCGTGGTGCTCTCCGACATCGTCGTCAAGGGTGCGAGCGAGCACAACCTCCAGTCGCTCGACGTCACCATCCCGCGCCTCGCGCTGACCACGATCACGGGCGTGTCGGGCAGCGGCAAGAGCAGCCTGGCCTTCGACACGATCTGGCAGGAGGGCCAGCGCCGCTACGTGGAGAGCCTCTCCTCGTACGCGCGCCAGTTCCTCGGGCGCATGGAGAAGCCCAAGGTCGAGCGCATCGACGGGCTCTCGCCGACGCTGCTCATCGACCAGAAGACGGTCAACCGCAACCCGCGCAGCACCGTCGGCACCATCACCGAGATCCACGACCACCTGCGCCTGCTCTTCGCACGGCTGGGGCAGCCGCGCTGCCCGGTCTGCGGCGCGCCGGTCGCGGGGCAGACCATCGACGCCATCGTGGCCGCGATCCTGGCCCAGCGCGCCGGCCAGCGCGTGGCGCTGCTGGCGCCGGTGGTGCGCGACCGCAAGGGCGAGTACCGCAAGGACCTCGAGGGCTGGCGCCTCAAGGGCTTCACGCGCGCCTGGATCGACGGCAGCGAGAAGCGCCTCGACGAGCCGGCCGACCTCAAGCGCAACGTGCGCCACACGATCGAGCTGGTGGTGGACCGCATCAAGGTGGAGGCCGTGCGCCGCGACCGGCTGGCCGAGGCCGTGGAGACGGCCGCCACGCTGGCCGACGGCCTGGTGGTGGTGCGCGGCGAGGACGGCGCGCCGTCCAGCTACTCCACCGCCAACACGTGCCCCGAGGGTCACGGGGATTTCCCGGAGCTGGAGCCGCGGCTCTTCTCCTTCAACTCGCCGCATGGCTCCTGCCCGGCCTGCGACGGGCTCGGCGAGCGCAGCCAGCCCGACCCGCGCAAGATCGTGAAGGACGAGAAGCTCTCCATCCGCGGCGGCGCGCTGGCCGTCATGGACGAGCGCGGCTACCTGCGCTTCGTGCGCCTGGGGAAGAAGAGCCTCGAGGCGCTGGCGGCGGCCTTCGACATCGACCTCGACAAGCCTTGGCGCGAGCTGCCGCCGCGCGCGCGCCGGCTGCTGCTGCACGGCAGCGGCGACAAGGAGGTGACGCTCGAGTGGGCCTGGACCTCGGCCGACGGCCAGACCACCATCCGCGGCAAGGACACCAAGCCCTTCGAGGGCCTCGTGCCGGCCATCGCGCGCTGCGCCGAGCAGCCCGGCTACCCCGGCCTGGACAGGTTCCTGTCCACCATCGCCTGCGCGGAGTGCGAGGGCACGCGCCTGAACCCGGCCGCGCGCTCGGTGGTCTTCCGC
Source organism: Planctomycetota bacterium (assembly GCA_036274635.1). Taxonomy (GTDB): domain Bacteria; phylum Planctomycetota; class B15-G4; order B15-G4; family B15-G4; genus DASUFI01. The sequence continues at coordinate 10,943 of DASUFI010000163.1, forward strand.
GACAAGCGCATCACGGACGTCTCCGCGCTCACGGTGGAGGAGGCGGCGGCCTTCACGCAGGGGCTGACGCTCACGCCGCGCGAGGCGGCCATCGGCCAGACCCTGCTGCGCGAGCTGCGCCAGCGGCTGCTCTTCCTGGACCAGGTGGGCCTGGGCTACCTGCGCCTCGACCGGGGCGCCCGCACGCTGTCGGGCGGCGAGAGCCAGCGCGTGCGCCTCGCCAGCCAGGTGGGCAGCGGCCTGCAGGGCGTGCTCTACGTGCTGGACGAGCCGTCCATCGGCCTGCACCCGCGCGACAACGGGCGGCTCATCGAGACGCTGCACGCGCTGCGCGACCGCGGCAACACCGTGCTGGTGGTGGAGCACGACGAGGAGACCATCCGCGCCAGCGACGCGATGCTGGACATCGGCCCCGGCGCGGGCCGGCAGGGCGGGCGGCTGCTGGCCGCGGGGCCGCTGCACGACGTGCTCACCGGCCCGCCCACGCCCACGACCGACTTCCTCATGGGCCGCCGGCGCATCGAGGTGCCCGCCACGCGCCGCCCCGGCAGCGGCAAGGCGCTCACCGTGGTCGGCGCGCGCCAGTTCAACCTCAAGGACCTCACCGTGCGCATCCCGCTGGGGTGCTTCATCGCGGTGACGGGCGTGTCGGGCTCGGGCAAGTCCACGCTGGTGGATCACGTGCTGCGCCGCGCGCTGGCGCGCCGCCTGCACGGCGCGCAGGACGAGCCGGGCGAGTGCGACGAGATCACCGGCATCGAGCACCTGGACAAGGTCGTGGAGATCGACCAGGCGCCCATCGGCCGCACGCCGCGCAGCAACCCCGCCACCTACACCGGGCTCATGGACCTCGTGCGCGACGTCTTCGCCGGCGTGCCCGAGGCCAAGGTGCGCGGCTACGCCAAGGGCCGCTTCTCCTTCAACGTGAGCGGCGGGCGCTGCGAGGAGTGCCTGGGCGCGGGCGTGAACACGATCGAGATGCAGTTCCTCGCGGACGTCCAGGTGCCCTGCGAGGCCTGCGGCGGGCGCCGATACAACGCCGAGACGCTCGAGATCCTGTACCGCGGCCGGGCCATCGACCAGGTGCTGGCCATGACCGTGGACGAGGCCGCCGCCTTCTTCGAGCACCACAAGCGCCTGCGGCGCGTGCTCGACACGCTGCGCGACGTGGGCCTCGGCTACGTGCAGCTGGGCCAGCCCAGCACCACGCTCTCGGGCGGCGAGGCGCAGCGCGTCAAGCTGGCCAGCGAGCTGTGCCGGCCCGCGACGGGCCGCACGCTCTACATCCTCGACGAGCCCACCACGGGCCTGCACTTCGAGGACGTGCGGGTGCTGATCGGCGCGCTGCAGAAGCTGGTGGACGCGGGCAACACGCTGCTGGTCGTCGAGCACAACATGGACGTGGTCAAGGTGGCCGACTGGGTCATCGACCTCGGGCCCGAGGGCGGCGGCCTGGGCGGGCGGCTGGTGGCCGAGGGCACGCCCGAGCAGGTGGCGCGCGTGAAGGGCTCGCACACGGGCAAGGCCCTCAAGCGCGCTCTCGACGCGCACCGCGAGCCGCCGCCCGCGCCGCCGGCGCGCCGCCGCCCGCCCGTCGCCGGCCGCGACATCGAGCTGCGCGGCGCCTCGCTGCACAACCTGCGGTCCGTCGACGTGACCATCCCGCACGGCCGGCTCACGGTGGTCACGGGCCCATCAGGCTCGGGCAAGACCAGCCTGGCCTTCGACACGATCTTCGCCGAGGGCCAGCGACGCTTCGTGGAGAGCCTTTCCACCTACGCGCGGCGCTTCCTCGAGCGCATGGACCGGCCGCCGCTGGAGTCCATCAGCGGCCTGGCGCCGGCCATCGCCATCGACCAGAAGACGGCCAGCCGCAACCCGCGCAGCACGGTGGGCACGACCACGGAGATCCACGACTACCTGCGCCTGCTCTTCGCGCGCGTGGGACATCCGCACTGCTGGTCGTGCGGCCGCGAGCTGCGCGCGTGGAGCCCGACGCTGGCCGCGCAGGACCTGCTGGCGCGGGCGGGCGGGCAGCCGGTGGTCGTGACCGCGCCGCTGTGGAGCCGCGAGCACCAGCACAGCCTGGCGCTCTCCGACCCGCGAGAGATCGTGGCGCTCACGCCCGAGCTGCTCAAGGACGGCCTGCTGCGCGTGCTCGTGGACGGCGAGGAACGACGGCTCGACGCGCCGCCCGGCGGGCCGGCCAAGAGCACGCTGGAGCTGGTCATCGACCGCGTGCGTGCCGAGGCGCCGCGTCGCGCGCGCCTGGCCGAGGCGCTGGGCGCCGCGCAGCAGCGCGGCCTCGGGCGGGCGCGC
>DASUFI010000164.1:0-19672 GCA_036274635.1 Planctomycetota bacterium
GGCGGAGCTTCCGGGTGACGCAGCAGCGGGGCAAGCCCGTGCCTTCCGAGCTCGCACCGCTCGTGATGGCCACCGTGCATCCCTCGTCGGTCCTGCGCGCGCCCACGGACGAGGAGCGGCACGCGCAGCAACGGCTGCTGGTCCGGGACTTCCGGCGGCTGGCTGCGGCGCTGCGGTCAGCCGCGGTCCGCGGCCGCTGAAGCGGCGCCCAGCGCGGCGCATTGCCGTCCGCGCGGGCCGGGCGTAGAGTCGACCTGCGTGCTGGCTCGCTTCGGGAGAGACCGGATGCCTCGCGGCGCGCTCGTCGCCCTCCTCGCGCTGATGCTGGCCGCGCACGCCGGCGCCGAGGACCTCTCGAAGGTCTACAAGGCCACCCTCGACTGGGAGGAGGGCGCACCGGCGCGCGAGTGGACCTGCGAGGACGCCGACGTCTGGCACCTCGACTCCTTCCGCTACGCCTACGAGGGGCTGGAGATCGAGTTCGGCCCGTCCGATGTCGTCTTCGGCAAGTGCGGCACGAACGTCGTGTGGGCCACGGTGCTGCCCGCGCAGCCGGCGAAGCTGAAGGCGCCGCAGCAGGGCAACGGCGAGCGCGTCAACTGCCTTTTCCTGCGCTTCAACCCGGCGCTCGTGGGCAAGCTCTTCCCGACCAAGACGGTCAAGGGCCACGGGCCGCCCTCGGCGCGGCTGTGGGCGTGCGCGCCTTCAACGGCAAGATCAACGGCGCGTGGCAGGCGAACAACCAGCCCGTGATCCCGTGGGAGCAATCCATCGTCCTCGACATGGAGACGGTCGAGGGGCACCGCCGCTTCTTCATGGCCGACACCAAGAAGCACGAGGTCAAGTACGAGGACGCCTTCGCCTCGCGGGCGCTGGCGCCGGTCGTGCCCGCCGACGCCGAGACCGGCCGCGCCGCGCTCGAGGAGGTGTGGAAGGCCTTCGACACCGAGTACCCGCTCTTCCCGCTGCGGCCGGAGGTCGACTGGACTGCGCTGCACGACGCCGCGGCGGCGCGCATGGCCGGTGTGACGTGCAGCTACGAGATCGGCGCCGTGCTCGACGACATGATCGTCCCGCTCCGCGACCTGCACGCCTACGTCAAGGTGGGCGATGAGTTCCTGCCGGGCTACCACCGCGAGCGGTCGCAGAACGCCAGCTGGAAGGGCAGCGCGGCCGTGATCGGCGGCCTGGAGGAGACGAAGCACGGCCTGACGTGGGGGCGCACGAAGGACGACATCGGCTACGTGAACATCTACGAGCTGAACGACGGCGCGGGCCCGCCGGCCTACGACGCCGCGCTCGACAAGCTGGGCGACTGCTGGGCGCTGGTGATCGACCTGCGCTTCAACGGCGGCGGAGACGAGCTGCTCGGCCGCCAGTACGCCGGGCGCGTCCTCGCCGAGCCCGCTGTCTACAGCGTCAACCAGTACCGCAACGGCCCGGCGCACGACGCCTACGGCCCGAAGCTGGAGCGCGCCTGCGAGCCGCGCGGCCCGTGGCGCTGGGAGTCGCCCGTCATCGTGCTGCAGGGCCAGCGCACGATGAGCTCGGCCGAGTCGCTGCTGCTCATGTTCGCGCAGGCGCCGCAGGTGACCACGCTGGGCGACCGCAGCGCCGGCAGCAGCGCCAACCCGCGGCGCCTCGACGTGGCCGGCCGCATCTCCGTGAACCTGCCGCGCTGGCTGGACATGCTGCCCGACGGCACGCCGCTGGACGAGAAGGGCGTGCCGCCGGACGTGCCCGTGGCCGCGGACGCCAAGTCCATGACCGACACGGCCGACGGCGTGCTCCAGGCCGCGCTCGAGCGGTTGCGCAAGCTGCCGCGCGGCGAGCGCAAGCCGGGCCACCGCGGCTGAGCGAGTGTCCGAGCCGCGGGCGCGCCGCGTCGGCGACGGCCGGCGCGAGTGCCTTGCGGCCTCGCGCGAGGCTCGCGTAGAGTCCGCCGCCGGGACTGGCGGAACGGCGGGCACCGGTCAGGGATGGAGATGCTCATGCCGAAGCTGCCAGCGTCGCTGCTCGTCCTGTCGGCGCTCGCCGCCGCCGCGCGCGCCGACGTGCTGCACGTGCCCAAGGACTTCGCCACGATCCAGGACGCGGTCGACGCTGCCGTCGCGGACGACCAGATCGTCATCGCGGCCGGCAGCTACGACGAGGTCGTGGTCATCGCCGGCAAGGACCACCTCGAGCTGCGCGGACAGGGCCAGGTCATCCTGGTCGGCGGCCAGGCGCTCATGGCCAGCCTGCTCGTCGACTCGAGCTCGGTCATCCACCTGGCCCACCTGCGCTTCGAGGGCGTGCTGGGCGACGCGATTGCGCTGAACGACTCCACGGACGTCACGGTGGACCACTGCCGCGTGGAGGACTCGATCGGCGCCGGCGTGCGCGTCACGGGCTGCGACGTCGTCGAGGTGGATCACGTCGTCGTGGCCGGCACCCAGGACTTCGGCCTGCGCGCGCAGGACTCGGGCTTCGTGACCCTGAGCCGGTGCACCGTGAGCGGCATCGACCAGGACAGCGTCAGCGTGCAGGGCTGCCACGACGTCGTGATCGACCGCGTCACCGTGGACGGCGCCAACGAGAACGGGATCGACCTGCTCGACGTGAGCTCGGCCGTCGTGCGCAAGTGCCTGGTGCGGGCTCCAACCTTCAGCGCCATCTCGGTCACCGGACATGACGCGCTCATCGAGAAGAACCGCATGCTCGACGTCGACGTGAGCGCGGGCGGCCTCTTCTCCACGGCCGCGGGCTGCGTCGTGCGCGGCAACAAGGTCGTGGGCGCGGGCTTCGCCTACAACGTCGGCGGCGCGCAGCTGCAGCTGCTGGACAACCGCAGCATCCAATCCGGCTTGCTGGGGCTCGGAATCGGCGGTGCGTCGCCCGCCGTGGCGTCCGGCAATCGGGTGCTGAAGGCCGCCGGCACGGGCATCCGGGTCGCCGGCCCCGACTTCAGCGCGCTCGCCGACAACCGCGTCAACGGCGCCGTGGTGGGCATCCAGGTGTCGGCCGATGACGTGCAGGCGCTTGGCAACAAGGTGAGCGGTGCGGTCAACGACGGCTTCGAGGTGCACGGCGTGGGCTGCGTGTTCCTGGGCAACAAGGCCCACGGCAGCGGGCTGCAGGACCTCTTCGACGACTCTTCGGGCGGGAACACCTATGTCGACAACAACTTCGGCACGACGCATTTCGAGTAGCGCGGCCCTCGTGCTGGCGGCGGTGCTCGCGGCGGGCGCGCGCGCGGACGTGCTGCACGTGCCGGCCGAGTTCCCCACGGTGCAGGAGGCCGTGGACGCGGCCCAGCCGGGCGATCAGATCGTCCTCGCGGCCGGCTCCTACCACGACCCCGTCGAGGTGCAGGATGCGCAGGACGTGACCATCCGCGGGCAGGGCCAGGTGATCCTGGCGGGCGGCAGCGTGGCCGAGGCGGGACTGCAGCTGCTGAACTGCACGGACGTGAGCGTCGAGCACTTGCGCGTGGAGGACGCGCTCGGCACGGGCATCTTCGTGGGCCAGAGCACGGGCGTCGCGCTCCGACACGTCACGTGCCGCGCCGCGGTGGGCGAGGCCGTCCAGGTGGAGCTGGCGGACGGAATGCTGCTCGACCACGTGCTCGTCGAGGGACCGGGGAGTGGCGGAATCCTGCTCAGCGAGTGTTCCGACTCGGTGGTCTCGCACTGCAAGGTGAAGGGCGTCGACTTCGAGGGCATCGGTCTCTCGGACACGATCCACTGCGTCGTGGACCACTGCCGGGTGACCGGCGCCAACCCCGGCATCGCCCTCGGCCTCACGGGCTCGAGCGTCGGATGCCAGGCGCGGAAGTGCGTCGTGCTCGATGCGCCCGAGATGGGCATCCGCGCGGTCGGGGAGGATTGCCTGCTGCTCGACAATCGCGTGCAGCACGCGGTCGACCAGGGCCTCGTCGTGGACTTCCCCAGCGTGGGTGGCCTCGTGCAGGGCAACAAGGCGATCGCCTGCGGCCGCGGCATCGAGATCAACGGCACGGGCCTGCTGCTGCGCGACAACCGCATCGTGAGCCCGGAGCAGGATGGGCTGGTCTGCGGCAACGGCGTCAACGAGGTGGCCGACACGCGCGTGCTCCACGCCGGCCACGATGCCTTCGTGATCGGGGCGGTCAGCGGCGGGTCGCTCACGGGCTGCAAGGCCTCGAAGGCGACGGGGCAGGGCTTCGAGGTGGCGGGCACGCACCTCGTGTTCACCGGCAACACGTCGACCGGCGCGGGCGAGTTCGGGTTCCACGTCACGGGCACGGACAATCTGTTCGTGGGCAACAAGGCCACGGGCAGCGGCGCGGTCGGGCTCGACGACGAGGTGGGGGGGAACAGCTACCTCGAGAACGAGTTCGGGGTCCTGAACTAGCGGGCCGGCACGCGTCGGTCGAGGCCGATGGCACGGCACCCGCCACTGGCGTAGAGTCGCCGCACGGCCATGCGCTCCGACCCGCAGCTGACCCGCCGCGACCTCCTCGCAACCGGCGCCGCGCTCTCCGTCGCCGCCGCACTGCCGCGCTTCGCGCCGCGCCCGCCTGGTTCCACCGACCCGCTCTTCCACATGTCGCTGGCCGAGTGGTCCTACCACCGCGCGCTGCAGGGCGGCCAGATGCAGCACCTCGACTTCCCCGCCAAGACGCGCGAGCACGGCCTCGAGGGCTGCGAGTATGTGAACCAGTTCTTCAAGGACAAGGCCACGGACTTCGCCTACCTGCGCGAGCTGACCAAGCGCTGCGACGACAACGGCGTGAAGAGCCTGCTCATCATGTGCGACGGCGAGGGCGACCTCGCGGGCGCGGACGAGGGCGCCCGTCAGACGGCCATCGGCAACCACTTCCGCTGGATCGCCGCCGGCGCCTTCCTCGGCTGCCACAGCATCCGCGTGAACCTCTACGGCCAGGGCACGCCCGAGGAGCTGGCGCCGCGCGCCGCCGACTCGCTGCATCGCCTCGGGGTCCTTGGCGAGACCTACGGCCTCAACGTCATCGTCGAGAACCACGGCGGCGCGTCCAGCGTGGGCAGCTGGCTCGCCGGCGTGATGCGCCTCGCCGACCACCCGCGCGTCGGCACGCTGCCGGACTTCGGCAACTTCAATCTCGGCGACGGCAAGACCTACGACCGCTACCAGGGCGTCGAGGAGATGATGCCCTTCGCCAAGGCCGTCAGCGCCAAGAGCTACGACTTCGACGCGGCCGGCAACGAGACCACCATCGACTACGCCCGCATGCTCAAGATCGTGCTGGCCGCCGGCTACCACAGCTACCTCGGCATCGAGTACGAGGGAGAGCGGCTGTCCGAGCCGGAGGGCGTGGAGGCGACCAAGGCGCTGCTGCTGCGGCTGCGCAGCGAGCTCTCGGGCGGCTGAGGCGCTCGCCTCGTCGCGGTGCCAGCCCACTTTGCAATCGGTGCCGGGCCCCGGCAACCTAGCGCCCGACACGAGCGCTCCCGCCGCGCGGCCCGCCGGTTGGGGCGTTAGCGATGGGGACGCGCTTCCAGGAGATCCGAGCCATGCCGACCGGTGCCGCGCCGCCCGCCGCGCTGCTGGCGGGCGCCGACATCGCCGACCGGCTGGCCGAGGCGCGCGCCGCCACCGACGCACTTTTCGCCGCTCTGCGCCCGCAGGCCCTGCGCGAGCGGCCGGTGCCCGAGCGCCACCGCCTCATCTTCTACCTCGGTCATCTCGAGGCCTTCGACTGGAACCTGCTGTCGCGCGACGCGCCGGGCCTCGTCCCGTTCCGGCCGGACTTCGACCGGCTCTTCGCCTTCGGCATCGACCCCACGCACGGTGGTCTGCCTGACGACCCGCCCGAGGCCTGGCCCGCCGCGGACGAGGTGCGCGCCTACGTCGCCGACGTGCGCGAGCGCATCGATCGCCTCCTGCGCGACGAGGGCGCGGACGCGGCGCCGCGGCTGGACCTCGCCATCGAGCACCGCCTCATGCACGCCGAGACGCTGGCCTGGCTGGTGCGCGAGCTGCCTCAAGCCCACAAGGTCGCGCCGAAGCACGCCCCGCCCCGCGACGGCACGCCGCCCGAGCCCCGCAGCGCGCGCATCCCGGCCGGCGTCGCCACGCTGGGCCGCCCGCGCGGCGCGCCCGGCTTCGGCTGGGACAACGAGTTCGAGGAGTGCGCGCTGCACGTGCCCGCCTTCGAGATCGACGTGCACGACGTCACGAACGCGCGCTTCCTGCGCTTCATCGAGGCCGGCGGCTATGGCGAGCCGAGTTGGTGGACGCGCGACGGCTGGGACTGGATCCGCGCCCAGAGCCGCCGGCACCCCGCGCCCTGGCGGCCCGTGCGCGGCGGCTGGCGCCTGCGCGCGATGTGGGAGGAGATCGACCTGCCGCTGGCCTGGCCCGTGCAGGTGAGCCATGCCGAGGCCAGCGCCTACGCGCGCTGGGCCGGGCGCGCGCTGCCGAGCGAGGCGCAGTTCCACCGCGCCGCCTACGGCACGCCCGACAGCGACGAGCGCCGCTTCCCGTGGGGCGACGCGCCGCCCGACGCGCGCCACGGCCGCTTCGGGCTGCGCGAGTGGGATTTCGCGCCCGCCGGCTCGCATCCCGCCGGCGCCAGCGCCTTCGGCTTGCACGACCTGGTGGGCAACGGCTGGGAGTGGACCAGCACGCCCCTCGCGCCGCTGCCCGGCTTCGAGGCGCTGGCTGCCTATCCCGGCTACTCGCAGCCCTTCTTCGACGGCGATCACTTCGTGCTCAAGGGCGGCGGCCCGCGCACGGCGGACGTGCTGCTGCGTCGCTCGTTCCGCAACTGGTTCCAGCCGCGCTACGCGCACGTGGCGGCGACCTTCCGCACGGTGGCCCCATGATCCGCCCCGTGCTGCTCGCCGCGCAGGGTGCCCGCGCCGGGCAGCTGGCGGAGTTCGCGGGGGACGTGCGCAGCGGGCTGCTGAGCCGACCGAAGACGCTGCCGCCGCGCTGGTTCTACGACGCGGTCGGCTCGGCGCTCTTCGAGGCCATCTGCCAGCTCCCGGAGTACGGCGTCATGCGCGCCGACGACCGCCTGCTGCGCCGGCACGCGCCGGAGATCGCGGCGCGGCTGGGGCCCGTGCCGCTCGTCGCGGAGCTGGGCAGCGGCACCGGCAGGAAGACGCGCGCCGTGCTGGCTGCGCTCACGGGCCGCACGTCGCTGACCTACCGCCCGATCGACGTCTCCGCCACCGCGCTCGAGCGCTGCCGCCGCGAGCTTTCGCGGGTGCCGGGCGTGCGCGTCGAGGCGCTGGAAGCCGACTTCCTCGCCGGCCTGCGCGACGTGGCCGGCGCGCGCCGCGACGGCGAGCGCGCGCTGGTGCTCTTCCTCGGCGGCACGCTGGGCAACTTCGAGCGCCCCGCGGCCCTGGACTTCCTCGGCGCCGTGCGCGCCACGCTGCAGCCGGGCGACGCGCTGCTGCTGGGGGCGGACCTGCTCAAATCCGAAGAAAGACTGCTGGCCGCCTACGACGACGCCGCCGGCGTCACCGCCGCCTTCAACCTCAATGTCCTCGCGCGCATCAACCGCGAGCTCGGCGGAAACTTCGACCTGCGCGGCTTCGCGCACGAGGCGCGCTGGGACGCATCGGCCCGACGCATCGAGATGCACCTGCGCGCGCTGCGGCCGCAGGCGGTGACGGTATCCGCCGCCGGCGTGCGCGCCGAGTTCGAGGAGGGCGAGACGATCTGGACCGAGACCTCCTCCAAGTTCGCGCCGGAGGAGCTGCCGGCGCTGGCCGTCGCGGCCGGCTTCCGCACGGAGGCGCAGTGGGTGGACGCGGAGTGGCCCTTCGCGGAGTGCCTCTGGGGCGCGGCGTAGCGGGCGCTCAGCCGCTGGCGCAACTCATCCCGGTGCCGTCCGAGGCGGGGCCGATGGTCACGCCGCCAGCGCCCAGGCGGTCGATCAGCGTGCGGCTGAAGGCGGGCAGGTCGTCCGGCTTGCGCGACGTGATCAGGTTGCCGTCCACGACGACCTCGCGGTCCTCCCAGCGGGCGCCGGCGTTGAGGAGGTCGGTGCGCACCGAGGGCCACGACGTGAGCGCGCGGCCGCGCACGAGCCCGGCCTCGATGAGCAGCTGAGGCCCGTGGCACACGGCGGCGATGGGGCGGCCCGTGCGCGCAAAGCGGCGCACGAAGTCCACCACGCCCTCGTCGGTGCGCAGCGCGTCGGGCGAGTGGCCGCCGGGGATGACAAGCGCACCGAAGCTGTCCGCCGCCAGGCCCTCGGCCGCCTCGGCGACGGTGGCGGTGGCCTCGCCGCGCTTGCCGCGCACGGTCTCGCCCGCGCGGCGGCCCACGATCACCACCTCGTGGCCCGCGGCCGCCAGCCGGTCGCGCGGCACCGTGAACTCCGAATCCTCGAACTCGTTGCCGAGCAGCATCGCGATCCTGGCCATGACGCGTCCTCCGCAGGGTTGCCGGCCGCGCTGCGGCCGTTCACCGGGATGGGCCGCAAGCGGCGGGCCGATCGCGGCGCGCCGGCCCGGCCTGCGACGTCGCCGGGTCGTCCGCACGTCGGGCATACTGGCGCGCCATGTCCCCCGCGCGGCCCACGGTGCTCGCCCTGCTCGCCCTCGCGGCCGCGGCCGGGGCCCAATCGGCGCCCTACGTGCCCTTCATCGAGCCCGCCTCCGGCGAGGCCGCGGCCTATCTGTCGCAGATCCGCCTCGCGCCCGGCCTGGCCGTGTCGCTCTGGGCCGCCGAGCCCATGCTGGCCAACCCTGTCTGCCTCGCGCTCGACGAGCAGGGCGACCTCTACGTGGGCGAGTCGTTCCGCATCCACAAGGGCGTCATGGACATCCGCGACCAGATGGACTGGCTGGACGACGACCTGGCCTGCGAGACGGTGGCCGACCGCGTGGCCATGTACCACAAGTGGCTGGGCGCGGACTTCGACAGCACGGCGAAGGAGCACGACCGCGTGCGCCTGCTGCGCGACACGAACGGCGACGGCGTCGCCGACGAGGCGGGCGTCTTCGCCGACGACTTCGCGCTGCCCGAGACGGGCATCGGCGCCGGCCTCCTCGCGCGGCACCCGGCGGGCGGCGGGCGCGAGGTCTTCTACACGGACATCCCCGACCTCTGGCGCCTCGTCGACGCCGACGGTGACGGCCACGCCGAGCAGCAGCAGTCGCTCTCCACCGGCTGGGGCGTGCGCATAGCCTTCATGGGCCACGACATGCACGGCCTGCGCATCGGCCCGGACGGGCGGCTCTACTGGTCCATCGGCGACCGTGGCTTCTCGGTGCGCACACCCTCGGGCGAGCTGCTGCACTACCCCTTCACCGGCGCCGTGCTGCGCTGCGAGCTGGACGGCTCGCGGCTGGAGGTCGTGCACACCGGCCTGCGGAATCCGCAGGAGCTGGCCTTCGACGACCGCGGCGACCTCTTCACCGGCGACAACAACTGCGACGCGGGCGACCAGGCGCGCCTCGTGCCCATCGTGGAGGGCGGCGACTCCGGCTGGCGCCAGCCCGGCCAGTGGATCGACGACCGCGGGCCGTGGGGCCGCGAGAAGCTGTGGGCGCCGCGCTTCGACGGCCAAGCCGCGTGGATCATCCCGCCCATCGCCAACCTGGCCTCGGGCCCGAGCGGCCTGACGCACGAGCCGGGCACCGCGCTGCCGTCCATCGCGCACCAGTTCCTGCTGTGCGACTTCACCGGCGGCGCGGACAGCTCGCACGTCTGGGCCTTCCCTTTCGAGGACGACGGCGCCTTCTACAAGCTGGGTGCGGTCACGGACCTGCTGGGCGGCGTGCTCGTCACGGACTGCGATTTCGGTCCGGACGGCGGGCTCTACGTGGCCGACTGGGTCGAGGGCTGGAGCGGCTGCAGCAAGGGCCGCATCTGGCGCGTCACCGACCCGACGCAGCAGGAGCAGCCCATCGTGGCCGAGACGCGCGCGCTGCTCGGCGGCGACTGGTCGGCGCGCGCGGTGTCGTCGCTCGAGACGCTGCTCGCGCATCCCGACCAGCGCGTGCGCACGGCGGCGGAGTTCGAGCTGGCGTCGCGCGGGCGAGTGGGCTGGGACGCGCTGCGGCGCGCGGCCTTCCACGCCGGCGGCGGCCTCGAGCGGCGGCACGGCATCTGGGGCCTCGGGTTCGCGGCGCGGCGCGACCCGGACGTCTGGCCGCTGCTCGCGGGTCTGTGGACGGACGACGACCCCGAGGTGCGCGCGCAACTGCAGCGCGTGCTCGAGCTCCCCGGCCGCGGGAACACGCCGTCGTGGTTCACGACGGCGCTGGAGGCGGGCCTGGCGGATCCATCGCCACGCGTCGCGGCGCAGGCCGCGCTGGCGGCCGGCCGGCTGCACGACGCGGCCGTGCAGGGCGCGCTCTTCGAGCTGGTCCTGCGCGTCGGAAGCGATCCCATGCTGCGGCATGCCGTGGCGATGGGGCTTGCCGGCTGCGTGACGTCCGGCGACCTCGTGGCGCTGCGGACCTCGCCCGACGACCCGCGCCGGCTGCTGGCCGTGCTGGCGCTGCGCCGGCAGCGCGACGCGGGACTCGCCGCGTACCTCGGCGATGCCTCGCTGTCCGTGGCGGTCGAGGCCGCGCGCGCCATCCACGACCTGCCCGTACCGGACGCGCTGCCGGCGCTGGCGGAGCGCATCCGCTCGCTGCCCGCGGCGGGCGTCGACGCGGGGCTGCCCTCCGCCAAGGAAGGCGGCCCGATGCCACACGACGACACGGATTCCTACGTGCGCCGCGTGCTCAATGCGAACGGCCGCCTCGGTGAGCCCGCGAATGCCCGCGAGCTCGCGGCCTTCGTGGCGCGCGCCGACCAGCGCGCCGCGCACCGCCGCTTCGCGCTGGACATGCTGGCCGAGTGGAAGGAGTCGCCGCGCCGCGACCGCGTGCTGGGCGACGAGCGGGCGGTGCGCGAGCGCGATGTGACGCTGCTGCCCGAGCTCGCGCGCGAGCTGCGCGCGGCGGGCCTCGATACGGCCGAGGACGAGCTGGCCATCGGCTGGGTGCGCGTGGCGGCTGCCGCGGGCGCGGCCGATCTCTCGCCGGTGCTGGAGGCCATTCTCGACGATGGCACGCGCGGCCTCGACCTGCGCGTCGAGGCGCTGCACGCGCTGGCCGCGCTGGCGCCGCCCGACCTGCCGGCGCTGGTGGACCGCACACTCTCCGCGCCCGAGGCGCGGCTGCGTGCCGAAGCGCTCGGTGCCTTGGAGCAGCTCTCGCCGGAGCTCGCCGTGCCGCGCGCGATCCCGCTGCTCGACACGGGCGAGCTGCCCGAGCGGCGCACGGCCTACGGCATCCTCGGGCGCGCGGCGCCGGGGCCCGCGGACGAGCGCCTCGACCTCGAGCTCACACGCCTGCAGGCCGAGCTCGTGCCGGTGGAGCTGCGCCTCGACGTGCTGCTCGCGGCCGAGGCCCGCGGCGGCGCGCTGGCGCAGCGCGTGGCGGACCGGCGCGCGGCGCGCACGGCCGCGCTGTTCGCGGCCGAGGGCAGCAACGCCAGCGTGGGCGTCGGCCTCACCGTGCCCGTTGACGAGGAGGCGCCGCCGCTCGTCGGCATGGCCGTCGAGCCATTCCTCGACAGCCTCTTCGGCGGCGACCGCGGGGCCGGGCGCAAGGTCTTCGCGCGGCCGGCGCTCTCGTGCACCAAGTGCCACGCGACGGACGAGGATGGCAAGCAGGTGGTGGGGCCGAACTTGCAGGGCGTGGGGCGCCGGCTCGCGCGGCTGCAGATCCTCGAGTCCATCGTCGCGCCGAACAATCGCATCGCGCCGGGGTTCGGGAGTGAGCTGATCTTTTTCAAGGGCGGCGAGTCGCTCGCGTGTCGCGTGCTGGAGGAGGAGAACGGGCAACTGAAGATCGCGGACAAGGACGGCAATCTGCGAATGATCGACGCGGCGCAGATCGAGCTGCGCAAGCCCTCGCTCTCGCCCATGCCGGAGGGCCTCGCGACGGGCCTGTCGCGCGAGGACATGCGGGATCTCCTCGAGTACCTGGCGGGCCTGTGAGGGGCGCGGCTGGATCGATAGGCTTGCGCGCCCGCGCCGGAGGTCGTCATGTCCACTCGCCTTGTCTCGCTCGCCATGGCCGGCTTGCTCGGGGCCTGCGCCGCTGACCGTCCGGCCCTCGCCGACCTCACCACCTCCCTCGCCCCGCTGCACGCCTGGTTCGACGCGCACGCCGGGCACCCGCGCGTCATCCTGCTGCTCTCGCCCGTCTGACTGGGCTGCGTCGACGGCGCCCGTGCGGCGCAGGAGTGGCTGGCGGGGCACGAGGCGGACGCGGAGGTCGCGGTGGTCTACGTGCCCATGGTGCCGGGCGACGACCGCGCGGCCGCCGCGGCGGCGCCGGGCTGGAGCGACGCGCGCGCGAGCTGCTTCTGGGACGGCGAGCGCCTGACCGGCCGCACGTGGGGCGCGGCGCAGCGCGAGCAGGTGCTGCCGAAGCTGCTGCCGCTGCTGCCGGCCGGGTCGCCCGAGCACGAGCAGCTCGCGAGCTGGGACCCCGACATGCAGCCGCTCTGGGACGTCGGCTGGTTCTTCGCGGCCGACGCCCGCTGGCCGGCCGACGGCCTGCCGCCCGCGGCCGCGTGGTGCAAGCAGTTTGCGTACTCGGGCGGCGAGACGGGCGCCAACGGCTTCTTCCGCGGCGAGGGCGAGACGGTGGAGGTCGCCTGGTCGAGCTGGCACGAGCAGTTCGCGGCGGGGATGGCGACGATCCTGGGACGCTGAGCATGCGAGCGCGAGCCGGAACGAATGCGAGCATCGTCGCTCCGTCGGATTGCCTCGAGTAGCAGCCCCCGCGCCGCTGGGACCTGAGTCGGCTTCGCCCTACAATCTCCGCTTCCATGCCCGCCCCGCTCACCTCCGCCGAGCTCGCCCGCGAAGTCGCCCGCCGTCGCACCTTCGCGATCATCTCGCACCCCGACGCCGGCAAGACCACGCTGACCGAGAAGCTGCTGCTCTACAGCGGCCTCATCCGCACCGCCGGCCTCGTGAAGAACCGCAAGGGCAAGCTGGCCACGAGCGACTGGATGGGGATGGAGCAGGAGCGCGGCATCTCGATCACGTCGAGCGCCATGCAGTTCGACTACAAGGGCCTCGTCATCAACGTGCTCGACACGCCCGGGCACCAGGACTTCAGCGAGGACACCTACCGCACGCTCACGGCGGCGGACTCCGCGATCATGGTGCTGGACGCGGCCAAGGGCGTGGAGGCGCAGACGCGCAAGCTGTTCGAGGTGTGCCGGCTGCGGAAGATCCCGGTGCTCACCTTCATCAACAAGCTCGACCTGCACGGGCGCGAGCCGCTGGACCTGCTGGCCGAGGTGGAGCAGGTGCTGGGCATCCACGCCAGCGCGCTGGACTGGCCGGTGGGCAGCGGCCGCGAGTTCGCGGGCGTGGTGGACCGGCGGCGCGGCGACGTGCTGCTCTTCCACAAGGCCTCGGCGGCGGGCGCGCTCAAGGCCGACATGGAGCGGCTGCACTTCGACGACCCGCTGCTGGCGACACACGCCGACCCGGCGCTGCTGGCGCGCGCGCGCCACGACCTCGAGCTGCTGGAGGTGGCCGGCAACCCCTTCGAGCGCGAGGCCTTCCTGCGCGGCGAGGTGACGCCCGTATTCTTCGGGTCGGCGCTCACCAACTTCGGCGTCGAGCCCTTCTTCGACGCCTTCGTGGAGCTGGCGCCGCCGCCGGGCAGCCGCCCGGTGGACCTGCCCGACGGCCGTGAGGCGCGGCTGGACCCTGTGAGCTCGCCCTTCAGCGCCTACGTCTTCAAGATCCAGGCCAACATGGACCGCCGGCACCGCGACGTGCTCGCCTTCGTGCGCGTCTGCTCGGGCGTGTTCGAGCCGGACGAGATGGTGCGGCACCATCGCCTGGGCAAGACCATCCGCCTCGCGCGGCCGCACGGCCTCGTGGCGCAGTCGCGCGAGGTGCTGGACGTGGCCTACCCCGGCGACGTGGTGGGCCTCATCAACCGCGACACCTTCCGCATCGGCGACACGATCTCGGCCGACGGTGGCTTCGACCACAAGGCCCTGCCGTCGTTCCCGCCCGAGCACTTTGCGCGCATCGCGCCGCGCGAGACGTCGGGGCGCAAGCGCTTCGACAAGGGCCTCGACCAGCTGGCGGCCGAGGGCACCGTGCAGCGCCTGTGGGCCGAGGATCGCGAGAACAGCGCGCCCATCGTCGCGGCCGTCGGCCGCCTGCAGTTCGAGGTGCTGCAGTACCGGCTGCGCGACGAGTACGGCGTGGAGACCACGCTGGAGCCGCTGCCCTACGAGTGCAGCGCGTGGCTGGAGGGCGACCGCGCGAGCTTCCAGCTGGGCGCGCGCACGGCGGTGGTGCGCGACGCGCGCGGCCGCTCGCTGGTGCTCTTCCCCACGGAGTGGGACAAGCGCCAGGCGATGAAGCGCAACCCCGAGCACCGCCTGCTGGACGTGGCATGACGAACGCGCCCGCAGCGGCCGACGCGCGGGAGCCGCAGCCGGCGCTGGCGGTGGAGGCGCCGCCGCTGCGCGCGCGCGGCGTGCGCAGCACGTGGGCGGCCCTGGCCGTGGTGCTCTTCCTGGCGAGCGTCGGCAACCTGCGCCTGTGGCAGGCGGTGGCCACCGGGCCACAGGCCGTGTCGTGGCCGGTGATCGCGGCCGCCTTCCTGGTGCTGGTGGCCCTCTACGACCTCGTGCTGCAGGCGGTCGCGCTGCCGTGGCTGCTCAAGCCGCTGGGCGCGGCGCTGCTGATCGTCTCGGCCGTCACCTCGCAGGTCATGCTCGACCACGGCGTGCTCATCGACGCCAGCATGATCCGCAACGTCTTCGAGACGGACTCGCGCGAGGCGGGCGAGCTGGTCACGATGCGCGCGGTGCTCTTCGTGCTGGCGGTGGGGGTGGCCCCGGCCCTGTTGCTGCTCTTCACGCGCATCCGCTACGGGCCCGTGCGCAAGGAGCTCGCGCTGCGCGGCTTGGTCGTGGGGGCGACGCTGCTGCTCGGAGCGGTCGCGGCGTGGCTGGCCTACGGGGACGTGTCCATCGCCGTGCGCGCCAACAAGCAGCTGCGCTTCATGGTGAACCCGGTCTCGCCCATCTTCGCCCTGTGCAGCTACGGGGCCGAGCGCGAACCAGGGCCCGCTGAGGCGCTGCTGCCCGTCGCCACGGACGCGCGGCGTCAGGCCGGCGGCACGCGCGAGGTGGTCGTGCTCGTGCTGGGCGAGTCGGCCACGGCCAGCCACTTCTCGCTCAACGGCTACGAGCGCGACACCAACCCGGAGCTGCGCGCCCGCGACGTGCTCAACTTCCCGCACGTCACCTCGTGCGGCACGTCCACGGCCGAGTCGCTGCCGTGCATGTTCTCGAACCTCGGCCAGGCGAACTACACGCATCGCAAGGCGGAGGCGCGCGAGAACCTGCTCGACGTGCTGCAGCGCACGGGCGTCACGGTGCTGTGGCGCGACAACAACTCCGGCGGCAAGGGCGTGCCGGAGCGCGTGCCGCACGGCACCGTGGACGGCCCGGGCCCGGGCCCCGACGACGACCCGTGGGACGGCGCCCTGGTCACGGACCTGCAGGAGATCCTCGATACGCATCCGGGCGACCTGCTCGTCGTGCTGCATCAGAAAGGCAGCCATGGGCCGGCCTACTGGGCGCGCACGCCCCCCGAGTGGAAGCGCTTCCTCCCCGAGTGCTCGCGCGACGACCTGCACAACTGCCCGCGCGACGAGATCGTGAACGCCTACGACAACACGATCCTGTACACGGACCACGTGCTGGCGCAGCTCATCGACCTGCTGGCGGCCCGCAGCGGCTCCGCGCAGGTGGCGCTGCTCTACGTCTCCGACCACGGCGAATCGCTGGGCGAGAACGGCATCTGGCTGCACGGCTTTCCGCTCTGGCTCGCGCCCGAGGAGCAGACCCACGTGCCCATGATCTTCTGGGCCTCGCGCGAGTTCTGCGCGGCGCGGGGCCTGGGCGCGGACCAGCTGCAGGCCGCGAGCCAGCGCGAGCTGAGCCACGACAACCTGTTCCACACGGTGCTGGGCCTGTTCGACGTGCAGACCACCGCCTACGACCCGGCGCTGGACGTGTTCGCGCGCACGCGAAGCCCCTGACTCGAGGACCGGCGCCCCGCGGCGCGCCTCCCGCCGCCGGCGTACAGAAGTTCATCAGGGAGGTATTTCCGGACGCCGACGGGAGCACTGGGCCGCAGGGCGGGTCCTCGCCCCCAGGCCGCCGGCTGGATTCCCGCTCCCACGGCCCAGCCGGGAGCCGGCCACAGCCCTGACGGCCGGACCTCGTCAGCACGAAATCGTGATTTCCGCGATGATAGGGGCATGCCCGGCAACCCGCCCCTGACCCTCTTCGCCCACGGCCGCACCGGCCCCGTCATCTTCGCGCTGCACGGCGGCCCCGGCGCGCCCGGCTCGGCCGCGACGTGGGCGCGCGAGCTGTCGAGCTCGTTCCGGGTCATCGAGCCGCTGCAGCGCGGCTCGGGAGATGGCGCGCTGAGCGTGGCGCGCCACGTGGCCGACCTGCACGAGCACATCGCGCGGCGCGGCGGCGAGCCGCCGGCGCTGGTGGGACACTCGTGGGGCGCGCTGCTGGCGCTGGCCTACGCGGCCGCGCATCCCGGCGAGGTGTCGGCCCTGGTGCTGGTGGGCTGCGCCAGCGTCGATCTGCCCACCCGCGACCGCACGCGCGTGAACCGGCTGCTGCGCATGAGCCCCGGCCAGCGCTCGCGCTACGAGGCCCTGGAGCGCGACGGGCACGACCCCGACAAGCGCCTGCACCGCATGGCCGAGGTGCTGCTGCCGGTGGACTCGGAGGACCTGCTGCCCGGGCCGCACGAGCTGGGCGCCGTGGACGCCCGCGCGCACGACGAGACCTGGGTGGACATGCTGCGCCTGCAGGACGACGACACCTATCCGGCCGCCTTCCAGCGCATCGAGGCGCCCGTGCTCATGCTGCACGGCGCGAGCGACCCGCACCCCGGGCCGCTCATCCGCGCCAGCCTCGCGCGCTACGTGCGCCGGCTGGAGTACGTCTCGCTCGCGCGCTGCGGCCACTACCCCTGGCTGGAGCGCGGGGCGCGGGACGAGTTCTACGACATCGCCCGCTCGTGGCTGCTGCGGCGCGCCGCCGCGGCGCCGGCCCGCGAGGCCATCCAGGCTCCACCCTCCTAGGAGCCCGTCGAAGAAGTCATTCGGCGCGGAAGGCGCGTCCTTCGCGCCGGCTCTTCGTTGCCAGCCCTGCGGCGAATCTCTGATTCGCCTCGGTCCGGCGCCTCGATCCGACACGAATTCCGCACCTTCCGCACTCGAAGCACTTCTTCGACGGGCTCCTAGCTCCGCGCCTCGTTCGCGAACAGGAACCAGTCGTCCCAGCGCTGGTCGAGCGCGACCCGCGCCGCCTCCACGGGCACGACCGAGAGCCGCTCGCCGTCGCGGCGCAGCAGCTCGAAGCGCTCGAGCTTGGCCAGCGCGTCGTCGGCCTCGAAGTCGATGCGCGTGCCGCACCACGCCGCCAGCCACTCCTCGACGTGCGCGTCGAGCTCGGCCTCGGTGAGGCCCGGCCGCTGCAGCAGCGCGACGTAGGCGAGGAAGGCCTCCTTGCCGTCCTGCTCCTCGGCCTCGTCGATGAGGCGGTGGAAGACGCCCGCGCCGTGGTCGAGGCTGCGGAAGTAGAGGTTGTCGGCCAGCGCCTTCATGAAGGCGATCTTGCGGTTCTTGAAGGCCGAGAACTGGCGCAGCAGGAAGGTGGCCAGCGCGACGAGGGCCAGGCCGAGGCCCAGCAGCTCCTTGGCGCCCAGCTGCACCTCCTCGTGGCGCAACCCCAGCCAGAAGCCGATGAGCGCGCCGGTGAGCAGCAGCGAGGCCGAGAGCTTGGTGACCAGCAGGATCACGCCCCCGACCACCGCCGGCACGCCCAGCAGCGCGCGGTCGCGCGCGCGCATCCGCACCTGCACGTTGGGCAGCACCATCTCCAGGTCGGCCGCGGGCACGTTGCGGAAGAGCTTCACCAGCGTGCGGCCCGGGCCCACGGGCAGGCCCTCGCGCCGCCCCTCGGGCAGCTCGGGCGCCTCCTTGACGCGTGCCAGCACGACCACGCGCTCGAAGACGTCCATCGCGTGGATGCGCTTGCGCCCCCAGCGGCGCTTCTCCACGCGGTCCAGGCGCTTGCCCCGCGTGAAGACCAGCAGCTCGGCGAAGTCGTCCAGCTCCACGTGCACGCGCAGCTGGAAGGGCGAGTCCTGCTCCAGCGCAGCGTCCAGCTCGTCGCGGGCCAGCTGCACGTAGTTGGCGCGGCGCAGCACGTCGGCCAGCGTCTCCGAGAGGCGGTGCGCGCACTCCGCGGGCGACGGCGCGGGCAGGCTGTCGGGGCGGCGCGTGTCGGCGTCCGGGTCCAGCGGCGCGTACAGCTCCTTGAGCCGCTCGAGTCGCTGGTGGAGCTCGACGTGCAGCAGGCTGGAGAGCAGCGTCCCCACGTCCGCCAGTCCCGCGCGCGCCTCGGGCGGGCACTGCTCGAGCGCGAGGCGCTGGGCGTCGGCGCGCGTCAGCGGGATGAAGTGCTCGGTGCCCGACATGCGCAGGCACGGTACCGGGCGGCGCGTCGCCGACGAAGCCCGGTGTGGCGCCGCGTCCCGCCGCGGCCTCAGCGCAGGGCGATGACCAGCGTGTCCCGGCTGCCGCCCTCCGCGCCCATGGCATCGGCGATGAGGTTGGACTCGGTGAGCGGCGTGACGTCGCCGAACACCGTCGACCAGCGGTCGGTGGCGGCGTCGGGCAGCACGACGTGCGTGAGGCCCTGCAGGCTGGCGCTCACGCTGGTCAGCGCCTCGCTGCCCGTGCCCGCCAGGAAGGCCAGGCCGTCGCCCAGCACGCTCGAGCTGCTGAAGGTCAGGGCCAGGTCGATCGTGAGCTGCGGCGCGTCCGCCCAGGCGATCACGGCGCCCTGGTTCACCGCGACGTCCAGCAGGCCCGGCGGCAGCGGGCGGCGCACGACGGTCATGAGCACGTCCTGCTCCTTCTCCAGCAGCTTGGCGGTCTTGTCGAGGCGCTTGAAGACCGAGGCGCTGGCCTTCTCGGCCTCCTTGGCCAGCGCGGCGTGCAGCTCGTCCGCGACGCCGCCCGTGCCCTGCTGGAAGTCCTCGGGGTACTCGCCCTGCATCACGCTGAAGTCGTCCACCTGGACGAGCAGGTCGAGCATCGCGAGCGCGAAGTCGCTGCACGCGGCGCGCTCCGCGACCTGCAGGGCGCCGACGAAGGCGTTCAGCTCGCCCAACAGCGCGACGGCGTCGTCCTGCGCGAAGCCGTCGGCCTTCAGCGCCGCCTCGTAGGCCTCGATCTGCTCCAGGGCCGCGTCATGCGCGTCCTTGAAGGCGGCCTTGGCGTCCTTGAGAGTCTGCTTCGACGCCGCCCGAAGCTGGGCCGTGGCCTGCTTGCCCGTGAGCTGGGCTCCGGCCGGCACGGCCAGCAGGGCCAGGGCGAGGATCGCTGCGCATGGCTCGTGCATGAGGCCTCCGATCGTGGATCGGCCGGCCGGGGGGGCGACCTGACCGGCGCCCCCTTGCGGCCGGGGCCCGAACGGCGAATCCTCATCCGGACCGGACAGCCGCGCGGGGCCGCGCGACACCGGACCGAGGAGCGCCCGTCGCATGCCGCGTCCATGGCTCGTTGCCGCCCTGCTGCTCGCGCTGGGCGCGCGCGGCGGGGCGCAGGCGCCC
>DASUFI010000165.1:0-38708 GCA_036274635.1 Planctomycetota bacterium
TCCAGGGGATGACGCCGTACTTGATGGGCAGGTCGCGCCCCGTGATGACCGCGTGCACGCCGGGCAGCGCCAGCGCCGCGCTGGTGTCGATGGAGCGGATGCGCGCGTGGGCGTGCGGGCTGCGCAGGAACTTGCCGTGCAGCATGCCGGGCAGCTGCAGGTCGTCGGTGTACACGGCCTGGCCCGTGGCCTTGTGGATGCCATCGATCTTGCGCGCACGCTTGCCCACGACGTGGAACTCGCCGTGCGGCGGCTCCTTGCCGTGCGTGCGGTTGATGGACTTGCGCTCGAACTCGGCCATGGCCCACGATTCTGGCACAAGCCGCCCGGTGCCGGGGAGGCCGCGCCGCGCGACCGGCCGCTACGGCGCGCCCGCCGCGGCGTCCTTCGGCGGACACATCACGCAGGTCGGGTGCTCGACGCAGCTCATGTCGCACGCCGGCTTGCCGCAGAAGAGGCAGCCCGGCTCCGCCGCCGGGCCGGAAGCCGCAACCCGCTCGGCCCGCGCCGCGAAGGCCTTGCGCAGCGACTCGCCATCCCACGGGTTGCTGCGATCCACCTGCACGCAGAGTGGCTCGAGATCCGCGCTCCGACCTCCCGCCTGCAGCCAGGCCTCGCCCGCCCGCGCTGCGACGATGAGCTCGAGGCCGCCGCGCTGGTCGCCCAGCTCGCGCCCCAGCGCGAAGAGCTCGTCCGCGCGCTGCTGGCCCGCGTACGCGACGAGCCGCACGTCCTGCGCGCTGCTCACGACCACGGCTGGCGAGTCCGGCCGCACGTCGATCTCGTGCAGCAGCCCCAGCGCCTCGTCGAAGCGGCCCGCGCGCGCCGCGGTCGCCGCTCGCGCGACGACGTCCTGCGGCGCCTCGCGCGGTACGCCGCCGGAGCACGCGGCGAGGAGGGCGAGGGCGGCGACGGCGAGCCGCCGGGTCCACAGGCTGCTCCTTCGCTGCACCTCATTCACGGCGGGAATCTTGTCACATCCCGGCACGCGTCGGGAGTCGGCTGCGGAAACGGCGGCCGGCAGGTCCCCAACGACGAGGCAGAAGGCCCGTGCCGCGGTCCCGCCCTCGCCGCGCCACCCCGGCGCGCCGGCGCCGCGGCAGAATGTCCGTACCCGGGGGTCCTCGCGATGAAGCGCGTGCTGCTCATCAGCCTGCTCGTGATGCTGGTCCTGCTGCTGGGCCTCGTCGGCACGGCGCTGCTGCGCGCCGTTCCGGGAGGCCTGCCGGCGCCGGACCCGGCGCAGCCCATCCACCTCGCCGACGGCTCCGCCCGCCCGCTGTCCGAGGTGCTGCAGCTTGCACACGACAAGGTCCCGCTCCCCGACGAGCCGGTCCAGATCGTCGGCGGTCCCGATCCGGCGCTCACGCCGGAGCAGAATGCCGAGCGCGAGAAGATCATGCGCGACATTGCCGAGAGCGTGCAGGCCACCATCCTCGCGGAGGAAGGCACCGTCTTCCACCTCGCCGAGATCGCGCGCCACGAGGGCCGCCTCGACGAGGCCGAGGCGCTCTACCTCTCGATTCCCGAGGGCGACCCGCGCTGGGCGCGTGCCCAGCGGCGCCTCGCGTGGGACGTGCTGAGCAAGGGCCGGGGCGAGCCGCGCCTCGGCGTGATCTACGCCAAGAAGGCGCTGGCGGCCGAGCCCTTCGACGCGAACAGCTGGCAGGACTTCGCGCGGGTGTGCGCCGGCACGTTGGGGATCGACGTGGACTGACCAGCGCGTGCGGCCCGAGGCCACCGCTTCAGGAGCCCGGCACCACCAGCGAGGACGAGTCGCCCAGCACGATCGAGGAGCCGGTCGTCGACGCGTCGAGGTCTTCGGTGTGCTCTGCTGCAGCTCGAGCAGGGTTCAGGGCTGGACGCCGGGGCTCGGCGTGGGCCCGCCGGACCGAGCATCCACAATCTCGCGCATTCCGCTCGCGGCTCGCATGCCGTAGTCGCACGGAATGCCCCACTTCCAGATCTCTCGTTCGGCCCAGGCGGCATCCGGGGCTCCCATGCCGCGCTGATGTTCGACGTCGTACGCGTGCTCCAGCAGCAGGGCTCTCGCGTGTGCCGAGCCTTGGGGGTCGTTGGAGACCGTGACCGCAAGCAGCGGCTCGATGTCCCCATGCCATCCACCCGCGTCGAGCATGTCCGAGCCGAGGCGTCCCACCAGCGTCGCTGTGGCTTCGCTGGGGCATTGACTCGCCAGCTTCTGCAACGTCTGAGTCAGCTCGGGGCTCGGGCCTCTCTTCGCCAGCAGCCGCAGTCGCAGCACGAGCCAGGCGCAGTGATCCACGTGTGCATCGGGGTCTTCCTGCAGATCGACAAGCAGCGCGGTCGCCTCGTCGAGGCGATCGCAGCGAAGGGCTTCGGCAGCTTGGGCCAACCGCTCCGTGGGCGTTCGCGAGCACGCAGCAAGGGCCAGCAGGCCCGGCGCGGCGGCGAGCAACACGAGCTTCACCCCACCGGCCCCGCCGCGCGGCTCGCGCCCTCGCCGCCCGCCTTGGCGCCGGCGCGCTCGAGCTCCTTGCGGCACGCCGCCTGCACCGCCTCGAAGATCTTCGTGTATCCCGTGCAGCGGCACAGGTTGGAGGAGAGCGCCACCTGGATCTCCTCGAGCGACGCGCGCGGGTTCTCGGTCACGAGCTGGCGCGCGGCCATGATCATGCCCGGCTGGCAGAAGCCGCACTGCAGGCAGCCGGACTCGTCGAAGCAGTCCTGCACCACGTCGGGGCCGTCGGCGCCGACGAGGCCCTCCACGGTGGTGACCGCGCGGCCCTCGACGTCCGCCAGCAGCGTGAGGCACGAGAGCACGGCGCGGCCGTCGACGTGCAGCGTGCAAGCGCCGCAGTCGCCCTTGTCGCAGCCCTGCTTGCTGCCGGTCAGGCCGGCGCGGTAGCGCAGGGCCTCGAGCAGCGTCCAGTGGTCGGGCGCGGCGATCTCGGCGGCGTCGCCGTTGAGTTGCAGGCGGGTCGTGCGCACGGGGCCATGGTAGCGGGATGGGAGGCGGCGCGGCGAGCCGCGCGGGCCCGGGGCCCGTCAGCCTCGTGCCTGGAGGGGCCTGCGGCCGCGAGATGGCCGCGCTCGCCGAAAGCGGCAGGCGCGGGTTGCCCGCCGCGGCTCGTCTGGCGCGATTCTGGTCACGTTAAAAAAACTGCTCCGAGCAAATGCTCCGAGCATTTTTTTTAACGTGACCACGATGAGCCGTGGCGCGCGCTCCGCGCTCACTCCGAATGCGGCGCCATGTCGTCGCACTCGAGCCTGGCGCAGCCTGCTCGCGCTGGATGGCTCGTGGCGCCTCACGCTCACGAAGGCCCCGCCGGCCGCATGCCGGCCGCACGCCCGGCCGCGCCCCCCGCCTCACCCCGCCAGCGCCTTCGTGATCAGCGGCAGGCTGCTGTCGTACCGATACGCCGTGCCCGTGTGCCCGTCGTCGTACTCCTCGTGCTGCACCGCGACGCCCTTGGCGCGCAGCGCCTCCGCGAGCTGGCGGGCGCCGAACTGCAGGAAGTACTCGTCGCGCGTGCCGGCGTCGAGGTAGACGAGGCGGAAGGCGGCCAGCACCTCGCCGTACTCGGCGGCGCGCGTCACCGGGTCGAAGGCCAGCCAGCGCTCCCAGACCTCCGGGCGCAGCCGGGCGGTGCGCGGCTCGAAGGGCAGGGCGATGCCCAGCTCCTCGTCCGCCGCGGGCGAGTAGGCCGAGGCCATGGCCAGCACGTTCATGGCCGTGATCTGCGCGCCGGTCTTGCGCGGCGAGGCCTCGAACCCGCGCAGGAAGGCGGCCTTGCCGCCGGCGCGGTCGAGCGCCGCGGCCAGCTTGCCGAAGTCGGGGCGGTAGCACAGCTCGAAGCCGCAGTCGCCGCTGTGGCTGGCCAGGGCCGCGAAGCGGTCGGGGTGCTGCAGCCCGAGGTGCAGCGCGCCGTAGCCGCCGCTGCTGCGGCCCATGACGCCGCGCCGCTCGCGCGCGCCGCCCACGTCGCACGCGGATTCCACCAGCGGCAGCAGCTCGTCGAGCAGGTGGTCCTCGTAGCGCCCCGTCGCGTCGCTGTTCATGTACTGGCTGCCGCCGAGGCGCGTGAAGGCGTCCGGGAACGCGAAGGCGCAGGGCGCGGTCAGCCCGCGCGCGAGCAGCCGCTCGTAGCGCTCCGGGAACGAGGGTTCCCAGGGCGTGCCGCGCAGCAGGTTGCCGCCCGTGCCGGTGTAGCCCGCGAGCACGAGCACCAGCGGCAGGCGCGCGTCGCGCGCGCCGGCGCCGCGCGGCGGCGGCTGCCAGCCGGGCGGCAGGTACACCGGCACCTCGCGCCGCGCCGGATCGCCCAGCGGGTTGTCCCTCAGGACGTCGCTCTCGCAGGCCAGCGTGTGCAGTCGACCCTGGAGCATGGCGTCCCGGCTGCGGAGCGTACCAAGCGCGCCCCGCTCATCGCGGTGCACTCGCCGTGCGTTCGCCGCACGCTGCCGTTTTCGAGGGCAGAACGGGCCATCCTCGGAGGCGCTGTCGCGGCCGGCACGCCTACCCCCTTACCAGAACTACAGGGTCCGGATATCCTCGCCGTGTCGGTCGCCGCCCGGAGGAGGGCGATCGTTTCCCGTGTGTTCACGTGTGTGGAGTTCTGTTCATGCCTGTCGTCGGACGCGTGAAGTGGTTCAGTGACGAGAAGGGTTACGGGTTCATCGAGGTCGAAGGCCGGGAGAAGGATGTGTTCGTGCACTACACGGACATCAAGGGTGATGGTTTCAGGACTCTCGACGAGGGTGCTCGCGTCGAGTTCGAGATCGAGCCCGGCAAGAATGGCGACCGCGCGAAGGACGTGGCCAAGATCGAAGTCTGAATCTCTCGAACAAACGGCGCGGGCCTCGTCGCCAGGGGGCGGCGAGGCCCGCCCCGTTTTCTGGCACCATGGCGCGTGTCCCAGGAGAAACGCCCATGCCCATCCGCAGCCTCGACCCCAAGTCCGCGCACCAGCTCATGCAGCAGAGCCCCGGCCACGTCTTCGTCGACGTGCGCACGGTCGAGGAGTTCGACGCGGGCCACCCCGCCGGCGCGATCAACGTGCCCTGGGCCCTGCGCGACCCGTCCGGCGGCATGGCGCCCAACCCCGACTTCGTGCCCGCGATGGAGAAGCGCGCCCCGAAGACCGCGCGCGTCGTGTGCTCGTGCCTCGGCGGCGTCCGCTCGCTCAACGCCCTGCGCGCGCTCGAGGCCGCGGGCTGGAGCGACCTCGTGAACGTCGAGACCGGCTGGGGCGGCAAGAAGGACCCCAGCGGCCGCATCGTCGCGCCGGGCTGGAAGGACGCCGGGCTGCCGGTGGCGCAGGAGAGGTCGACGTACGGGAAGGGGTGATACCGCGGGGGTAGAATGGGCCCGTGTTCGATCTACCGGAACCGCCGTCCACACCGGCGATGCGACTGCGAATGGCGCTCGCGATGTTCGGCGACGGCTGGGCCATGATGCGGGAGCGCCTCCGTCGTGAGTTTCCCGGCGAGAGCGAGCAACAGATCGACGAGCGCGTGGCGGCCTGGTTGCGTGCACGTCCCGGCGCCGAGAACGGCGATGCGGACGGTCGGCCCCGGAACTGGGACCCGGCTTGCTGAAGCCGCTGCTCATCGCGCTGCAGCGCGTCGCGAGTGATCTCGATGCGGCCGGCGCACCCTTCGCTCTGGTCGGCGGGCTCGCCGTCGCGGCGCGGGCTGTCGCCCGCTACACGAAGGACGTGGACCTGGCGGTCGCGGTCAGCCAGGACCGCGAAGCGGAAGCTCTCGTCCGCTCACTGATCGGCAAGGGATACCGACTCGTCGGGCAACTCGAGCATCTCGACACGTTTCGATTCGCAACGGTGCGATTGCTCCCGCCACGCGGTCTGCTTGCGGAAGCCGAATCGCCGATCATCGACCTCCTCTTCGCCACGTGCGGCATCGAACAGGACATCGTCGCCGATGCAGAGCCCTTGGCCGTTGACGAGGGGCTGACGGTTCGCGTCGCGCGAACCGGCCATCTGATCGCACAGAAGCTGCTTGCACAGCATCCCGTCAAGCGCCCGCAGGACTCAATCGACGCAAGACGGCTGCTGCAGGACGCGCCCGCATCCGAGATCGACCTCGCGAGGCGGGCGATGCGGCTCATCTCGGAACGCGGCTACGCACGAGGCAAATCGCTCGAGGCCGATCTTGACGTCATGCTGGCCGAGCGTGATGCCAACCCATGAACCGCGTCAGGTCGACCCGAGCTGCTCTCCCAGCGCCTCCACCGTGACCGCCGGCTCGGCGCACGTCCCGCGCCGGCACACGTAGGCCGCCGCCCGTCCGCCGCGCGCGGTCTTGCCCGCCAGCAGCGACCACCGCGCGCCGACGTCCGGCGCCACGCCCGCCGCAGGCACCGGCACCACGGCCACCGTCGCGTCGTGCTGCCGCGCCGCGGCGCGGCGCAGCTCGGCGAAGCCCGGCGCGTCGGGAGCGCCGGCGATGACCACCGTGGCTGCCGACTCCAGGCGCAGCAGCGCCAGCAGCATGCGCGCGAAGGCCGAGGGCGACTGGCGCAGGATGGGCTCGACCGTGGCCAGCGCGCGCTCGGCGCGCAGACGCAGCGCGTCGTCGCCGCCCAGCTCGAACAGCCGCACGCACACCTCGACCATGACGCCGTTGCCGCTGGGCAGCGCGCCGTCGAAGAGGTCGCGCGGGCGGGTGAAGAGCGTCTCGGCGTCGTCGGCGGTCATGTACCAGCCGGCGCGCTCGGCGTCGGCGAAGTGCTCGTCGGCCTCGCGCGCCAAGGCCGCGGCCTCGTCGGCCCAGCGCGGGTCGCCGTCGGCCTCGAACAGGTCGAGCAGGCCGTTGGCGAGGTAGGCGTAGTCGGCCAGCGTGCCGGCGTGCTGCGCCTTGCCGGCGCGCCATGTGGCCAGCAGCCTCTGGCCGTCGGGCCGCAGCGTGGTGAGGCAGAAGTCCGCCGCGCGCCGGGCCGCGGCCAGGAAGCGCGGCTCCTCCAGCAGCACCGCCGCCTGCGCCAGCGCGCCGATCATGAGGCCGTTCCACGCGACCAGCACCTTGTCGTCCGTGCCGGGGTGCACGCGCCGCTCGCGCGCCTCCCACAGCGTGCGGCGCAGCGGCTCGAGCGCCGCGTGCAGCGTGCCGGGCGGCCGCTTCAGCTCGCGCTCCAGCTCGGCGTCGGGCCGCGGGCGCACCAGCACCCAGGCCTGGCCCTCGAAGTTGGGCGAGTCGCCGAGGTTCCAGGCCGTGTCCACCAGCGCCGCGTGCTGCTGGCCCACCAGCGCCAGCACCTCGTCGCGCTGCCACGCGAAGAACTTGCCCTCCTCGCCCTCGCTGTCGGCGTCCTGCGTGCTGGCGAAGCCGCCGTGCGGCCCGGCCATCTCGCGCAGCACCCACTCGCAGCACTCGCGGGCCACGCGCGCGAAGTCGGCCCGGCCCGTGAGCCGGTGCGCCTCCAGGTAGGCCGGCACCAGCAGCGCGTTGTCGTAGAGCATCTTCTCGAAGTGCGGGATCCACCAGCGCTCGTCCGTGCTGTAGCGGTGGAAGCCGCCGCCGAGCTGGTCGTAGACGCCGCCGCGCGCCATGCAGTCCAGCGTGTGCACGCCGGCGTGCAGCGCCGCGGCGTCGCCGGCCACCGCCTGGCGCAGCAGCAGCCGCACGTCGTCCGCGTGCGGGAACTTGGGCGCGCCGCCGAAGCCGCCGTATTCGCGGTCGAAGACCGACAGCAGCTGGCTGGCGGCCGCCTCCACCAGCTCGAGCCGCGGCGCCGCCGGCGCCGCCTCCACCTGAGGCAGCAGGCCGCCGTTCAGCGACATCTGCGACACGTGCGCTGCCACCTTGCCGGCCTGCTCCACGATCTGCCCGCGGTTGCCCGTCCACGCCTGCGCCAGGCTGGACAGCACCTGCACGAAGCCCGGCTGCCCCCAGCGCGGCAGCGGCGGGAAGTACGTGCCCGCGTAGAACGGCCGCCCGTCCGGCGCCAGCCACACCGACATCGGCCAGCCGCCGTGCCCCGACAGCGCCTGCGTGGCCTTCATGTAGATCTCGTCGAGGTCCGGGCGCTCCTCGCGGTCCACCTTCACGCACACGAAGTGCGCGTTCATGAGCGCGGCCACGTCCGGGTTCTCGAAGCTCTCGCGCTCCATCACGTGGCACCAGTGGCAGGCGCTGTAGCCGATGGAGAGGAAGATCGGCTTGTCCTCGCGGCGCGCCCGCTCCAGCGCCTCGGCGCCCCACGGATACCAGTCCACCGGGTTGTGCGCGTGCTGCAGCAGGTACGGGCTGGTCTCGCCGGCGAGGCGGTTGGACGGGCGGTTCGGGGCGGGGGCGCTCATCGCCGGGGTTGTAACACGGGCCCGGCGAGGGGTCGGCCGCGCGCCGCGCACTGAAGCTTTGCTGGTGCAGTGCATATGCATCGCTTCAGTGCGCGCGTCGGACCCAACCGGCGCGCGCTGCACTGAAGCTTCACTGAAGCACTGCTTCAGCGATGCTTCCGTTCACGGAGCGCCGCAGACTTCCGCAAAGCGGGCCGCGCCGTCCGAGCGGGCGCCTCAGAGCGAGAAGCGCACCGGCCCGATGGGCCGCTGCCAGCGCGCGTCGTCGCAGGGCACGAGGAAGATCACGTGCAGGGCGGTGCGCGTGGCGCTCTCCTCGAGGCGCAGGGCCAGCTGCTCGCCGTCCACGCGCCCCTGCACGACCTCGTTGAGAGGCCGCCGCGTGCGGAGCCAGCCGCGGCGCACGCCGTACTCCTGCACCAGGGCGGCGCGCAGGTCGGCCAGCGTGAACTCGCAGGCGCGGCCGATGGACCGGCCGTCCGCCCCGCGGAACTCCGTGCGGCCACGGACCTCCACGGCCGAGAACCGCGCCTCGCCCAGCTTCCAGCGGCTGGCGACGGCGTGGAGAAAGGCGTCGCGGGCCGGGCGCGGCGCGGCGCTGTGCGGCTGCAGGATCTCGAGACGCTTCGTGGCACGGTCCATGAGTGCCCCCGGCGGGAATGCGACCCCATCCCTATCGGGCCGCGGGGCCGCGCGCCTTGAGGGCCGCGGGGCCGCTCAGTGCAGCGCGGCGGCGAGGGCGGGCACGGCGGCCAGGCTCGAGCGCGCCGGGCCGATGCGCAGCTCCACGTCGCCGGCGGCGACGCGCGCGGCGGCCGCGCCCGGCACGGGCAGCAGCCTGCGCAGCGAGTCCGCCAGGGAGGCGGCCCAGAAGTCTGCGGCAGCGCGCACGTCGGCGGGCTGCAGGTCGTCGGACAGCAGCGGCCACCAGGGCGCCGGGTCTGCGGGCAGCTCGGCCGCCTCCAGCAGCTCGGACACCGGCACGCGCGACAGGCCGCGGGCGTGCGCTGCGGCGCAAAGGGCGCGCAGGCCGGCGAGGCCGTCGCGGTCGAGGATGCGGCGCGCCACGCAGTAGCCGAGCGCGTAGCCGGAGGAGAAGCCCTGCGAGCCGGAAAGGGCCGAGCTGGGCTCCACGCGCTCGAGCAGGGAGCGCACCTCGGCCGCATCCAGCCGCGCGCCGCCGAGCGTGAGGCGCTGCGACTGCTCCACGGCCACGCCGCCCGGCGCGCGCACCACGATCTCGGCCTCGACGCCGGGCAGGCAGGGCAGCAGGCCGAGCAGGCCCTCCAGCTCGCTGCGCTCGCCGCTGGCGAGGCGCTGCGCGACCACGTCGGCCACGCCCTCTTCCATGTAGGTGGGCAGCGCGCCCCACGTGTCGTCGTGCAGCACGTGGAAGAGCTCGTGCACCAGCGAGTGCAGGCGCTCGTGGTCGCCCTCGCGCACGACGACCAGGTCGCGGTCGGGCACGGCGAAGGCCTGCAGATAGGCAGGCGGGTCGTCGTCGGGCGAGCGCTGCAGGTGCTGCTGCACCCACACGGTCACGGGCACCTCGCGGCAGCCCGGGACGAAGTCGCGCAGCGCGACCCACGTGGCGTCGAGGTCGCGCGCGACCTGGCCGGCCACGTCCGCGTTGGCGGCGCACACCACGCCGTGCGCGGCAGAGGCATGCGACGGCGGCGCGGCAGGAAGCGTGGCGCAGCCGGCCAGCAGCAGCAGCGCGATCGCGCGCGGCGACGAGCGGACGTGGGCGCCAAAGGACATGCGCCAACATACAGCGCGCCTCGCGCCGTGACGGAATTCAGGGCCTTTCCCCCGAGAGAAGGGCCTGTCCGCGGCGTTCGGCGGGGCGTCGCCTACGGCACGACGCCGCTCACGCCGTTGCTCGCCGCGAAGCCCGCGGGCCCCCCTGCGTCCGCGATCCACCACTGCCCGACGATCTGCAGGCCCGCGGGCGTGGTCGGCCAGTGTCCCTGCAGCTGCAGGCCGCCGTCGGGCTCGACCGCGAAGCCGCCGAGCAGCAGCTGCGGCTGGGGCACCAGCGTGCCGCCCTTGAACGGCGCGTCGATCACCGCGGTGCCCAGCAGCAGCACCGCCGGCGCGCCGGGCTGCGCGCCCGAGAGCGAGAGTTCCACGACCGAGCCCGGCGTGAGCGGCCCGAAGGCCATGAGCCAGGCCGCGCCCGGCGTGCCCGCCAGCGCGAAGCCCGCGTCGGTCCACGGCGGCGCGGGCGCGGTGGTGTTGAGCAGCACGCTGATGGTGTCGTGGATCTGGCTGCCGTCGCCGCTGTCGGTGGCCAGCAGGTCGGGGATCCGGCGACCTTTCGTCACAACTGCTGCACGGTCAGCCGCCGGCGGCTGAGCCGGGCGCTGGAGCCCCACGCTCGGTGGCGCGCGCAAGCTCCGCGGGCAAGGCCTCCAGGACGGCGGGCACCTGGTCGAGTCGGACTCGCGCGTTCCCGAGCCCTAGCTCCACCATGCCGCCGGACAGCGCGGCCGCCAGCTCGTCCGCCGAAGCAGGCCGCATCGCGACGAGCGCCCCGGCGATGATGTGCGCGAAGCGGCGCGCGACGACATGCAGGTCGTCGTCACCAAACATCGATGCGACGATCGGCGCCCAGGCGCCTGGTTCGGGCGGGAGCTGCGCCGCATCGAGCAGCGCCTCCGGCGGCACGAGCGGCTGGCCGCGCGAGCCTGCCTCGTCACACAGCGCGCGAAGCCTGCCGAGGCCTTCGCGCTCGACGATCAAGGACACGATCAGGAAGCCCGCCGAGTAATCGGCGGCGCGGTCCACGTAGTCCGTGGTCGAGTGCGTCGAGGTCTGGGCAAGGACGTCGCGCAGGCTGGCAGCGTCCATGGGCGCGTCGTCGAACTGCAGTGTGCAGTTCAGCTCCTCCTGACCCACGCGCCCCGTCAGGCGCAGCCGGATTCCCGGCAGGCGGGGCAGCATGGAGATCAGGTCCGTCATCCTCGAGGAGCTCGGCGCGAGCCGGGTCGCCACGTGATCCGCCAGGCCCTCCTCCACGAAGGCCGGCAGACGTCTCCAGGCGTCGTCCGTGAGGACGTGGACGAGCTCATGCGCCAGGGAATGCGACTGCTCGTCGTCGTGCTCGAGGACGACGACTCGCGGCGGGTCCCGGATCGCGAAGGCCTCGGCATCGGAGAGGTTGGCGCCGGACTGTGCCGCCGCAAGCTCGGACACGATCCACACGTCCACGGGCACGTCCCGGCAACCCGGGACGAGATCGCGCACGGCCTGCCACTGGCGGTCGAGCTCGGGAGCGAGCGCGGCCGCTGCCGCGACGGTCCGGGCGAAGACATGGCCGTGCATGGCGTCGACATGCTGGGCGGGTCGCGCGCTCTTGGAGCCGCAGCTCGTCAGGACGAGCAGGGCCGCGGCGAGTGCGCGTCCTCCGCGGCTCACATCGCGCGCCCCCTACCTCGCCCCCACCGTCAGCCGCTGCTCCAGCCCCTTGAACTGGTCCCACATCTCCTTCGGCATCTTGCTGCCGAACTTCTCCAGCCATTCCTTCTGCCCGGCCAGCTCCTGCTGCCAGGCCTCGGCGTCGACGTCGAGGAGCTCCTCGACGACCTCAGGCTTGATGTTCAGCTCCGCGATGTCCAGCTCGCCCGCGGCGGGGACGTAGCCGATCGGGGTCTTGGCGCCCTGCGCCTTGCCGTCGCAGCGGTCCACGATCCACTTCAGGACGCGCATGTTGTCGCCGAAGCCCGGCCACAGGAACTTGCCGTCGGCGTCCTGGCGGAACCAGTTCACGTGGAAGATGCGCGGGGCCGATGCCGACTTGGCGCCGACGCGCATCCAGTGCGCGAAGTAGTCGGCCATGTTGTATCCGCAGAACGGGAGCATGGCCATCGGGTCGCGGCGCACGACGCCGACGGCGCCGGTGGCGGCGGCGGTGGTCTCGGAGGCCACCATCGCGCCCACGTAGGTGCCGTGCTTCCAGTCGAAGGCCTCGAAGACCAGCGGCGCGGTCTTGGCGCGGCGGCCGCCGAAGATGATGGCCGAGATCGGCACCCCCTGCGGGTCATCGAACCTGGGGCTGATCGACGGGCACTGGCTGGCCGGCGCGGTGAAGCGGCTGTTCGGGTGCGCGGCCTTCTCCTTGGACGCGGGCGTCCACGGCTGGCCCTTCCAGTCGGTGGCGTTCGCGGGCGGCGGCGAGAGGCCCTCCCACCACGGCTGCTTGTCCGCGGTGACGGCGGTGTTCGTGAAGATGCTGTTCTTGCGCAGCGACGCGAGCGCGTTGGGGTTGGTCTTCTCGCTGGTGCCGGGCGCGACGCCGAAGAAGCCCGACTCGGGGTTGATGGCGTAGAGCCGGCCGTCGGGGCCGTAGCGCATCCAGCAGATGTCGTCGCCGACGGTCCAGATCTTCCAGCCCTTGTAGTGCGCGGGCGGGACGAGCATCGCGAGGTTGGTCTTGCCGCACGCGGACGGGAAGGCGGCGGCGATGTAGCGCGTCTCGCCCTTGGGGCTCTCGAGGCCGAGGATGAGCATGTGCTCGGCCAGCCAGCCCTCGTCGCGCGCCTGCACGGAGGCGATGCGCAGGGCGTGGCACTTCTTGCCCAGCAGCGCGTTGCCGCCGTAGCCGGAGCCGTAGCTCATGATCTCGCGCGTCTCGGGGAAGTGGCAGATGTGCCGCTTCTCCGGGTTGAGCTCGCCGGTGCTGTGCAGGCCGCGCACGAAGTCCGTGCTGTCGCCCAGTTTCTTGAGCGCCTGGGTGCCCATGCGGGTCATGATCTTCATGTTGATCGTGACGTACGGGCTGTCGGTGATCTCGAAGCCCACCTTGCTGTACGGCGACGCGACCGGGCCCATGCAGTAGGGGATCACGTACATCGTGCGGCCCTTCATGCAGCCGCTGAACCAGCCGGTGAGCTTGGTGCGCGCCTCGGCCGGGTCCATCCAGTTGTTGTTGGGGCCGGCGTCGTCCTTCTTCGCGGAGCAGATGAAGGTGAGGTGCTCGACGCGCGCCACGTCGTTCGGGCTGCTGCGGTGGTGGTAGCAGCCGGGCCACTTGCCCTGGTCCAGCTCCGAGAGCAGGCCCGTCCCCAGCATCTCCTTCACCAGCAGGTCGTACTCGGCCTGGCTGCCGTCGCACCAGACGACGCGGTCGGGCGTGGTGAGCTTCTGCACCGACGCGACCCAGTCCAGCAGGGCCTTGTTCGTGGTGGGAGCCGGGGTGGTGCTGGTCATGGAGGAGGCTTCCGGAGATGGGACGCGGGTGGCCGCGGGGAGGGCGCCCTGCCCTCCGGGGAGACGGCCTTTCCCGGAGGTCGGCGAATGGTCCCACGATTCTAGGACGCCGGGGCGGCTGCGGGAAGGGGCGCGAGCGGCCCGCGCCGACGGGCTCCTAGTCGATGCCCGCGGCCGTGGCCTTGCCGTTCTCGTCGAAGCGCACCCAGAAGCGCTTGGCCGAGCGGCGCTCCTGCGGCTCCCACAGCAGCGTGTGGCCGCCGGGCGGGCCCTGGTCGCGGACGGAGGTGGGCTGGCTGCAGATGGCCCAGACCACCTCCTGCACCGTCATGCCGGTCATGATCCGGTGGTCGCGGATGGCGTCCTCCACGCCCGACCCCGAGAGCACCAGCTTCCCGTCGGCCACGGCCGCGAGGGCGTCCTCGCGCAGGCGGATCGTCTGCGCCTCGAGCAGGTCGTTGACGAGGTCGTCGGGCACGACCATCAGGTCCTGCCCCGCCGGGATGTTGGGCGGCGGATCGAAGGGATAGAGCTCGGGCTCGGCGGCGCGGCAGCCGGCGAGCAGCGCGGCGACGCAGACGGCGGCGAGCGACAGGCGGGCGTTCACGCTCCCCATCATAGAATCGCGCCCCGTGAGTGAAAGCGCCCTCGCCGCCATCGAGGCCACCGCGGTGGACCACGTCCGCCGCGTGGCGGTCGAGCTGGTGCGGCCCAGCTTCGGCGGGCCGCTCGCCGAGCATTACTGGTCCAGCCACACCTCGGTGCACACCGAGGACGACGCGCGCGCCGGCGCGGCGCTGCACGACCTGTTCGCGTCCAGCTTCCCCGGCCACGCGCTCACCATCGAGGACCGGCCCGCCGTCGCGGGCGCCGGCGAGTGGGAGTGGTTCATCGACCCCATCGACGGCAGCGCCAACCACCTGCGCGGCATCCCCTACGTGGCCGTCACGGCCGGGCTGTGCCGGCACGGCGAGCCGGTGGTGGGCGTGGTGCACGACCTGCTGCGCGGCCTGACGCTCTCGGCCCACCGCGGCGGCGGCGCGCGCATCGCCGACGGCGTCGGCCAGGCGCGAGCGCTGCACGTGGCGCAGACGCCCGCGCTGCGCGACGCGATCCTCATCGCGCACCTCGCGCGCCGCGGGCCGCTGGTGTGCCTGCCGGGCGCGCTGCCGCACATGCTCTGGCACGTGCGCAAGATCCGCTGCATGGGCAGCATCGCGCTCGACCTCGCGCTGCTCGCCGCGGGCGAGGCCGACCTGCTGGTGGTCGGGCGCGGCAGCCCGCAGCGCATGCTCGACATCGTCGGCGGCCTCGTCGTCCTGCAGGAGGCCGGCGGCGCGGTCATGACGGCCGACGGCCGACCCGTCACCACGGAGACGCGCACGCTGCTCGCCGGCCCGCCCGCGCTGTGTCGCGCCTTCGTGCAGCTCATGGCTGGCTTCGACCTCGAGGGCTGGCGCCAAGAGCAGGCCCGCCCGCCGGACAGCGCCGCTCGCTGAGGCTTCGCGGCCGCCTCGACTCGGAGGCCCCGACACCCCGACGCCACATCGGGCCGGTATCGTGGTCCGGGCTGCCCACCCCCCGGAGGCCTCCCGCGTGCGACGTATCTCGGGCATCTCGCTGGTCATGGTCCTGCTGCTGGTGGGCGGTCTCGTCGCCTGGCTGCTGAGCGACGCGGGGCCGCGCGCGGAGAAGGCGGCGGACATCCTGCACCCGTCCGAGTCGGCCGCGGTGCTGCCAGCAGGCGCGCCCGCCGACGCCGCGAGCGACGTGCAGGCGCTGCTGGCGGCCGGCGTCCCCGAGGACCTGGCGCGCAGCACCGCGGTCGACGCGCCGCGCGTGCCCGAGAGCTACCGCCGCGCGCTGGGCGGGCTGACCGGCCGCGTGCTCACCGCCGACAAGCAGCCCGTGCCGGACCTGCCCGTCGAGCTGCTGGGCGGCCGGCGCTCGCTCATCATCCGCAGCGCCAGCGCCTTCCTGCAGGAGGGCGGCCTCGGCTTCGATCCCGTCGTGGGCCGCGCGGTCACGGGCGCGGACGGCCGCTTCCAGCTGGCCGACCTGCAGCCGCGCACGCTGGGCGCGCTGGTGCTCGATCCCGGCGGGCCGCGCGCGCTGCTCTGGCCGCTGGAGGTCTCGCCCGTGAGCGGCGAGACGCGCGACCTCGGCGACATCGTGCTGCCCGCGCGGGCCACGCTGCGCGGCCGCATCGCGG
This sequence comes from Planctomycetota bacterium, assembly GCA_036274635.1. Classification (GTDB taxonomy): domain Bacteria; phylum Planctomycetota; class B15-G4; order B15-G4; family B15-G4; genus DASUFI01. The sequence continues at coordinate 15,724 of DASUFI010000165.1, forward strand.
ACGAGCACGACCAGCCCATCGCCGGCGCGCGCGTGCGGGCCACCGAGATCGTCCAGGTGTCCTTCGTGCCCGACATCGCGCACTTCCGCGAGGGCGGCGGCGTGGCCGTCGTCGAGGAGGGCGGCGACAAGCAGTTCGCGTGGGTGCCGCCGCCCGCGATGAGCGCGCTGGTCTCCAAGCTGCCCGTGCCCACGACCACGACCGCCGCGGATGGCAGCTTCGAGCTGGCCGGCGTCCTGCCGGGCCTCGTCACCGTCGCCGTGGACGAGCCCAACCATCTCGTGCTCATGCAGGCGGGCGTCGCCACCGGCGCGGCCGGCGGCACGCGCGACCTCGGCACGCTCGTGCTGGGCGACGGCGAGTCCGTGAAGGGCCGCGTGCTCGACGGCGCGGGCAAGCCGGTGGCCAACGCGGAGGTCCTGCTGGGCAACACGCTGGGCGTCGTGCCCGTGGCCGTGCTGCGCGGCCCCTACCACGCCGGCCCGGACGGCAGCTTCAGCGCCGCCGGCTTCCGGCCCGGCGCGGTGTGGGGCATCGCGCGGCCCGACGCGCAGCACGAGTGGACGATCGCCACCGACCTCGATACCGGCCGCGACAACGCCCTGCGCCTCATGGCCTCGCGCACGCTCACGCTCGCGGTGCTGGACAAGGACGGCGTCGCCGTGCAGGACGTCGCGCTCTACGGGCGCGCCGTGCCCGACGGCGACATCGTCGACCTGCTTGTCGCGCCCCACGCCCTGGCCGACGTGACGCGCGACGCGCAGGGCCGCTACGTGGTGGCCGGCCTGAAGCCCGCGGCGTGGGAGATCGTGGCCAAGGCCCCCGGCCGGCCGCAGGAGCGCGCGGCCTTCGACCTCACCGCCACCGACGCCACGGGCGAGATGCGCCTCCCGCCCGGCCGCGCGCTGCCCGTGCGCGTGGTCGATCCCGCCGGAGCGCCGGTGGAGTGGGCCACGCTGGAGGTGGCGGCCAAGGAGCCGTCCTTCGAGGACGCGCCGCTGGCCGTGGCGCGCACCGGCGAGGACGGCCGGGCCCTGCTCACGGACCTGCCGGCTGGCCCCCTCTGGATCAGCGCGACGCACCCGGCGTGGGCCGTGGCGCAGGAGAAGGCCGACCTCTCCCTGCCCGCCGGCACGCCGGCCGCGAAGGCGCCGCCGCCCGACGAGCTGCTCATCACGCTGCAGGCCGGCGGCCGCCTCGTCGGCAAGGTCATCGACGGCGCCGGCCCACCGGCCGAGCCGCTGCTGGCCATCCTGGTGCCCGACGAGGACCGCCAGGCGACGGACAGCCTGCTGCCGCGCCTGTGCATCACCGACCTGCAGGGCGCCTTCGTCTTCGACCACGTCGAGGCCGGCCAGGTGCACGTCGAGGTGCGCTCGCGCGAGAACCTCACGGGCGGGCTCGCGCTCGTCGAGGCCTTCTTCGACTCGCCGCTGGCCGAGGAGGACGTCACCGTCGAGGCGCAGGGCGAGACCAGCGTGCTGCTGGACGTGGGCGCGCAGTACGCCGGCAAGGACACGGCGATGGTGTCCGGCCGCCTCGTGGTGAACGGCGTGGCCGCGGACGGCTGGAAGATCCGCAGCTGGAGCGGCATCCGCCGCACGGTCAGCACCGACCCGCGCGGGCAGTTCGACCTGGGGCGGCTGGAGGCGGGCAAGGTGGAGCTGACCTTCAGCGCGCCGGACAGCCGCCTCATGGAGGGCTTCGCCGACCGCCAGGAGTTCGAGCTGCAGGCGGGCGAGCGGCGCGTGCTGGAGATCGCGCTGTCCACGGGCTCGCTCGGCGGGCGCGTGGTCTCGGCCGTGACCGGCCGGCCGCTGGCCTCCGCCAACGTGCAGGCCCTGGCCGAGGGCGAGGGCGGCTGGGGCCGCAGCACGTCCACCGCCACCGAGGCCGACGGCCGCTTCCACCTCGAGCCCGTGGCCGCCGGCAAGTACCGCATTCGCGTGCGCGCCGAGGGCCACGCCAACTTCACCTCGGAGCTGGTCGAGGTCGGCGAGCTGCAGGGCCCCGACGACCTGCTGCTGCGCGTGCCGGCCGCGCTGCACGTCAAGGGCACCATCCGCTTCGAGGACTCCCCCGAGGAGCCGAAGTGGATGTGGCTGGTCGCCACGGCCGCCGACGGCCACACCCGCGACACCTCGCGCGTCGAGGGCGACGACCACAAGTTCACCTTCGACGGCCTCGCCCCCGGCGAGTGGACCTTCACCCTGGCCACCGACGCCGACGACGAGTTCGAGCCGATCAAGCTGAACGTCGACACCGACCTCGCCGGCGTCACCCTCTCCTTCAAGCCCAAGCCGCCCGAGCCCGACGACCCGGCGTTGCAAGCCAAGTTGAAGTCACTCGGCTACACCGGCTCTGACGGCGACAAGTAATACTTCTCCGGGCGCGTTCCGGAGGCCGTTCCGGCCGACGTGCTCTCGAGGCTGCGTCAAATCGTGTCGGGCTAGGCGCGGGGGGCCGCTCGACCGGAGGCGGCCCGCCTAGGGCCGTTGAGGATCGAGCGGCCCCCCGCAACGACGCCCGGCGCGATTTGCCGCAGCCTCGTCAGCGGATCGGTTGCAGGCGGGGGAACAGCCGGCTGATCGCTTCCCGCAGCCAATCGTCATTGGTCTGCCCCTCGATCGGCGGCGGCCCATCGTCGTCCCCGCCCCCGCCGCGGTCCTTGCCCACGATGAGGATGCGGGCGCGGGAGATGGCGTTGCGCGTGAGGTGGCTGTCCACGCCCTTGATGCCCTCGGTCTCGGGGTCCACCTCGTGCAGCACGATGTGCAGGCCGTGCAGGCCGAGGAAGTCGCGCTCGCCCACCGAGGCGGGCTGCGTGCGCGCGATGTGGTGCTCGAAGAGCCGCTCGAGCACCTGGCTGAACTGCTGCGGCGTCACGGCGTCCTCGATGTAGAAGACGTCGATGCCGGCGCGCGACATGACCTCGTGCAGGAAGCGGCGCAGGCGCGTGCCCAGCGCCTGCTGGAAGGACTGGCCGAAGGTCATGGCCGGCATGCGGTCGCCTTCGGGCCGGTCGTCGTCGCGCGTGAGGCCCACCACCATCCAGCACTGCGGCACGAGGAAGGTGCCCTCGCCGCGGTCGGCGACGCGCGGGCGGGTGCTGGTGAGCAGGCGCTCGAGGATCGCGCCGGCGCGCCGGCCCTTGTCGCCCTCGTCCACCTCGGCCAGCACGCGGCCCGGGTCGTTGCCCAGCAGGAACAGGCCGGCGGGCACGCGCGCCAGCGGCACGGCGCAGTTGGGCTTGAGGCCGGGCGGGATGCCGATGAGCAGGTCCGCGTCGTCGGTGCCGGGCAGGTCGTCCGAGATCACGAGGCGCCAGCCGGCGCCGGCGATGGCCGCGCGCTCGTCCAGCAGGCTGCGCGCCTCGGGGCCGGGCGCGGCCCACAGCACGCGGCTGCGCTCGAAGGCCGGGTCATAGAGCCGCCGGCGCCGGTTGAACTCGCCGATGGCGAGCAGCGCGCCGCCGGTGAAGAGCCACGCGGCCGACCAGCCGTACAGGCGCAGCAGCAGCGAGCTCACCGGCAGCACGTCGGGCCCCGTCGCGTCGGGCGAGGGCGCCAGCGCGCACACGACGAGGAAGGCCTCCAGCGCGAAGAGCCGGTGCGCGTCGCGGATGAGGTCGCCCAGCGGCGCCGTCTTGGGCTCGCCGCGCTTGCCGATGGCCACGTTGAGCCACGGTCCATCGGGCGGATCCACCGCGCGCACGACCGATGGCAGCAGCGCCGCGAAGGCCAGCACGGACAGGCAGCCCTCGATGCCCACGGCCTCGTCCAGCAGTCCGGCCAGCATCGCGACCAGGACGAGGAAGCCTGCGATGCACAGCGCACGCGCGACGCCGCGCAGGCCGGCGCGGCGCTTGAGCACCTCGATGGCGCCCAGCACGATGGCCGGAACATTCACCGCGAGGCCCGCCAGCAGCGCGAGCCACGTGACGCTCAGCAGGATCACGTGCACGGTGTGCAGGCCCGGCACGCGCGTCATCAGCAGCAGCTCGCGCAGCAGGCCGCGCGCCGGGTACAGCACCATCGCCGCCAGCGCCGACACCAGGATCGCCCGCCGCAGGCCGGTGAAGGCCGGCAGCCGCGGGTGCCGCTCGGGATGGAAGTCGAGCCCGAGGCTCAGCACCAGCCGCTCGCGCAGTCCGGTCACCAGCGCGGCGCCGACGTCGAGCAGGCGCGAGGTGAGCGGCAGGTGGCGGTAGCGCGAGAGCGTGGCGGCCGCCAGGGCCGCGCCGCCCAGCCCGATGACGAAGAAGATGTCGAAGACATCGGTGGTGTTCGGGCTGTTGGCGTAGGCCAGCTCGACCAGCAGCGCCGCGCCCGCCACCGCCGCCAGCTCGACCAGCGAGACCGAGCGGCGCAGGCGCAGGAGCAGGGAGGATCCGAGCAGGCGGCGCATGGCGCCGGAATCGTACTCCGCGGGCGGCGCACGCGGCGAGCCGCGCCCGCGACCGCATCCCGGGAGGCGCGCGGCCCGGCCGGCGGCTACGATCCCGTCATGCGCTTCCGCCTCGTCCTGCTCGACCTCGACGGCACGCTGGTGGACGCAAGCGAGCCCATCGTCGACGGCGTGCGCGCCCTCGCGCGCGACGCCGGCCTGTCCGTGCCCGAGCGCGCGTGGGCCATCCAGCGCATCGGCTTCTCGCCCGAGGACACCTGGCGGCTGCTCGGCGCCCCGGACCCGGCCGCGATGGTGCGCCTCTTCCGCGAGCGCTACACGGCCCACGTCGTGACCCGCACGCGCGTGTTGCCCGGCGTGCCCGACGCCCTCGCGGCGCTGCGCGGCGGCGGCCGGCGCCTCGGCCTCGCCACCACGCGCTCCACCGCCAGCGCGCGCGAGACGCTGCAGGCCAAGGGCCTGCTCGACCACATCGAGTTCGTGGGCGGCGGCGACCAAGTGGCCGCCCACAAGCCCGCCCCCGACGTGATCCACCTCGCGCTGCAGCGCCTCGGCTGCGCGCCGCACGAGGCGCTCATGGTGGGCGACACCACCGCCGACATCGGCGCCGCCCACGCCGCCGGCATCCCGTGCTGGAGCGTGCTGGGCGGCATACACGACGAGGCCACCCTGCGTGCCGCGGGCGCGGACATCATCCTGTCGGGCGTCGCCGAGCTGCCGGCGGCGCTGGGGCGGCACGGCGCGACTTAGCCCGGGAGGATTCGCGATGTTCTGGAACAAGCCCGAGCTGCTGCCCGTCGGCAGCCCCGCGCCCGACTTCTCGGTGCAGGACCACCTGGGCCGCACAGTCACGCTGGCGGACCTGCGCGGCCAGCGCACCATCCTCTACTGGTACCCGAAGGCGGACACGCCCGGCTGCACGAAGGAGGCCTGTGGCTTCCGCGACCGCTTCGCCGTGCTCGTGGGCGCGGGGCGCATCTACGGCGTGTCCTTCGACACGCCCGAGAAGAACAGGCGCTTCGCCGAGAAGTTCCAGCTGCCCTTCCCGCTGCTGTGCGACGTGACGCGCGAGATGTCCGTCGCGTACCGCGCCTGCCGCAGCCGGCATTCGTGGTTCCCGGCGCGCATCACCTACGTCGTCGGGCCCGACGGGCGCATCGAGCACGCCGAGCGCGTGGGAAACATCGGCGCCTCGGTCGAGGCCACCGTGGGCCGGCTGCGTCGCTGAGCCGTTGCGCTCGCCGCGCGCCCGTCGCATCCTGTCCCTCACGCCCGCGGGCAACGGGCGAGGGAGACAAGGCATGTTCTTCAAGAAGAAAGGCGGCCTGCTGAAGGCCGGCGACGAGGCCCCCGACTTCTCGGTGCAGGACCACGAGGGCCGCACGGTGCGCCGCGCCGACCTCGCCGGCCAGCGCGTGCTGCTCTACTGGTACCCCAAGGCCGACACGCCCGGCTGCACCGCCGAGAGCTGCGGCTTCCGCGACCGCTACCCGCACACCACGGACGTCGGCCGCATCTACGGCGTGTCCTTCGACACGCCCGCCGACAACAAGGCCTTCGCGCAGAAGTACAAGCTGCCCTTCCCGCTGCTCTGCGACACGACCAAGGTCATGTCCATCGCCTACGGCGCCGCGGCGGACGGCTCGGCGAAGTATCCTGATCGGGTGACGTACGTGCTCGCCGCGGACGGCACGGTGGAGTCGGCCGAGAAGGTCACCGACATCCCCGCGCACGTGGACGCGGCGGTCGCGAAGCTGCGCGACGTCTGAGGAGCCTGCATGCCCACCCCCACGCCGCAATCGCTGCTCGCGCTGCTCGACGCGCCCATGGCCGCCGCGGCCCGCACGCCGCTGGCGGACGCGGCCGCCGCACGGGCGGCGCTGGAGAACGCCTATCCGTCGCGCGGCGCGGCGGCGCAGGCGCTGCGCGCGGAGATGCTGGCGGCGGTGAAGGCCGGCGTCATCTGCGACCGCGGCAAGGACGCCATCAAGTACTCGCGGCTGTGCAAGCCGGACGCGACGAAGCACGACGTCTCGGTCGACTTCGTGTGGATGACGGGGCCGGGCATCAATCACCGGCACCCGAAGGGCGAGGCGAACCTGTGCTTCGCGGTGGAAGGCGATCCGCGCTTCGACGGGCAGCCGGAAGGCTGGGTGGTGTTCCCGCCGGGGAGCCAGCACGTGCCGACGGTGACGGGCGGGCGGATGCTGATCGCGTACTTCCTGCCGGGGGGCGCGGTGGAGTGGATCAGCGAGGGGAAGGCATGAAAGGCCGTAACAGGCGGCCGCTCCGGACGTAGATCGCGCGCTCGGCTCGAGCGGCTTGGCTTGCGCTGTTGCATGCGGCCGGCTCCCCGGCCGACGGTCGGTCATGCGGTCAGATTCGGAAGGGCCTGCTCATGCACTCGGTCCCGCCCATTTGGTGCCTCCGTGTGGCACTGTCGGTCCTCTGCCTGTCGAAGTGCGGTGACGCTCGAGCTGTTGCTCAAGCGGGCCCATCCGAGGAGACCATCTTCGAGAGCCGCTTGACCGACGAATGGTCGAGGCCCGTGCTGGCCGCGCAGGTATGGGCCTTGCCCCTGGGCGATTGCACTCCTTATTGGGTGCGCCGGGCGCCTCCTCTTGCCGCCATTGCCAGCGGGGTCGTGGCTGACCCGCAGACCACCCTGGGCGCGGCGCTGCACGGCACGACGGACGCCGCCGGCCACGTGCGGCTCGTCCGCGCTGTCGCCGCGGACGCGCAGCCTCCGACGTGCTGGGTCGTGGTCGCGGAAGCCGACGGCACGTGGTTCCGGCCAGTGTTTGTCCGGCCCGAGGACATCCAGCGCCGCATGCCTTCCGAAATTCACCTAGGGTCAGCAGCGACGGTCGTCGGGCGTGTTGTCGACGAGGATGGGCTCCCCACAGCTGGCGCCTACGTCAGGATGCAGGCTTGGGACGAACTCGCGGCCGCGATGGCCTGCGTGCCGTTCGGGATGCTGCCGGCGCAGGGGATCTCGGATGAACATGGCCAGTTCAGCTTGCGCGGCGTACCCGTGTTCGCATCGCGGGTGGAGATCGCTGCAGTTGGTCACCCGTTGACCGTCATCGATCTCCACCAGCCGAATGGCCTTCTGCAGGCCGGCTCGGTGCTGGACGTCGGAACCGTTGCGCTGGCCTCGGGCGAAATGCTGCTCGGCCGAGTCACGGATGCAGCAGGGCAGCCCGTGCCAGGCGCCCTCGTCGTCTCGAACCCGAAGGCCGTGAGGTCCATGGGAATTTGCCCGGAGTACTCGCTCGTGGACGTGTTCGATGCGGGTGTCTCGCACGCGTGCATACAGGATTGGCCGGACAGCATCTTTACCCGGACGGACCCACAGGGTGGCTTCGCGCTCAAGGGCCTCGTGCCGCACCCCGCGTGGCGTGACCGTCAGCCCCTCGGTGACCGGCTCGATGTGGTCGTGCTGGCGCCCGGGTTCGACCCTGCCTTCAGCCTGGATGTCGAAGCGTGGCGCGCTCCCGTCGCCGCAGAGCTGCACGTGGTGCTGGAGCCCGAAGCGGCGCTCTTCGTGCACGTGGTCGACGACGACACAGGTGCCCCGCTCCCGGATGCGCGCGTTTGGGCTGACAGGGCTCTCTGGCCAGGCGGCCCGGAGACGACCAAGCTGCGGCCGGACCCCGCGGTTCAAGTCCCAGGGTCCTTCCTCCTGCGTGCCGCCGGACGGCTCGAGTCGGTTGTCCGCGTCTCCGCTCCGGGCCATGGCGAAGTCTGCGCCGTGGTCCCTGGCGTCGGAGCTGGCGAGGTCCGCGAACTCGAAGTCAGGCTGGCGCGCGAAGCCGTGCTCGAAGTCCACGTGGTCGACGGCGACGGAAAGCCCCTGCGCGGCGTGCGACTGGAATGCGGCGAGACCCGTCCCCTTCGCTGGCGTTCGTCCACGGGTACCGCCATCGAAACTGACGAGGCAGGCGTCGGCCGGATCGAGCGGCTCGCGCCCGGCGAGCACTTCCTCACGGTCGCTTCGGATTCGGACCGCGCACGCTGGGAGTCGAGCGGCATCGTACTCGTGACCGGCGAGACGCGCCGCATGGAGGTGAGCCTGCCGCGCGCCGCATCGCTCGAGCTGCAACTCGTCGATGCAGCGGGACGACCCACCGAGTCTGCGTATGTGACTCTCGTGCCGCAGGTCGACGGAGCGTCCTATCGGCCCTCCAGCAACGCCGATCGTAAGGGGGCGCTGCACTTCGTCGCACTTCGGCCCGGGCCTTGGGACATCGTGCCGGATCGCGGGCGGACGTTGCGTGTCGAGCTGGCCGAGGGTGAGCATCGGGTGCTGTCGCTGCCGCTCGAAGAGCAGCCGGTCCTGAGTGGCGTCGTCCTCCACGAGGGTCGCAAGATCAGTGATCTCTTCGTACAGGCCTGGCGCGTCGACGAGGACGACGGGCGACACGCATCGTTCACCGAGTCGATCTCGGTAGACTCCCTGGGCCGCTTCACGGTTCCGCTGCCTTCGCCTGGACGGTGGCGCGCGTGCGCCACTTCCATGCAGTTCACGGGTGCTCCTGGCACGATCAGCAATTCATGCTGGTCCGACGTCGTGCAGTTGGACTGGGCGGGCTCCGCCGAAGTGGTCGTGACCATTCCCGCGCAGGACTGGGACCTCCTCGTCGAGGACGAGTGCGGTCGCATCCGTCCCGAAACCGAGATCCGCATCTTCGATGGCGACAAGAGGCGGCGCGCGACTGTCACCACGGACCTCAGTGGCCATGCCTTGCTGGAGGGTCTTGCTCCGGGTCGCTACCGGGCACAGCTTTCGGATACGTCGCGCGGGTTCGGCGAGCCCGTTGACTTGGTGCTGGAGCCAGCGGGGCACCGCAGCGCCACGACTCCATCGGCGCACCTCGTCCTGCCCCGCGGCGCGCGCGTGTTCGGTCGTGTGATCGATGGTGATCCACGCGGCGGGCAGGTCCGGGCGATGGCCGTCCGATCGGTGTCCACCGCGTCCGATTCCGCCGACGACCGCCGCGCGTGGGTCGTCGACGGCCACTTCGACTTGAGCGGGCTGCGAGCGGGCACGTACCGGCTCCTGCTCGAGCAGGCCTTTCAGACCGGCGGCGGTGGATTCCGGCTGGCGTTCCTCACACGCGCCGAACGACTCGTCACGCTGGACGCCAATCAAGAACTGCAGCTCGACCTGCAGCCATGAGCCGCGTCAGCGCAGCACGTCGCGCGTGAGGCCCAGCACCCTGAACTTCCCCGCCCGCGCCCCAGTCCTCTCCTCCCGCCCGCGATCGATGCGGCAGATCAGACCCCACGCCGGCCCCCGCGGCTGCAAGTACCGCGCGCACGCCGCCCGCAGCGGCTCCGCATCTCCATACCCCGCGACCAGCGCCTTCACGTCCTCCCTAAACTGCGCATCCTTCACCTCCGTCGCCAGCCGCTGCCCGTCCGGCCGCGGCTGGCTGCGATAGAGAGACGGCAGCACCGACGCCACCTCCTTGGCGACGTGCGCCTCCATGTCGCCGGCGCGCGCGAAGGCATTCTCGTGATCGAAGGTCACGAAGTGCGGCGCGTCCGGCGCGCCAGCCACGATGACGTGCTGCAGCGTGCCGTGCTCCTGCAGCAGCGCGGGCTCGCGCAGCTCCAGCGCCAGCCGGTGCCGCCGTCCCCACGCGGCGCCGAAGGCCGCGAGCAGCGCCGCGCGCGCGGCCGGCGCGAGCGTCGTGTCGCGCAGCCGGTCCGAGAGCAGCGGCCCCTCCACGAACTCCAGCACCAGCGTGCGCGGGCCCGCGAGCTCCGGGTAATCGGTCGAGACATCCGCGGGCGCGTCGCAGCCGTGCTGGCGCCACAGCGCGAGCAGCCGCGCCTCCGTGGCGCGGCGCGCCGCCGCGCGCGTGCCGGTCTTCGCGCCGCGCAACCACGAGAACACCTCGCGGCCCCAGGCCCGCAGCCAGTCGCCGCGCTCGGCGTAGAGCTTCTGCAGGACGGTGCCGCGCGACGTGTCCACGCGCCACACGCGGTTGCCGTCGAGGCGCGCGGGGTGGAAGGGCGGGGCCGGGCCCGCGGCGTCGCCGTCGGCGTCCTGCATGCGGGCGATCATGCCGGCCCCGGGGGGCGCCCGCCAGAAGCCGTCGGCGGATGCCGTGCTCAGCCCTGCGTGAGCGACGCCGAGTCCAGCCGCCGGCGGATGTCGAGCGCCACCGAGTACTTGCTCCAGCGCGACTTGTGCCGCGGCTTGAAGCGATCGAGCGAGCGCGCGACGCGGATGAGGGGGTTGCTGTTGTGGAAGGCGTGCTCCCAGGCCGAGAGCAGCAGCGCCTTGTCGGAGTAGGCCTGCACGAGGATGTCGGTCATCTGCTCGTACAACTCGGGCCCGAAGAACTTCCCCACGCTGCGCATGTAGGCCAGGATCTCGCGGCCCACGAGGTCGCGCACGTTGTGGGAGGTGAAGCAGATCTCGAAGTCGAAGTAGAGGAAGCCGCCCTGCCAGAGCATGACGTGCTTCACGTCGCCGTTCTCGTGGATGAGGCGCGGCTCGCGCTCGCGCACGGCGATGGCGTGGCGGCGGTGCCACTCGGGCACCCAGCGGCGCCAGGTGGCGAGGCGCTCGGCCAGCGGCACGGAGGCGTCGCGGAAGTACTCGCGGAAGTGCCGGCCGGGCGTCCAGTCGTAGACCATGTAGCCCTGCTCGGGCAGGCCCTCGACGCGCACCTCGGGGTGCATGCCGAAGCAGCGGAAGCCGTGCCGCTCCCACAGGCGGATGCACTCGACCTCGTTGCGGTAGCGCGTGCGCGGCATCTGGCTGGTGCGGCCGGTGAGCAGCAGGTTGCCCACCGTCTTCTTCGCGTACAGCGGCCAGCCGCGCGAGCCGTAGTAGACCTTGAGCACGGCCGCGCCCTCGTGCCCGCCGGCGAAGGGGATCTTCCACACGTAGTTGCCCTCGCCGGCCAGCGGGCGGCGCTCGAGCTGCTCGAGGCGCAAGGTGATCGGTGCGGCTGGGGAGGCCTGCAGAGGCATGTTGCTGCCCTTGGGCGTTACGGGCTTGTCATCGTGCCACGCTCCGGCACACCATGACAATGCGACGCCGCCCTCCGGGCGCTCGCTTCCCCCTGCGACTGCCATGCGCATCCTCGCCGTCGACGACGACCCCAAGATCCGGACCTTCGTCAGCAAAGGGCTGAGCGAGTCGGGCATGGAGTGCGAGACCGCTCCGGACGGCGAGAGCGCGCTGGAGGTGCTGCGCACGCGGCGCTTCGACCTCGTGCTGCTGGACGTCATGCTGCCCGGCCTGCAGGGCTGGGACGTGCTGTCGACGCTGCGGCGCGAGGGCCAGGACGTGCCCGTCATCTGGGTCACGGCGCGCGACGCGCTGGAAGAGCGCGTGCGCGGCCTGCGCATGGGCGGCGACGACTACATCGTCAAGCCCTTCGCCTTCGAGGAGCTGGTGGCGCGCATCCACGCCGTGCTGCGCCGGCGCGCCGAGGGCCACCGCGTGCGCGTGTCGGACCTCGAGATCGACCCGCTCGCGGGCACGGTCAAGCGCGCCGGCAAGGCGCTGGACCTGACGCGCATCGAGTTCGGGCTGCTGCGCGCGCTGGCCGAGCGCGCCGGCGAGCCCGTCACCCGCGCGGCCCTGCTGCAGCAGGTGTGGGGCATCTCCTTCGATCCCGGCACGAACATGGTCGACGTGCACATCCGCCGGCTGCGACGCAAGGTGGATGCGCCCTTCGAGGTGCCGCTGATCCAGACCATCCGGGGCTCCGGCTATGCCCTCGGCCCGGCTGCCTGAGCGCCACTGGTCGCTGACCTCGCGCCTCGCGTGGCGCTTCGCCACGATGACCAGCGTCATCGTCTTCCTGTACGCCGCGGGCTCCTCCTACGTGCTCTTCGACGCGCTGCGCGACGACCTGCACAACTTCTTCGACCACGAGTCCGAGGAGTTCACGGCGATGCTGCTGCAGACCGATGGCACGCCGGCCGCGCTGCAGCAGGCGGCCGAGTCGGTCGCGGACGTGACGCACGAGCCGCCCTGCGGCTATCGCGTGCGCGACGCGCAGACGGGCGCGATCCTGGCGCAGGCCGGGCGGCAGAAGCTGCTCGACCGCGTCCCCGACGCCATCCCGATCGGGGAGCGGAGCATGTCGCTGTCCATCCTGCGCAACTCCGTCGTGGGTCACGCGCGCGCGCTGCCCGACCGGGGGCTCGTCGTGGAGCTGCTGGTGGACGCCCAGGACGTGCGCGGCGCGCTGTTCAAGTACCTGCGCTCGGCGCTGCTGGTCTTCCTCATCTCCGTGCCGGTGGCGGCGGTGTGCGGGATGGTCACGGCGCGGCGCGGGCTGCAGGCCCTGCGCGACCTCGTGGCGCAGGCGCGCGCCATCGAGCTGCCCGGCGGCGGCGCGCGTCTGGCGCCGGAGGACGCGCCCGAGGAGCTGCGCGAGCTGACGGCGGAGATCAACGCCATGCTGGCGCGCATCGAGGACGGCCTGCACGCCATGCGCACCTTCACCGCCAGCCTGGCGCACGAGCTGCGCTCGCCGCTGCAGAACCTCATCGGCGAGACGGAGGTGGCGCTGCTCGCGTCGCGCTCCGCGGACGACTACGTGACGCTGCTGCGCAGCAACCTCGACGACCTGCACGAGCTGTCCGACGCCGTCGACAACCTGGTGGCCTTCTGCCGCAGCTCCGAGCCGCAGCCGCGCGGCGCGGTGCGCGAGCGCTTCGACCTGCTGAGCGAGGCCGACCTGCGCCTCGCCCGCGAGCGCCGCACCGCGCGCCGCGTCGGCTCCGAGCTGCACCTCACCGGCGGCGGCGACACCACGCTGGTGGCCGACCGCGAGGACGTGCTGCGCGTGCTGCGCAACCTGGTCGGCAACGCGCTGGCCTGGAGCCCGGCCGGCGCCGCGGTGGACGTGCGCGTCGAGGGCGCGCCCGCCGCCGTGCGCCTGGTCGTCGAGGACCGCGGCCCCGGCATCCCGGCCGAGCTGTCCGAGCGCATCTTCGAGCCCTTCGTGAGCGGCCGCGCGCGGCGCGGCGAGCGCGGCGGCTACGGCCTCGGCCTCACGATCTGCCGCACCGCGGTCAGCGCGCACGGCGGGCGCCTCTGGCACGAGGCGCGCGAGGGCGGCGGCACGCGCTTCGTGGCGGAGTTCCCGCGCGCGGCGGCGTGAGACGGGCCTCGACGCCCGCCCCGCTTCAGGGCACGTGCGCTGCGAGGGCGTTGCTCAGGGCGACGCCCTTCACCGCCGCGGCATCCTGGATGCCCGCCTGGAAGTAGAGGTCCAGGCCGGACACGCCGGGCGGCCATGCTGCCCACGGAAGCGTCGCCGAGCCCAGGGCGTCGGTGTGCAGCGGCAACGCCAGCAGGACTGGCACGGGCAGCAGCGTGCCTCCCTTGAAGGACGTGGGAACGATCGCGCCGGCGGAGAGGAACAGGAGCGACGGCGCAGAGGGCGCGGCAAAGGTCAGGACGATGAGGCCATTCGACCCTGCCAGCAACTGGCCGTAGCCCTTGAGCTGGGGAGGCCCGGACATGCCAGGCAGCGCGGAGCCGAGGTCCGTCCAGAAGGCGAGTTCCTCGGCATTCACCTGCATCATCAAGGGTGCCTGGTCGAAGATGGTCCAGCTTCCGCCCGAATCGTCGCTGAAGCCCCAGGTGTGCTGGAAGCCAACGCCGGTGCCTGCGTCGGAAGGTGTCCAGGTCCAGAAGATCGAACTCCCGCCCCCCGGCTTCTCTCTCACGACGACCCAGTACGTCGTCGAGGGGTCAAGCACGATCCCCTGCGCTGCGAAGACCGGCAGCGAGCCGCTCATCCCGCTGTACGTCAGCGTTCCGACCAGGACGCCGGGTTCTCCTGCGCCCGTGCCGACGCTGGAATAGATGTCGACGACGGCGTCACTGGCGGCCGATGAGCCCACCCTCAGCACCACGGTGGTCAGATCGTAGCTCTTCGCATCGGTTGCAAAACTAGCCGTGAGCCACTCGGTCACGGTGGCGACTTCCGGGCCCAGCGGAAGCTGGTCGAGGTTGTCCGAGAGCACCGAGGCGCGCGCGAACCCGGCCACCACCAGCAGCGTCGTCGCCACGAGCGCCGCTTCGACCCTCTTCCTCACCATGCTGTCCCCCTTTCCGGCCTGGAAGCGCGTCGCACGGGCGGCTTGCCCGCCGACCCTCTTGCGGCGGGCAGACTATCACCGTTCCGAGAATCGTGGGCTCTTGCGCAGCAGCGCGCCCAGCGTGCCCGAGTCCTTGAAGTGGTCCCAGAGGAGCCACTTGAGCGGCGGCAGCCACTTGTAGCGGCGGCACTCGAACATGGGGATCACGTGCTCGAAGCGCGTCACCTCGGCGCCCGCGCCGCGCGCGAGGCGCTCGATCCCTTCCTTGCCGAAGCTGTGCTGGTGCCCGTACAGGAAGTAGTCCTTGCCGCAGTGCGGGCAGAGCGTCTTCTCGATGCGGATGCTCCACGGCACGGAGACCAGCACCCAGCGCGAGGAGACACGCACCAGCTCGCCCATCGCGCGCTGCGGATCGTCGAGGTGCTCGAGCAGGTCCGTGCACAGCACCAGCGAGAAGGCGCCGTCGCGGAAGGGCAGCTCGTAGCTGCTGCCGGCGGCGAAGCGCACGGCGCCGTCGCCGCCTGCGCGCCCGACGCGGCGCAGCGAGAGGTCCAGGGCCGTGACGCGTGCGCCGGTGGCGGCCGCGAGGTCGCGCGAGAGCGCGCCGTCACCGCAGCCCACGTCCAGGATGGCCGGCCCCGCGTCGCGCGGCAGCAGCCGGTGCACCAGCGCGCGCCGGTGCGGCCAGGCCGCCTCGTGGCCCGCGTCGATGGCGTAGGTGTCCGCCTCGTACTCGTAGAAGTCGCGGTAGGTCGGGACGCGTTCCATGGCGGGCGGGCATGATACGCCGCACCGCGAACGCGTCCGGCGCGGTAAGTTCGAAGGCGTGACCGCGCCCGGCCCTCGCCGCCCGTCCCGCCGCGTGCCGCCGCCCGACCCCGCGACGGCGTGGCAGCGCGTGCGCCTCGCGCTGCGCGACCACGGCCTGCTGCTGGAGGCCGATCCCGCGCTGCCCAACGTGGCGGCGCTGGTCACGGGCGCGCCGGTGCATGGCAGCTGGTGGGGCCATCCAGCCGGCCGCGCGATCTTCGCGGTGACGCAGATGCTCGCGCGGCACCCCGACGCGCTGTCCGCGCGCCTCGTGGGCGGCAAGGTCACGTGGGTGCACCGGCGGCTGTGGCCCGCGCTGCTGGCCGTCGCGAACAGCGGCGCGGCGTGGCAGACGGCGGGCCTCTCGCCCGCGGCGCGCCGCCTGCTCGAGCGACTGCGGCGCGACGGCGAGCTGCAGGTCAGCGGCGCCGCGGCGCGCGAGCTGCAGGAGCGCCTGCTCGCGGTGGGCGCGTCCGTGCACACGCAGGCCGGGCACCACGAGACGCAGCTGCTGAGCTGGGAGCGCTGGGCCGCGCGCGACGGCCTGGCCTCGTCCACGCTGTCCACCGAGCACGGCGCGCACCTGCTGGAGGAGGCGGCGCGCACGCTGGGCGGCGAACGGGCGGCGGCCTGCCTGCCCTGGCGCGCCGAGCCGCAGGCCACGCTGGGCCGCGCCCGGCCCCCCCGCGCGCCTCGGCGCAAGAAGGCCGCGGCTTCGCCCAAGAAGCCCGGACGCCGACGCCCCCCGCCCTGACTGGAGCCACCATGCACAGCCACGCCATCGACCACCAGATCCACGGCGACGACCTGCAGTTCGTCGAGATCACGCTGGACCCCGGCGAGACCGTCATCGCCGAGGCCGGCGCGATGATGTTCATGGCCCCCGAGATCGCCATGGCCACCCGCATGGGTGACGGCAGCCGGCCCGAGGCCGGCATGCTCGATGCGCTCTTCTCCCTTGGCAAGCGCGTGCTCACGGGCGAGAGCCTGTTCCTCACGCACTTCACCAACGAGGGCGCGCGGCGCGCGTCGGTGGCCTTCGGTGCGCCCTACCCCGGCAAGATCGTGCCGCTGGACCTGGCGGCCGTGGGCGGCAGCTTCGTGTGCCAGAAGCAGGCCTTCCTGTGCGCGGCGCTGGGCACGCGGCTGTCCATCGCCTTCGCCAAGCGCTTCGGCGCGGGGCTCTTCGGCGGCGAGGGCTTCATCCTCGAGAGGCTGGAGGGCGACGGGCGCTGCTACGTCCACGCCGGCGGCACGGTGATCCGGCGCGACCTCGCCGCGGGCGAGCGGGTGCTGGTGGACACCGGCTGCATCGTGGGCTTCACGTCGGACGTGGACTACGACATCCGCCTGGTGAACGGCGTGGGCAGCATGCTCTTCGGTGGAGAGGGCCTGTTCCTGGCGGAGCTGACCGGGCCAGGCGCGGTGTACCTCCAGTCGCTGCCGTTCAGCCGGCTGGCGGACCGCATCCTCGCGGCCGCGCCGCGCCACGGCGGCACCGAGCGCGAGGAAGGCTCGGTCCTGGGCGGTCTGGGCCGCATCCTCGGCGGACGCTGAGGCGCGCATTCATGCACGGAGTATGCGCAGCCGCGCGGCGCTCGTCGTGGCGGCCTTGGCGGGTGCGGGTGGCTTTCATCCAATCTGCACCGGGCCGAGTGGCGGGATTCGGCAGTCCGGCATAGCCTGCTCCGAATCGTGTCCTTCCCGGGGCAGACTCCCGACCGCCCGTGCGCGGTTCTGCCCGCATCCCCCCGCAGGAGTTCCTCCACCATGCGATTCGTTGTTTCCGCCATCCTCGCGGCGGCGCTCGCGGCTTCGGCCGCGGCGCAGACCTCCTTCTATGCCGACATCGACGGCACGAAGGAAACCCCGGCGAACGGCTCCACGGCCGGCGGCTGGGCGAAGGTGACCCTGAACCCCGACAATACCCTGACCTACGAGGTGCGGACCTGGGGCCTCACCGCCACGCAGGCGCACATCCACGACGGCCCCATCGGCGTGGCGGGCAGCATCATCGTGCCCCTCACCGGTGGCCCCACGGCCTGGAGCGGCACGAGCGCCGCCATCACGGCCGCCCAGGTCACCAAGCTGCAGACCCTCGGCCTGTACGTGAACGTCCACACGTCCGCGTTCCCCGGCGGCGAGATCCGCGGGCAGCTCGAGGCGCGCCCGCGCGTCTTCGGCGCCTTCCTCAACGCGGCCCAGGAGACCCCGCCCGGCACCTCGACCAACAAGGGCGTGGGCAGCTTCAGCGTCGACCTGGCCACCAACGACCTGTCCTACAACGTGAGCTGGACCGGCACGGCCACCGCGGCGCACATCCATGACGGCCCGGTCGGCGTGGCGGGCGGGATCAACATCCCGCTCATCGGCGGCCCCACCTCGTGGGTCAACGTGGCCGGCGGCATCGACGTGGCCACCTTCACCGGCCTGCAGTCCCTGGGCGAGTACGCCAACATCCACTCGGCCTCCAAGCCGGCCGGCGAGGTCCGCGGGCAGATCGTGGCCTCGGGCATCAAGTACGGCGATACGGCCCTGATCCCGGTGGACCTGGACGTCACGGGCGCGCCGGTCAGCGGCGGCACCATGACCGTGGTGATCAGCGGCGGCACGCCGGGCGGGCTGGTGACCGTGCTGGGCGCCCTCGGCCCCGGCGCCGGCCTGGTGAAGGGGCAGCCCTTCCTGCTGGATGCGGGCTCGCTGATCCTGTCGGGCGTGCTCCTGCCGCTGGACGGCAGCGGCTCGCTGTCGCTCCCCGTGGTCAACGCCGACCTGGGCGTCACGGCGGACATCTTCCTGCAGGTGTTCGACATCAGCGGCGGACCGGTGGAAGCCAGCAACGGCGTCCGGTTGCCGCTGGTCGACCTGCCCTTCTGAGGGCGGATTCGAACAGCAGTCCGGTCCGAGGCGACGGCCGGCTCCCTCGCGGGGGCCGGCCGTCGTCGTTGCTGCGGACCACGGGGTCGCGCCGCTCGCGACTCGCGCCGGGCGCCGCGCGGGATTCGCACGAAGTCGCCGGCTCGCGCTTGAATCGGGGTTTTCGCGAGGCACCATCGTGCGAGGTTGCCCGCGACGAGCGGTTGGGAGGGCCGGCGGTCCCGCCCCGTTCGTACGCGGGGCGCGCATTCTCTTGCGCCGCATCGCGCGTCGCCGCCGGCAGAGTCTGGCCATGAACATCACTCGCATCCTTTCCGTGCCCGCGCTGCTCCTGCTCGCGGGCCAGGCGATCGCCTCGGACAACGTCCAGAGCACGCGCCTCTATCTCACCCGTCCCGAGATCGGCGCGCCCGACCTCGACGCCACGGGCTCGGTCCTCATCCGCAGCTACGACGGCGGCGATCGCGAACGTTTCGACGTGCGTGCCCACAAGATCACCATCAAGGCGACGGTCGAGCTGTGGATCGACGACGGCACCGGCACGATGGCGTTCGTGGCCAACCTCGTCGGCAACAAGGGCAAGAAGTACAGCGTCGACACGCAGAAGGGCGAGGCGCTGCCCTTCGGCCTCACGCTCGCGGAGCTGGCCGGCCGGCCCCTCGAGCTGCGGATCATGGACGAGATCCAGCTGCAGAGCGTCGTGCCCACCTTCGTGGACGACGCCAAGCACAAGTTCGCCAAGGAGCAGCTCGACGTGGCGCCCGGCTCGCCCGCCAAGGGCTGCCAGGGCGACATCAAGATCAAGGCCAACGACCAGCGCGGCCTGCAGTACTTCCGCCTCAAGGCCAAGGACCTCGGCTGGCAGAGCTTCACCTACTACCTGTGGGTGGAGAACGACCAGGGCGAGATGCAGTTCTTCGCGCCGCTGGAGCAGTACGCCCTGCGTCGCGGTCGAGTCCTGCGCAGCACGCGCGCGGGCGGAGCGCTTCCGTTCGGCGCGCTGTACCTGGACGACCTCGTCGGCCGAAAGATCGAGGTGCGCGACCAGAACGACGTGACCTACCTCGAAGAGAACATCCCGCCGCTGAAGTGAGACCCGTCGCGCCGCGCTGAGCGCGCGCGAAAGCACCGCGGGGCCGGCTTCCACCAGGAAGGCCGGCCCCGCGCGCGTCGGGGGCCGACGCGCAGAGCGTGGCCACGGGTCCGGACTCGGTGCTCGGTTGCGTGGCGCGATCAGCCACAAGCCCAGCGCAGTTCACGACCGCCGTCCCTTGCGAAGCGACCGACGGAAACCGCGGCACGAAAGTTTTCTCGGCAGCGCGGAGCGCGGGGGCGTCGGGGCGCGCGCGAGGGAGCGCACGGTGACAGCGGCCTCATGCTTTTATGCGTGCCTGCGCATGAAGCCTGTGAATGGCGCACTGCCATCGTCTTTCGCAGCGCCTCGTCGTGCAGTGTCGCGGACGCCGCGCCACGCGCCCCCGTACGCCGCGGCGCATCCATCACCCGCAGGCAGCTCGGTCGCGGCGGTGTTCACCAACACGGATTGGCGTGTCGCGGTAAGGCAGTGCTGTCACCGCCCGCTTCCGGCGGTTCAACCCTGAACCGCGCCGATTCGAGGCGCGGACCACAAGGAGTTCACATGAGCACCCGACTCGTCCGATCGCTGACCGCGATGGCGCTGCTTGCGCCCATCGCTCTGGCCCAGACCGGTGGAACCACGCCTCCGGCGCCGGCTCCCAAGAACGCCCCCGCCGCGACGCCCAAGGCCGCTCCGGCGCCCCAGGCCGCCATGACGGCATCGCCGTCGGTTCCCGTGACCGGCGTCACGGCCGACAACGCCGACAAGGTGACCAAGGCGCTGAAGGACTACAGCAACACGGTGTGGAAGTGCATGTCCTGCTCGGAGATCACGCACGAGGCCGGCACGTGCTGCGGCAAGGAGAAGACGGCCCAGACCGGCACGGCTTTCGCCACGGTCAAGATCGACCCGGCGACCTCCATGCTGACCTTCACCGTCGCGCCGTCGCACGAGGTCAAGCTCTCCGAGATCGAGCGCCTGCTGTCCGCCAACAACATCAAGGTGGCGCGTGACAAGATGGCCTTCGGCAACAGCACGGAGCTGGTCATCTCGCCTGTGGCCGACCAGGCCGCGGCGGATGCGATCAAGAAGGCGCTGATCGACGCCAAGATCTTCGAGCAGATCGACGTCACGGTACCGGCTGGCCACAAGGAAGCCCATCTGGTGGTGCTCAAGGCCGGTGCCTCGGCGCCCACCGAGGCGCGCGTGAAGGAAACGCTGGCCAAGGCCAACGCCTCCGCCTCCCTGGCGGACGTCGCCTGGTCCGCGCCCGCAGCCAAGAGCTGATCTTCCGGCTCCCACACGCAGGAGCCATGGTGGGTTCGTCGCGCGGGGGTGGCCGTTCGGGGCCACCCCCGCGCCTTGTTTCTTGGCGCCTCACGCGCAGCCCACCGCGCGCGTCGGGTAGCCTGCCGCAGCGGGCGCCGCGGCAGGCCGCGCGCTGCTGCGGCATGCTGGCGCCCCTCCCTCCGGCCCGGAGATGCCTCCATGAGAGCCCTCATGCTCGTCCTCGCCTGCGCGCTCGCCGCGCCCCTCTGGGCGCAGGACGCGCCGGCGCCTCCACCGCGACCCGCTCCGGGCGGTGGCGATGCTGGCCCCGGAGGCGAGGGGCCCGAGGGCGGCGGCAGCGGCGCGCTGCCGCAACTCGCGCCGTGCCTGCACGTCAGCGGCCTCACGCTCGAGAATGCCGAGAAGGTCTCGGACGACCTCGAGGCCCTGGAGAACACCCTCTACGTCTGCCCGTCGTGCCACGGCGTGGCCTATGCGGCCGGCACCTGCTGCGACAAGCCGCGCGAAGAGCGCAAGGGCCTCGCCCTCGGCAGCGTCGCGCCCAACCCCAGCTCCGGCACGCTGTCCTTCGTCGTCGCGCACGGCCGCAGCGTGCGGCTCACGGAGCTCGAGCGCGAGCTCGCCGCCGACCACATCGAGGTCCTGCGCGACCGGCTGCACCTGACGGGCCGCGTGACGCTCGAGATCCAGGGCCTGGCCGACGCCGCGGCTGCGCACAGCGTCGCCGAGGCGCTCGTGGCCGCGAAGCTTTTCGAGGAGATCGAGGTCATGCCCCCGGCCGACGACGGGCGCATCGCGCTCATCGTGAAGCGGCCCGCCCCGGCCCCGGCCCCGCTGCTCCACGTGCGCGAGGAGCTGGCCAAGGTGGCCCCCGACGCCAGCGTCGCGGACGTGATCTGGACCGGGCTGTTGGCGAGCTGAGGGGAGCTCCCCTCAGACCAGCAGCTTCTTCGTGCGGAAGGCGGAGCCGCCCTCCACGAAGGTCACCGACGCCAGCACCTCGCCCTCGCACCAGGCGAAGCACGGATCGGCGGGCACGAAGCCCGGCGGCGTGCGCAGCGTCTGGCCGCGCACGAGGCGGTTGCGCTGCTGCAGCGGCACGTTGATGCGCGGGAACTCGCGCAGCGCCGGCTCGATGCCGGTGACGTGCGCAGCCTCCACGCGCTCGGGCGGCACGGCCTGAGACAGGTCCAGCGCGCCGACGCTCGTGCGCACCAGCCGCGACATGTAGCCCCCCGTGCCCAGCGCGGCGCCGAGGTCGCGGGCGATGCCGCGCGCGTACGTGCCGCTGGTGCAGCGCAGGTGCAGGTCCAGCTCGGGCCACTCGTAGCGGTCGAGGCGCAGCTCGTGCACCGTGACGGTGCGCGGCGGGGCCTCCACCGGCCGGCCCTTGCGCGCCTCGCGATGCATGCGCCGCCCGTCGACCTTGACCGCGCTGTACGTGGGCGGCACCTGGCTGATCTCGCCGCGGAACGGCTGCAGCGCGGCTTCCACCGCCTCGCGCGCCGACGGCTGCACGCCCTCCACCGGCGTGACCTCGCCCTCGGCGTCGTCCGTGTCGCTGCGCGCCCCGAGCGTGACGGTCATGTCGTACACCTTCTCGCCGCGCACGATGAGGTCCTGCACCTTGCGCGCCTTGCCCACCACGAGCACGAGCACGCCCGTGGCCAGCGGATCGAGGCTGCCGCAGTGGCCCAGCGGCCCGAGCCCGAGGCGCTGCTCCACGATGTTCAGCGCGCGCCGCGACGTGATGCCCTGCGGCTTGTCCACCACGATGAGCCCGCGCGGCTCCTCGGCCGGCAGGACCGGGCCGCCCTTCGGCGACGGCTGCTCGAAGGGCTGCGACATGAGGCGTTCTCCGAGGCGACCGGGATCGGACCGATCGCGGGGGTGCGGGCAAGCGGGCGAGGATAACTCTCGACGGCCGGCGGCGGAAAGCGCGGAGGTCCGGGGATCGGATGGCCCATCACGACGCGGCGGATGAATCCTGAAAGGCCCCCTCGACCTCGCGCCAGGCGATCGGACGCACATGTCCGATCGCCCAGAGGTCGGTCGAGGGGCCTTTCAGGTTTCCCCGCCGCTGTCCAACCCCACGCCCCAGTGCTCCGCGGTCGAAGCTTCTTGGTCGCCGCGACCCGGTCGAGATGCGCGGCCAGTGAGGACGACCCGCCGACACGAGTGCTCAGTGAGCAGGCGTGGCCGGCACCCGTGTCCGTCCGCCGGCACCCGTGCCCGCCCGCCGGGCACCGATCACCCGCGTCGGCAGGTCGCTTTCACCCAGCCGCGCCTCTCGACCGGAATTCATTGCGACCGTAATCGTCGACCGCGGGCCACCGACTCGTGAGGGTGGACAGCGGCGGTGAAACCCGGAGGGCCGGGTGGGACGGCCTCTGGGCGCAACGACATGTGCGTCCGTTGCGCCCAGCGGACGGCA
>DASUFI010000166.1:0-5376 GCA_036274635.1 Planctomycetota bacterium
CGGCGCCTGCAGCGCGCCAACCGCGCCCGCGCCGGCCGCACCGAGGAGGTGCTGGTGGACGCCGTGGAGCGCGGCCGCGCCATCGCGCGCAGCGTGCGCGACGCGCCCGAGATCGACGGCCGCGTGCTGGTGGAGGGTGGCGGCTCCCTGCGTGCCGGCACGTTCGCGAGCGTGAAGATCGACGGCGCGAAGGGCTACGATCTCATCGCGGTGCCGGCCGGCTGAGCGCGCCGCGGAGGTCCCCCCTGTCCGCCACCCCGCACCAGCCCGATCCGCGCGAGCCCCGGAAGCGGCCGCAGGCCGCGGCCGAGGCGCAGATGGCGCTGCTGGCGCACGACCTCAAGAACGACCTGCACGCGGCCGTGCTCGCGGCGGCCGTGCTGGACTTCCCCGACCTGCCCGAAAGCAAGCGGCGCGCGCAGCTCGCGATCATCCAGGCCTGCCTGCTGCGCATGAAGGAGCGGCTCGCCGACGCGTCCGCCGACGCGCAAGCGTCCGCGCCCGGCCCGGAATGAACCTGCCCAACAAGATCACCGTGGGACGCTTCGCGCTCGCGCTGGGCTTCTTCGCCTTCTTCGTGTGGGCCGACCTCGAGCACTCGACGCAGTGGTGGAAGCCGCTGGCCGGCGCGCTGGTCTTCGGCCTCGCCGTGGTGGGCGACGCCTTCGACGGCTACTACGCCCGCAAGCTCGGCCTGCAGACGGACTTCGGCCGCATCGCCGACCCGGTGGTGGACAAGGTCATCGTGAGCGGCGGCCTCATCCTGCTGGCGGGCTGCGAATGGGCCCGCCCCTACCTGCCGCCGTGGATGGTGGTGCTCATCATCGGGCGCGAGTTCATGGTCAACGGCCTGCGCGGCTTCATCGAGGCGCGCGGCGTCGCCTTCCCCGCGCGCTGGGACGGCAAGCTCAAGATGATCCTGCAGTGCATCGCGATCCCGCTGGTGCTGCTCTGGCGCACGCTGGACCTGTCGATCCCCGGCGAGCGCATGCTGCTGAAGCTCACCGACTACGCCACGTGTGGCGTGGTGTGGCTCACCTTCGCGACGACCATCGTCTCGGGCGTGCGCTACGTGACGGCCGCGGCGCAGGTGCTGCGCAGCCAGGGCGAGGCGCGCGGCTCGTGAGCGCCGCCGGCGCGCGGCGGCTGCTGGGCACGGCCTTCGGGCTGGGGCGGCTGCCGGCGCCGGGCACGTGGGCCAGCTTCGCCACGGTCATCGGCGTGCTGCTGGTCTTCGGGGCGCGCGGCAGCCATCCGGGGGCGCTGGCGGCGGCGGGGCTCGAGCCGTCGGCGGGGGCGCGCGTGGCGGGGGCGGCGCTGACGGCCGCCCTGGTCGCCGCGCTGGGCATCGCCGTGGGCATGCGCGCCGAGCAGGACTTCGGCCGCAAGGATCCGGGCGCCTTCGTGCTGGACGAGGTGGCCGGCCAGCTGCTCGCGCTGCTGCCGCTGATCGGCGCGCCGCTGCCGCTGCGGGGCGCCAGCCTGGCCTTCGCGCTCTTCCGCGCGCTGGACATCGGCAAGCCCTGGCCGCTGCGGCGGCTGGAGGAGCTGCCGGGGGGCGTCGGTATCATGGCCGACGATCTGGCGGCGGGCGCGCTGGCGGCGGCGGGCATCATGGCGGCGCGTGCCGCCGGTTGGCTCGGCTGACGCGGCGCCGGAGCGGGTGATGGCCAAGTCACGGGCCGGCGAGACCGCGCGCGAGGCGCGGCACGAGCCGCGGCGCCGCTTCGGCATGCCGCTGGCGCTCAAGATGGCGCTGCTCACGGCGGTGCTCGCCGCGCTCATCGTCGTCGTCTTCTCGGTGGCCGTGCAGCCCTTCGTGGGCGACGCGGTGCGCGACCAGATCCGCCGCGCGGCCTGGGAGACGGCCTTCGTGGCCGCGGCCGCGCCGCTCGACGCCTGGAGCGAGTACTTCGGCACCCCCTGGCAGGGCCTCTCGCCCGAGGACCTGCAGATCCAGGTCGACCGCATGACCAAGGAGGAGCGCGAGGCCAGGCTGCGCAGCAAGGACATGCTGGCCACGCGCAAGTGGAACAGCGAGCGCCTCTACCGGCTCACGCTCAAGCACGGCCGCGTCGAGGCCGTGGAGGTGCTGATGGGGCCGCCCGAGCGGCGGCACCTGCTGTGCAGCTCCTACATCGGCATCTCCTCGGACCTGTCCTTCCGCGAGACGCCCGGTCAGCCGGCGCTGGACGTGGCCGAGGGCTCGGCCGCCGAGGGCGTGCTGCGCCTGGGCGACCGCGAGATGCGCGCCGTGCTGGGCACCTACCCGATCCTCGACCGCGACGGCGCGCCGCAGGGCGAGGTGCGCGTCTACGTCAACGTCGAGGGCGTCGACGACGTGATCGGCGGCCTGGCCAAGCGCCTCGCGCTCGTCGCCCTGGTGGTGGTGGGCGTGGGTGCGGTGCTGGCGGGCCTCGTGGGCGTGTGGTTCATGCGGCCGGTGCGCCTGCTGGCCGAGGACGTGCGCACGGTGGCCAACGGCGACCTGAGCCACCGCACGCGCCCGCACAGCAACGACGAGATCGGCGCGCTGGCCCGCAGCTTCGACGAGCTCACCCAGCAGCTCGCCGCGGCCGCCGAGGCCGAGCGCGAGACCCAGGCCAGCCGCCACCAGATGACCGTGGCCGGCGAGGTGGCGGCCAGCCTCTTCCCGGCGCGCCTGCCGACGGTGCCGGGCTACGACGCCGCCGGCCACCACGAGACGTCCACGCAGCTCGCGGGCGAGTACTACGACGTGTTCGAGATGCCCGGGGGGCGCCGCGGCTTCCTGGTGGCCTCGGCCTCGGGCAGCGGCGTGCCGGCGGCCATGGTCATGGCCATGGCACGCAGCTTCGTGGCCGCGCTGGCCGGGCGCGAGGCCGACCCGGGCACGATCCTGCGCGAGGCCAACGCCCTGCTCTCGCCCGACCTGCGCCGCGGCATGTACGTGACCGTGCTGCTGGCCATCCTCGACCCGCGCGCCCACACCCTCACCGTGGCCAACGCCGGCCACGCCCCGCTGCTGCTGGTGCGCGACGGCAAGCTCACGGCCGTGCACAGCGAGGGCATCGCCATGGGCCTGGACAAGGGGCCCGTCTTCGACAGCACGCTCAAGGTGCTGCGCATCCCGCTGCAGCCGGGCGACCGGGCCGTGCTCTACACCCCGGGCGTCACCCGCGTGAACGGGGCGGACGGCAGCGCGCTGGGCGAGGAGCGCTTCGCGGCCCTCGTGCGGCGCGAGGCCGTCCACCCGGCCGAGACCTTCACCTCCCGCATGGCCGCCATCGTGCGCAAGTTCCGCGGGGAGGCGCCGCTCACGGACTCCGTCACGCTGCTCACCCTGGGCCGACTGCAGGATGGAGGCACCCCGTCATGACCATCCGCGACTTCCAGCAGCTCATCGAGCGCATCTACGGCGAGAAGGACAGCGCCCGCGGCACCGCCGGCACCTTCATGTGGTTCAGCGAGGAGGTGGGCGAGCTCTCGCGTGCCCTGCGCCGCGGGCGGCGCGCGGAGCTGGAGGCCGAGTTCGCCGACGTGCTGGCCTGGCTGTGCACCCTGGCCAGCATGCACGGCGTGGACGTGCAGGCGGCGGCCGCGGCCAAGTACGCGGCCGGCTGCCCGCGCTGCCAGGCCTCGCCGTGCGCCTGCCACGAGCCCGTCGCCGCGCACGGCCAGCCCGGCGGCTGACGCCCGTGGGCCGCTTCGCGCGCGTCGCGCCGCCGCTCCCGGTGTCGGGCCTGTTCACCTACGAGGTGCCGCCCGAGCTCGCCCGTCGCGTGGTGCCCGGCGTGCGCGTGCTCGTGCCCTTCGGCAGCCAGCGCCTCGCCGCCACCACCGTGGGCGT
This sequence comes from Planctomycetota bacterium, assembly GCA_036274635.1. Taxonomy (GTDB): domain Bacteria; phylum Planctomycetota; class B15-G4; order B15-G4; family B15-G4; genus DASUFI01. The sequence continues at coordinate 3,830 of DASUFI010000166.1, forward strand.
CGACGATCAGCCGCCGCCGCCCGGCGTGGCCTCCAAGCCCCTGCTGCGCCTGCTCGACGACGAGCCCGTCGCGGGCCCGGACATCCTGCAGCTCACCGCGTGGGTGGCCACCGCCACCGGCTGCTCGTGGGGCGAGGCCCTCGACGCCGCGCTGCCGCCCGCCGTGAAGTCCGGCCGCGCCGGTCGCTCCATCGAGGAGATCGTGCTGCTGCAGGACCCGCGTCTCGTGCGACCGCAGGTGGACGAGCTGCAGGCCCGCCGGGAGAAGCAGGCGCGCGCCTTGCGCATCCTGGCCGAGCGCGGCGGCGCGCTGCCGGTGCGCGAGCTCATGAACCTGGCGCACGTCAGCCGCTCGCCGCTCGACAGCCTCGTTCGCGGCGGCCTGTGCACGCTGCGGCTCGCGCGCGCCGAGCGCGAACCGCTGCTGGGACGCGACGTCGCGCCCACGCAGCCGCTGGAGCTCACGCCGGAGCAGCAGGCGTGCAAGGCCACGCTCGTGTCGGCGCTGGAGCGCGCCTTCGCCACCGGCCCGGGCGGCGCCGGCGCGGGCCGGGCCTTCCTGCTCTTCGGCATTACCGGCAGCGGCAAGACCGAGGTCTACCTGCAGACGCTGGCCGAGTGCGTGGCCGCCGGCCGGCAGGGCATCGTGCTGGTGCCCGAGATCTCGCTCACGCCGCAGACCGTGCGCCGCTTCCGCGAGCGCTTCGAGCGCGTGGCCGTGCTGCACAGCCACCTCACCGACGCCGAGCGCGGGGGCTACTGGCGGCGCGTGGCGAGCGGCCACGTGCAGGTGGTCGTCGGTGCGCGGAGCGCGGTGTTCGCGCCGACGCGCAAGCTCGGGCTCATCGTCATCGACGAGGAACACGAACATACCTTCAAGCAGGAATCGACGCCGCGCTACCACGCCCGCGACGTGGCCGTGATGCGCGCCCGGCTCGAAGGCATCCCGATCCTCATGGGTTCGGCGACGCCGAGTCTCGAAAGCTGGTCGAACGCGGCCCGCGGCAACTACACGCTCCTGAGCCTGCCCAGCCGCGTCGAGGACCGGCCGCTGCCGAAGGTGAAGATCGTCGATCTGCGCCACGAGCCGAAGCCGACCGGCAAGCACTTCGCCATCGGTCCCACGCTTGAAGCGGCGATGAACAAGACGCTTAAGGAGAAGGGCCAGATCATCCTGCTCCTCAACCGCCGCGGCTTCAGCACCCACGTGCATTGCCAGGCGTGCGGCCACGTGGCGCAGTGTGCCAATTGCGACCTCGCGCTGACCTTCCACCGCACGAAGTCGTCGCTGATGTGCCATTACTGCGGCTTCGAGACCGCGCCTTTCCAGAAATGCCCGGCGTGCTCGCAGCCCACGATGCGCTATCAGGGGCTTGGCACCGAGAAACTCCAGGCCGAGATCGAGGAGAAGTTCCCCGGCTTCGTCTGCCAACGGATGGATTCGGACACGATGACAAGGCCCGGCAGCCACGAGCGCGTGCTCGATGCCTTCCGCGCCGGCCACGTCCACATCCTGATGGGGACGCAGATGATCGCCAAGGGGCTCG
>DASUFI010000167.1:0-12698 GCA_036274635.1 Planctomycetota bacterium
GACGCGCCTTCCGCGCCGAATGACTTCTTCGACGGGCTCCTAGCCTCCCGCCGGCGGCGGTGCGGTGCCCGCGGGCGCGGCGGGCGCAGCCGTCGCCTCGGGCTTCACCACGATCCAGCTGGCGCGGTCGCGCGACAGCCACTTCTTCGCCAGCTCCGTGAGCTGCTCTGCGCTGACGCCCTGGTAGTCCGCCTCGAGGCGTCGGATCTCGTCCAGCGCGCCGGCGCGCGTCTGGCTGTCGGACAGCACCGAGAGCCAGAAGTTGTTGCGCCGCAGCTGGTCGCGCACCTGCGCGAGAACCGGTGTCTTCTGGCGCTCGAGCTCCTCGGCCGTGACGCCGTCCTTCGCCAGCGAGTCCGTGACGGCGAGGCAGGCCTGCAGCACGGTGTCGGACTGCGAGGGGTCGGACATGGCCTGCATGATGAGGAAGCCGACGCCGGGGAAGACCTGGCTCACCTGGCTGGCGGCGTTGGGCGAGTAGGACGTGCCCAGCTTCTCGCGCACCTCGACGCGCAGGCGGTCGCGCACCACGCCGCCCAGCAGGTTCAGCTGGCGGCGCAGCGTGGGGTCGCGGCCGTCGCTGGTGGGCACGGCGACGAAGAGCAGCGCCTGTGGCACCTCGGTGCTGATCGTGGCGTCCTCGTGCAGGCCGGTGGCCGGCTTGACGGCGAGGTTGGCGGAGACGTCCTGCGGCGCGGCCCGCGGCGGCAGCGCGCCGAAGGTGCGCGCGGCGGCGGCCAGCGCGGCCTGTGCGTCGACCTGGCCCACGATGACCAGCTCGATGGGCGCGGACGCCAGCTGCGGGTCGAGCCACGACCGCATGTCGGCGATCTCCACGGCCGCCAGCTCGCGCTGCGGCGGGAGGCCGAAGCGCGGATCGCCGCCGTGCAGCTGCGTCAGGAAGGAGAGCTGCAGCGGCCCGTCGGGCCGGTGCGCGAGCTCGTCGAACATGGGCCCGAGGTTGCGGCGCGCCTGGTCCAGAGCCTCGGGGCGCCAGCCCGGGTCCTTGATGTAGGCGCACATGAGCTCGAGCTGCAGCAGCAGGTCGTCGGGCGTCGTGCTGCCGCTCAGGATGCTGGCGTCCTGCCCCACGTCGAAGGACATGCCCGCCTCGCGCCCGGCGAGCAGGCGGCGCAGCTCGTCCTGGCTGTGCTTGCCCAGGCCGCCCTGGGTGAAGACCTCGCCCGTCATGAAGGCCAGCGCGCTGCGGTCCGGCGGCAGCGAGAGCAGGCCCTGGCCGAGGCGCGCCGAGACGAGCACCTGGCGCTCCTTGAAGGTGGTGGGCTTGATGGTGACCAGCACGCCGTTCTCGAAGCGCGCGCGCAGCAGCTCGAGGTCGGCGACCGGCTCGCTGGTGGCCACCTTGCCGGCGTCCTCCTCGCGGCTGGCGTAGGCGAAGGCCAGCTCCGAGAGCTCGGGCGGTGGCGCCACCTCCACCTTCTCGCTGGCCTCCCACGCGGCCGACAGCTGCGCCTCGCCGTCGGCGCCGAGGTCCAGGCCGCCCACGGCCGAGAGGCGCAGGTGGCCCTCGCTCCACGCCTTGCGCAGCGCGTCGCGGCAGCCCTCGACGGTGAGCGCCTCGATGGCCGGCCGCAGGATCTCGCGGTCGGTCGCGGCCGTGGTCGGGATCACGCGCGCCTCGGCGGCGGCGAGGATCTCCTGGGCGAAGCTCTGGCTGGTGCGCGTGGGCTCGCTCTCGACGGCCTCGTCCAGCGCGCGCAGCGCGTCCTTGCGCACCTCGTCCAGCTCCTGCTGGCGGAAGCCGTGCTCCAGCGCGCGGCGCAGCTCCTGCTCGCCCGCGGCCAGGGCCGGCTGCCACTGCTCGGGCTTGGCCACGACCGTGAGGTCCTCGCCCTCGGCCACGCGCAGGCCGCCGGCCTCGCCCAGCCGCGCCGTGAGGAAGGGCGCGTCCGGCTTCTTGGCCAGCTCGCGGAAGCGCAGGTTGACGATGCGGCGCGCGTAGTCGCGCGGCAGGTCCTCCACCATCTCGGCCTTCGTCTGCGGCTCGTCCTCCCATGGCTTCCAGCGCGCGGCGGTGAGCGTGACGAGGGGGATCTCGTCGCTGTGCAGCACGAAGACGTCGTCCTTCGCGGCGGGCGTGCCCAGCGGCGGCTCGCTGTCGGGCGGCGTCGGCGGCACGGCCAGGTCGCCGAACATCTGCTTGATCATCGGCCCCGGATCCGCGGGGCCGAGGTCGCCCACGACGACGAGCGTCATGTTCTCGGGGCGGTACCAGTGCTGCCAGAAGTCGCGCACGCCGTCGGCCGTGAAGGCCAGGCGCACGTCCTTGATGCCGATGGGGATGCGCTCCGCGACGCGCGTGCCCGCGAAGGCGTCCTTGAGGTCGGCCACGCCCACGCGGAAGTCGGGGCTGTCCCGCTCGCGCTCCTCGCCGTCGATGACGCCGACCTCGGAGTGCACCTCGTCGGGCAGCAGCGAGAGGCCGCCGGCCACGTCACGGAGGAAGGTGAGCCCCTCGCGCAGCGAGGTCTCGTCGCTGGTGGGCAGATCGAGCATGTAGACCGTCTGGCTGAAGTCCGTGCTGGCGTTGCTGTCCGCGCCGAAGGCCATGCCGTGGTGCTGGAACCACTCCACCAGGGTGCCTGGCGCGAAGTGCTCGCTGCCGTTGAAGGCCATGTGCTCGAGGAAGTGCGCCATGCCCTGCTGGCTGTCGGTCTCGGACAGGCTGCCGACGTCCACGTGCAGGCGGATGTAGCAGCGCTGCTTCGGCTCGCCGTTGGACATCCACGCGTAGCGCAGCCCGTTGTCGAGCTGGCCGAAGTGCACGCGCGGGTTGGGCGGCACGTCCGAGCTCTGATGCTCCCACGGGCGGGCCTGGCCGGCGACACGCGGTGCCGACGTGGCGGCGGCCGTCGCGGCGGGCTGCGCGGGAGAGGCAGCGGGCGGCGGGGCGGTCGGCGCAGACTTCGCGGTGACCGCGGACGGCGCCGGCGGCGCTGGCGCGGCGGGCTGCACGGGCGCCGTCGGCTGAGCAGCCGGCGGCTGGGTGACCACGGACTGCGCGACCGCGGCGGAAGGCTGCTTGCCGAGCGTCGGGGACTCGCTCGCGCAGGCGAAAGCGAGGACGGCCAGCAGCAGCGACGGCAGGTGCCGGGTGTTCACGAGCGAACCTCGAACGGGGCCGGAAGGAAGGCCCACCGTATCACGCGCCGGCTCCCCGGCGGGAGGGGCGAGGTCAGCGGAAGACGGCGCGACAGGCGGCCACGGCGGCCTCGAGCGCGTCGTCGCCCGCGTCGCGGTGGAAGACGAAGCGCACGCGCTGCGGATCGAGGGCGATGGCGAGGACGTGGCGCTCGCGCAAGGCCTGCTCGGCGACGCGCGCGTCGCCGCGCGTGGTGACGAAGACGATGTTGGTCTCGATGCCGCGCGCGTCCAGCTCCACGCCCGGCAGGCGCGCGACTTCCTCCGCGAAGGAGCGCGCCCGGCGGTGGTCGGCGGCCAGCTGGGCCGGCCCTTCCTCAAGCGCGAGCAGGCCCGCGGCCGCCAGCACGCCCGCCTGCCGCATGCCGCCGCCCAGCGCCTTGCGCAGCCGCCGCGCCGTGGCGACCAGGTCACGCGAGCCCACGACGAGCGAGCCCACCGGCGCGCCGAGCCCCTTGGAGAGGCACAGCGAGACGGCGTCCATGTCGCGTGCGATGCGCGCCACCGGCAGGCCGCTCGCGACGGCGGCGTTGAAGACGCGCGCCCCGTCCATGTGCAGCCGCAGGCCGCGGCCGCGCGCCAGCGCTGCCAGCGCGTCGACGCGCGCCTGCGGCAGCACCGCGCCGCCGGCGTAGTTGTGCGTGTTCTCGAGCGAGAGCACGGACGTGATCGGGTGGTGCACGTCGGGGCTGCGGATGACGCGCTCGACGTCCTCGTCGCGCGGGCAGCCGCGCTCGCCGTGCACCGTGCTGAGCTGCACGCCCCACCAGCGCGCCGCCGCGCCGCCCTCGTTGAGCAGGACGTGCGCGCGCTCCTCCACGATGACCTCCTCGCCCGGCCGCGTCAGCGCGCCCAGCGAGATCTGGTTGCCCATCGTGCCCGAGGGGATGAAGAGCGCGTCCTCCTTGCCGAAGAGGTCGGCCGCGTGTCGCTGCAGGCGGTTGACCGTGGGGTCCTCGCCGAAGACGTCGTCGCCGACCTCGGCCGCCGCCATGGCCGCGCGCATGGCGGGCGTCGGACGTGTCACGGTGTCGCTGCGCAGGTCGAACACGGCTCCTCCTCGCGGGGGGTCGACACTGTAGCGTCGTGCCGCGCCGCGTCCCGCGCGCGGCCGCGCGGTTCCTGGCGCCGGCGGGCCACCCCGGCTCGCCTGGCCGTGTCGGGAAAGGCCCAGTAGACTAGGCGGTCCGCCCGGCTCTCTCCCCCTGGTCGATCACCCCCGCATGCCGACCGTGGCTCGTCCTCTCGCTGGCCTCCTCATCCTCGCGGGCCTGGCCGCGGCCCAGCAGGCCGCGCCGCGCCTCGATGCCGTCGATGCCGCCATCCGCGAGCGCCGCATCGCGCTCACGGGCGACCTCGGCCTGCCGCCGCTCGCGCCGCTCACGGCCGATAGCCCGCTCGACAGCATGTACTTCGCCGACCGTGTGCCGGTGCCGCAGGAGCAGCCGCCGGCCGGCCCGGAAGGCGGCCCGGGCCAGATGTTCACGGGCTTCATTCCCGCCGGCCCGGACGGCACGGGCACGGACAAGGCCGAGAGCTTCCAGTACCAGGTGCCGGGCAGCTACGACCCGGAAGGCCCGCCGCTGCCGATGGTCATCGCTTACCACGGCTTCGGCCAGTCGGCAAAGAGCGTGGCCACGTCCTCGATCATCGACGAGGTCTGCAACATCCACGGCTGGTTCTACATGGCGCCCACGGGCATCGACGACCAGCTCTACGGCTCGCCCATCAGCCAGCAGAACACGTCCGCCGCCATCCAGTGGGTGCTGGACAACTTCAACGTCGACCCCGACCGCCTGTACATGGTGGGCTTCTCGATGGGCGGCGGCGTGGTGTGCAACTACGTCGCGCGCCACCGCGACCCGCACGGCATCATGATCGCCGCACTCGGCGTCGTCTCGGGCACGATGGACTGGGTGCTCGAGTACAACATGGGCAACTCGGCCATCAAGGACCTGCTCATCAACCCGTACAACTTCGGCGGCACGCCGACGCAGGAGCCCTTCGCCTACGAGCAGTCCAGCACGCTGCACTTCCAGCCGGACAGCTACCCGCCGCTGCCCGGCGTGCTGCAGCTGCCTCTGAGCATGGGGCAGAACCTCGGCAGCACGCCCACCTACGTCACCTGGGACCTCGGCGACCCCACCACCGGCGTCGCGAGCGAGCAGCCGGTGCTGCTGGGCGTGCTGGCCGGGCTGGGAGGCGTCTTCGAGAGCCATCCGGTCACCGGCGTCTCGCCGCCGCACAGCTGGCTGGTGCTCGACGAGGTGGGGCTCTTCGCCTTCTTCGAAGGCAAGGCGGTCAACCGCGCGCCGCTGGCCTTCGAGGGGCTGTACGACGGCAGCACGCAGGTGTCGTGGGCGCAGCTGACGCAGCGCACGCCCGGCTCCTTCTCGCACGTCAACGGCATCGCCGACGTGGGTCTGCGCAAGGTGATCGTCTCCGACGTGCAGAACGCCGAGAACCTGCAGGTGCACGTGGACGCCGCGGGCATCCTCGGCCCGGGCAAGGTGAACATCTCGGCCAGCTCCACGGATCCCCTCCCCAGCGACCTGCAGATCGACGACCTGGCCGCGCCGCCGGCCTGGCTGCAGGACCCCGCCTCGGGCGCGCTGCTCGATGGCACGGAGTCCGACCCCTTCCAGGAAGGGCTCATCACGCCGCTGCAGGGCTTCGGCTCGACCTCGGTCGACCTCATGACGGACAGCGGCTACATCGCCGACCTCAGCTCCTCGCCCGAGCCCGCGCCGCTGGGCACCAGCATCAACCTGGCCCTGGACGCGCCCGATGCCGCCACGCTGGTTATCCTGCTGGTGGGTTTCGACCAGGCGCTGACCAAGACGCACGGCCACAAGGTGCTCGTGGCGCTGGGCCCGCCCACCTTCCTGATCAGCCTGGTGCTGGGGCCCGCCGGCAAGCTCGACGTGCCGGCGTTCGTGCCCAACGACCCCAGCCTCACGGGGCTGGAGGTGCTCATGCAGGGCGTCTTCGTGGACAGCGTCGGCCTGAACTCGATCAGCAACCTCTGGCTGCTGGACATCGGCTGAGCGCCGGAAGGCCTCTGGTCGCCGGCTTCCCGCGCGTATCGTGGCGGCATGTGCCGCCGGCCGCCCGCCGCCCTGCTGCTGAGCGCCTGCCTCGGCCTGGCCGCGTGCGGCGGCTCGGCGCGCCCGCTGTTCGAGCGCGTGGAGTGCGGCGCCGAGATCGCCCTGGAGAGCGGCGCGCGCGGCGCGGACCAGACGCTGCTCGACCTGCACGGCAACGGCCTCGCCCTGCTCGACGTCGACGGCGACGGCGACCTCGACCTGCTGCTGGTCGACGGCAGCACCCGTGAGCGCGTGGCCACCAAGCGGCAGGTGAGCCACCACCTGCTCATCAACACCGGCGTGCGCGACGGCGCGCCGCGCTTCGAGTCCGTGCCCGGCGCGACCGGCCTGCGCATGAACGGCTGGCCCACCGGCGTGGCCGTGGGCGACGTGGACCGCGACGGCCGGCCCGACGTGCTCATCGGCGGCTTCGGCGAGGATGCGCTGTTCCTCAACCGCACGCCGGCCGGCGGCGCGCCGCGCTTCGAGCGCCGGGAGCTGCCGGGCCACCTCTCCACGCGCGACTGGACCACGAGCGTGGCGCTGGCGGACGCCGACGGCGACGGCGACCTCGACGCCTACCTCGCGCGCTACGTCGATCTCGACCCCGCGGCCCCGCCGCGCGCACTGCCCGACGGCGCGCCCTGCACCTGGAAGGGCCATGACGTGCCGTGCGGGCCGGCCGGCCTGCCTCCGCAGCTCGACGTGCTGCTGCTGGGCGACGGCGCCGGCAACTTCATCGACGCCAGCGACACGAGCGGCATCCGCGCCGTGCCGCCGGCCGCGACGCTGGGCGTGCTCTTCGCGGACCTGAACGACGACGGCTGGCCGGACCTGTACCTCGCCAACGACGCGCAGCCCGACGCGCTGCTGGTCAACCAGGGCAACGGCACCTTTGCCGACAAGAGCGCGCTCGGCGGCGACGCGACCGCCGCCGCCTTCGCGCACGCGGGGCCCAGCGTGGACCTGGGCGACTTCGACCGCGACGGCGACTTCGACCTCGTGCTGGGCGGCTTCCCCGACGAGGGCCTGGGCCTGTTCCGCGAGGACGGCGGCCTGCTCTTCCGCGAGGCAGGGGCCGGCGCCGGGCTGACGGAAACCAGCCGCCCGATGCTGGCCTGGGGCCTGCACCTGGCGGACTTCGACGCGGACGGCTGGGAGGACATCGCCTCCAGCAACGGCCACGTGTACATGCAGGCGGACCTGCCCGACACGGGCACGAGCTGGCGCCAGCGCTCGCAGCTCTTCCGCGGCGAGCGCGGCGGGCGCTTCGCGGGCGACTCCTTCCCCGAGAACGCGCGCTGGGCGGGCCGCGCGTCGGCGCGCGGCGACCTCGACGGCGACGGCGACCTGGACCTCGTGGTGCTGACGCTGGACGCCAGCCCGCGCGTGTACGTCAACCGCACGGACGCGCCGCAGCGCCAGATGCTGATCAGGCTGCAGGACCCGGTCGGCACGCCTCTCGGCGCGACGCTCAGGCTGCGCCTCGATGATGGCCCACGCGTGAGCCAGGTGCTGTCCTCGCGCGGCTTCCAGGCCGCGTCCGACGCGCGGCTGCACGTGGCGGGCACTGGCCCGGTGCGCTCGGCCGAGGTGCGCTGGAACGGCGGCGCGCGCGAGGTGCTGGATGCCTCCGCGCTGGCCTTCGGGCGGCAGATCGTGCTGCGGCGCGGCCTGGGCGTGGTCTCCAGCCGTCCGCTGGTCGCGGCGCCGGAGCCGTGAGGCCGGGGGGCCGCGCGGCCCGGCCGTCGATCCTGCAGGCAACCCGCGGCCACGCGGGGCCCGCCGAGCAGCTTGCCGGGGGTGCCGACGGCCCGGGAGCCCGTCGAAGACGTCATTCGGCGCGGCAGGCGCGTCCTTCGCGCCGACTCTTCGTCGCCGGCCCTGCGGCGAATCGCCGCCCCGCGACGGGCGCCCCATCCGGGAGCGCCCTCGACGGGCTCCTCGGCTCGGCCCGCGGCGTCGGAGCCGAGGCCCCCCCGACGTCTGGGAGGCCCCCCCCCCCGTTCAAGGCGACCGGCGGCTCCGGTCGATCCAGCCCGAATGGCCTCCGTGCGTCCCCAGCTCGCCCTCGCCGCCGGCTTGCTGGCCAGCGCGCTGGCCTCGCGCGCCGCGGCGCAGGACGTGCAGGTGCTGCCGGCGCGCGGGCCGGCGCCGACGCTCGATGACCTGCCACCGCTTCCGGCGCTGACGGCGCTGTCGCCGCGCAACACCATGCTGTACGCGGACCGCGTGCGCGTGGGCCAGGGCGCGGCGCCGCAGGGCATGGTGCCCGCGTCGAGCCCGCTGGTGGACGCGGTGCTTCCCACCTCGGTCACGGGCACGAGCAAGCCCGAGGGGATCCAGTACGCGCTGCCGCAGTCGCCGGCAGGACCTGTGCCGCTGCTGGTCGCGTGGCACGGCTTCGGCTCGTCGGCCGCGACGGTCAGCGACCAGACCACGCTGGACGAGGAGTGCGATGCGCGCGGCTGGGCCTACCTCGCGGTGACCGGCATCGACGACAAGCTTTTCGGCCCGCCGCTGGCGCAGCAGAACGTGGCGGCCGCCATCGCGTGGATGCACACGCAGATCGAGCTGGACGACAGCCGCCTGTACATGGTGGGCTTCTCGGCGGGCGGCGGGTGCGTGGCCAACTTCGCGGCCCGGCATCGCGACCCGGACGGCCCGGTCGTCGCGGCGCTGGGCACGGTGTCCGCCAGCATGGACTGGACGCAGACGTGGTGGCTCGAGCCCGCCACGCGCACCTGGCTGCAGAACCCCTTCAACTTCGGCGGGCCGCCGAGCTTCTCTCTCTTCGCCTACCAGCGCAGCTCGACGCTGTACTTCGATCCCGACACCTACCCGCCCGCGCCCGGGACGGCGCTGGACTCGTTCGCGATGGCGCAGAACCTGCACGCCACGCCTGCGTGGATCACGTGGGACACGGGCGACACGATCGGCTACCTCCCGAAGCAGAGCGTGCACCTCGCGGCGCTGCTCGGCTCGTACGGCGACACGGTGCAGGCCGTGCCCGTGAGCGGCACCACGGACCCGGACACCGGCCTGCCCGCCACGCACAGCTGGGCCGTGCTGGACGAGACGGCGCTGTGCGACTTCCTCGCCGCGCACGTCGCCCAGCCGCTGCCCGGCGCCGTGACGGCGCTGGTGGACGACGAGCGCGACGTGGCGTGGATGCACGTCGAGCCGCGCGACCCGCAGGCCTTCGCCTGGGTGCGCGGCGAGGCCGACCCGAGCGGCACGGCCGTCGCCGTGCACGACGTGAAGGGTGCGGACCGGGTGCTGGTCGCGCCGGCCGCGCCGGGCCCGTGGGACATCTCGGCCGGAGCGGCCGACGCGGCGGGCTTCCAGACGGGCGTCTTCGACGCGGCGCCGGCCGCAGGCTACGCGCTGAACAAGCAGGGCCACGTGGTGCCGGGCTTCGAGTACGAGCCGGCGGGCGCGGGCCTGCTGCTGGCGGTCACCAAGAGCGTCAGCTTCCACGTGCAGCCGCGGACCTGGGACGCGACGCTGGCCGTCGCGCCCGATCCCGCGCTGACGGGCTCGCCGGTCGCCGTGAAGATCGACGCGGCCATGGGCGCCAAGATGGCCTGGCTCGTGGCCGGCGTCGGCCTCGACGAGCTGCCCTTCGGCAGCGGGCACCTGCTGCTCGTCGAGCCTGTGCCGCCCTTCGTGCTGATGCCCGTGCCGCTCGACGCCTCGGGAAACGTGAAGCTGCAGAGCACCATCCCGGGCAACGGCAAGTTGTCGGGCGCGTGGGTCTTCCTGCAGGCCATCGTGCAGGGCCCGGGAGCCGTCATCAGCGGGGCGAGCAACCCCTTCCGCTTCGACGTGCAGTAGCGGGCCGGCGGCGCGCGCGCACCGCGCGCCCGACTGGCCGGTTCAGTGCGCCGCGGGTAGACTGGCTGGTCCGGCGGGCACACCGACCCCCGGATCCCCGTGCCGGCACCGTGCGGGGTCATCCGAGGAGCTTGCATGCGAAGCGTGTGCGCGGCCATCTTCCTGGTTGCGGCGCTGTCGGCCTCGTCGGCTGCTGCCCAGCAGCTCGCACCCCGCGCGCCGGGCCTCGACGGCGAGGCGGCCGAGCGCGCGCGCGTGCACGCCCTCGTCGGCGACCTCGGCCTGCCCGAGCTGCCGCCGGCGGATGCAGGCCCGCGCAACTCGCTGTTCTTCGCCGACCGCCTCGTGCCGCCCGGCGCGGGCGACGGCGCCGCTGACGCCTCGCTCGTGACGGTCACGCTGAACGGCACGCAGACCGGCACGGGCAAGCCCGAGCTCATCTGGTACCAGCTGCCCGACGGCTACAGCGCGGCGGGCCCGCCACATCCCATGGTCATCGCCTGGCACGGCTACGGGCAGTCGGCGCTCTCGGTGAGCAACCTGTCCACCGTGGACGAGGAGTGCAACGCCCGCAACTGGATCTACCTCTCGGTCACGGGCATCGACGACCAGCTCTTCGGCTCCCCCATCTGCCAGCAGAACGCGCAGGCCGGCATCCAGTACATGCTGGACAACTTCAACGTCGACGAGGAGCGCCTCTACATGGTGGGCTTCTCGATGGGCGGCGGCTGCGTGACCAGCTTCGCCTCGCGCCACCGCGACCCCGCGGGCCTCATGATCGCCGCCGTCGGCACCGTGAGCATGACCGGCGACTGGACCGAGACCTACGCGCTCGCGCCGCCGGCGCAGAAGACGCTCATGGAGAACCCCTACAACTTCGGCGGCCCGCCGTCCGCCTTTCCCTTCGCCTACCAGCAGGTCTCGACGCTGTACTTCACGCCGGGCAGCTACCTGCCCGCGCCGGGCACGCTCGACGCCAAGATCGCCATGGGCGACAACCTCGACACCACGCCGCTGTGGCTCACCTGGGACGTGGCCGACCCGATCGTCGAGAACCCGCCGGGCATGGGCGCCGCGCTGGCCGGGCTGGTGACGGCGGCGGGCGGCGCGGCCGAGGCGCACCCCGTCAGCGGCACGGCCGACCCTCACAGCTGGTCCGTGCTGGACGAGACGCAGCTCTTCGACTTCTTCACCGGCAAGTCGGTGGTGCGCTGGCCGCTGTCCTTCCACGCTCAGCTCGACGATTCCGGGGCCGTCTCCTTCACGCAGGCCACGCAGGCGGTCGAGGGCGCCTTCACGTGGTACGCAGGCACGAGCGTGCCCGCCACGGGGACGCTGCTGCTGACGGCCGTCGAGAACGCCGCGCAGGTCACGTTGGCCGGCGGCGAGGCGTCGCAGGGCGACGCCGTTCCGCTGCACCTCACCGCCGACAGCGCCGACGCGCTCGGCTACGAGCTCGAGCTCACCGGCTTCGACCAGCCGCCCGGCTACCTGACCCTGCCGCTGGATGGATCGCTCATCAAGGGCGTGGACAGCGCCCCCGTCACCGACTCGCTGCTGCCCGACGTGCCGGGCTTCGCGACCCTGGACGCCAACGTCCAATCCGAGCCCTGGCTGGGGGACTTGAGCAGCTCGCCCGAGCCGGCCCTCATCGGCAACCCGGCCCAGCTCCGGCTGGACATGCCGGACGGCCCGGACCCCGCGGCCTTGCTGGTCCTCTCCCTCGACGAGCGCCTGATCCACATCAAGGGAGGCCACGTCATCACGGCGGACGCCCTTGCGCCGGCCCTGCAGGCCCTGCTGTCGCTGGCGCTGCCTCCCACGGGCAACGTCATCCTGGCCGCCGACCTGCCCAACGACCCCGTCCTGCACGGCGTGCGCGTGGTCATGCAGGCCGTGTCCTTCACAGCGGGCGGCCAAGTCGGCAACATCACCAACCTGTGGGCCCTTCACATCGAGTGACCGACGAGGACGGCGAGGAGCCGGACCCCGAGCAGATCTTCGAGGTCGACCGCCAGCACAAGGGGCTCTCGCTCTTCGACTTCCTCGACGCCGTGGCCGGGCCGCTGGACCGCAAGGCGCTGGTGTCCGCCGCGCGCGCTCGGCAGGTGCTGCTCAACGGCGAGCCGGCGCTGGCGGGCTGCACGGTGCGCGAGGGCGACCTGGTGCAGATCGAGATCGCGCGCGCGGAGCTGCGCCGCGGCCTGCCGCCGACGCTGCCGCTGCTCTACCGCGACGCGGAGCTCGTCGTGGCCGACAAGCCCGCCGGCCTGCCCTTCGGCGAGAGCCGCCATGGCGGCGAGTCCACGGTGGAGCGCCTCGCGGAGCAGGTGCCGGGCGCGCGCGTCCTGCACCGCCTGGACAAGGACACCTCGGGCGTGGTGCCGGCCGCGCTGTCCGCCGCGGCGGAGGGGCGCCTCGTCGCGGAGCTGCGCGAGAGCCGGCTGCGCGTGGAGTACCTGGCCGTGGCGCGCGGCACGCCGGACGAGGACGCGGGCCGCGTGGACGTGCCGCTGTCCCGGCGCCGCCGCGCGGACACGCGCCTGCAGCCGGACCCCGACCACGGCGATCCCTGCGCCACGGGCTGGCGCATCGAGGAGCGCCTGCGCGGCT
>DASUFI010000168.1:0-6060 GCA_036274635.1 Planctomycetota bacterium
CGAGGGCCGCTTCGGCGTGCACGCGCCCGAGGAGACGACCGAGGAATTCCTGCCGCTGGCCGCCGCGCACCCGGCGCTGGCGGGCCAGCGCGACCGCCTCGCGGCCTTCCTCACCGGCTGCGACCTGGTGAAGTTCGCGCGGCACCGGCCCGAGCCCGCGTCCATGGGCGCGCTGCTGGCCGACGCCGAGGGCTTCGTGGAGACCACGGCGCTGCTGGCCGAGCCCGCCGCCGCCGGCAACGGCGGGGGAGGCGCCGCATGAGCCTGCCCTTCGGCCTCGTGCTCGGCGACCCGTGGTTCCTGCTGCTGCTGGTGCCGCTGGGCGTGCTGCTGGCCTTCCACCTGCGGCGGCCGCGTCCGGTGGTGGACGGCGGGAGCGACCGGCTGCTCGCCGGCCTGCCCGCCACCTGGCGCACGCGCTCGGCGTGGCTGCCGGGCGCGCTTGCGCTGCTGGCCGGCGTGCTGCTCATCGGCGCGCTGGCGCGCCCGCTCAAGGGCCGCGAGGAGTCGCGCGTCGCCACCGAGGGCATCGACATCATGCTCGTGCTGGACACCAGCAGCTCGATGCTGGACTCCAGCCTGCGCAGGGGCTTCACGAACATCGACGCCGTGAAGGCGGTGGTCGCGGAGTTCGTCAAGCAGCGGCCCGACGACCGGCTCGGCCTCGTCACCTTCGCCGCCTGGCCGCGCACCGAGTGCCCGCTGACGCTGGACCAGGACAGCGTGCTCGAGCGCCTCAAGGCCGTGCATTGCGTCCAGCGCAACAGCGAGGAGGACGGCACCGGCATCGGCGTCGCGCTGGGGCAGGCGGCGCTCAAGCTCAAGGACAGCGACGCCAAGAGCAAGGTGGTCGTGCTGCTCACCGACGGCGAGAACAACCAGTACTCGATCGACCCGCTCGAGGCCGCGGCGCTGAGCAAGGACCAGGGCATCAAGGTCCACACCGTGTTCGCGGCGCGCAACCTGCTGCAGGGCGGGCGCATCTTCCCGCAGCCGACGATGGCGGACGACCTGCTCAAGAGCATCGCGCAGACCACCGGCGGGCGCTTCTTCCGCGCCGACGACGCCCAGGCGCTGCAGCAGACCTACGCCGCGATCGACCAGCTGGAGCGCACCAAGCGCACGGACGTGCGCTACACGGACTACGAGGACCTCTATCCCTGGCTGCTGCTGCCGGCCGCGGTGGCGCTGGCTCTGGAGCTGCTGCTGCGCCGCGGGCCGCTGCTGGAGTTCGCGTCGTGAGCTTCGCCGATCCGCAGGTGCTGCTGTGGCTGGCCGTGCCGCTGCTGCTGCTGCCCTTCGCGGCCTGGGCCGTGTCGCGCGCGGCGAAGCGGCGGCGGGCCTTCCTCGGGGCGCAGGCGGGGCGCCTGGCGCCGGGCTTCTCGCGCGCGCGGCGGCTGCTGCGCGACGGGCTGCTGGCCGGCGCGCTGGCCCTGCTGGTCGCGGCGCTGGCCAGGCCGCAGCTGGGCGAGTGGATGCGCGAGAGGCACCAGAACGGCGTGGACGTGGTCGTGGTGCTGGACACCAGCAAGAGCATGCTGGCGCCCGACGTGGCGCCCTCGCGCCTCGAGCGCGCCAAGCGCGAGATCCTCGCGCTGCTGGGCCGGCTGCGCGGCGACCGCGTGGCGCTGGTCACCTTCGCGGGCGACGCGCGCCTCATCTGCCCGCTCACCGCGGACCCCACCAGCTTCCGCGTCTTCCTCGACGACGTGGACACCACCACCAACGGCCTCGGCGGCACCGCGGTGGGCGAGGGCCTGGAGAAGGCGCTCGACGCGCTGCAGGAAGGGGCGGAGGGCGCGCGCGTGGTCGTGCTGCTCACCGACGGCGAGGACCACGCCAGCGACCCCGAGCCCACCGAGGTGGCCTACCGCGCGCTCGCCATGAACGTGCCCGTGCACGTCATCTCCTTCGGCACCGCCGAGGGCAGCACGATCCCGATGCGCAACGAGGACGGCAGCGTCGACGTCGTGCGCGACAAGGACGGCCAGCCCGTCATCACGCGGCCCGACGAGGCGCTGCTCGAGCGCATCGCGGGCATCTCGGGCGGCGCCTTCCTGTCCGCGGCGCGCACGTCCTTCCCGATGGACGAGCTGTGGGACAAGCGCATCTCGGTCATGGAGGGCGTCACGCGCGCCAGCAGCCTGCGGCGCGAGGGCGTGAACCGCTTCCAGTGGGCGCTCGTGGGCGCGCTGGCGCTGCTGGCCGTGCGGGTCGTGCTACCGGACGGGAGGCGCGCATGAGGCCCGCCTCCGTCGTCGCTGCGCTGCTGCTGGCCGCCCTGCTCGCGCCCGCCGCGCGCGCCGACGAGTCGCTGGGCATCCAGCTCGTGCGCGAGGCGCAGGCCAAGATGGCCGCCGGCGACACGCAGGGCGCGCTCGACCTGCTGGAGCAGGCGCGCACGGAGTGGACCGGCTCGCCCGTCGTGGCCTGCACGCGCGGCGACGCGCTGCTGGCCGCGGGCCGCATCGACGAGGCGCTGTCCGAGTACGACCGCGCGCTCTCGGGTCCCGAGGCGCACCACGCGCACTTCAACCGCGCCGTCGCGCAGGACGTGGCCGGCGAGCAGCAGCTCAACGAGGCCGGCGTGCCGGCGGACGTCGCCGCCCTGCCCGACGGCCCGCAGCCCGAGATGCTGCAGGCCCTGCAGGCCGCGCGCCCGCGCCTCGAGTCGGCGCGCGACGACTTCCTCTCCGCCCTCGACCTGCAGGACGAGCCCCAGGCGCGCGAGTCCGTGGGCGCCCTCAACCGCCGCCTCGACGCGCTGGCGAAGATCGAGGACGAGCTGCGCAAGCGCGCCGAGCAGGACAAGCCGAAGGACGACCAGAAGAAGGACGACAAGCAGGACCAGAAGGACCAGCAGAAGGATCAGAAGGATCAGAAGGACCCGTCGCAGGATCAGAAGGACAAGCAGCAGCAGGACCCGAACGGCCAGCCGCAGGATCAGAAGCCGCAGGACCAGCCGCCGCAGGATCAGCAGCAGCCCGACCAGCAGGACCAGCAGGACCAGAAGCCGCAGGATCAGCAGCAGCAGGACCAGCAGGACGCGAGCTCCAGGGACCAGCAGGGCCAGCCGCAGTCGGCGCGCGAGCTCTCCGAGGAAGAGGTGCAGCGGCTGCTGGACAAGCTGGCGCGGCTCGAGGACGAGGCGCGCGAGCGCCAGAAGGCGCGCGAGATCGCCAGCCGCCGCGCGGTGGAGAAGGACTGGTGAGCCCCGTGCTGGCCCTGCTCGCCGCGCTCTCGCTGCTGGTGCCCGCCGGCGCGCAGGATCCGACGGCCCCCGCCGCCGGCCTGCCGCAGCCCGCCCTCAACCTGGTCCCGAGCGAAGGCGAGGTGGGCATGGTCATGCAGGTGAAGCTGACCGTCGACGGCGAGGAATCGGCCGACTGCTCGCTCATCGAGGTCCCGGGCGTGCAGAACGCGCGCCTGACGCTGGTGGCCGGCCCGCAGATGAGCCAGTCGATGGGCGTCATCAACGGCCACGTCACGCGCTCCATGCGCACGGAGTGGGACTTCGAGCTCGTGCCCGAGCAGCCGGGACGCCTCTCCGTGGGCCCCTTCCGCGTGAACTGCCGCGGCGCGGAGATCCGCTCGCGCACGCTGTCGGTGCCGGTGCGCGCCAGCCCCTTTGCGCCCGACACGGTGACGCTCGACGTGCGCAGCAACGTCACCGAGCTCTGGCAGGGCCAGGTCTTCGCGCTGGACGTCGAGGCCTCGCTGGACGAGGGCGTGTCCGACCAGCTGGTGCAGGACGGCCTCGAGCTGGACCTGCCGTGGATCACGGACTGCAAGGGCCTGCTGCGCCTCGAGGTGCCCGAGCCGCAGGGCGACGTCACGCGCGTGCGCCTCGCCGGCTACACCGACTCGCTGCGCATGCGCGTGACGCGCAAGTCCGAGGGCGGCCACTCGCGCCTGGTGTTCACCCGCACCTTCCTCATGCTGGCGGTCGAGCCGGGCGAGGTGCACCTGCCCGCCTCGCGCTTCTCGGCGCGCCTGGCCACCGAGACGCGGCCCACGCGCGACCCCTTCTCGCTGCTGGGCGGCCGCATGAACCAGGTCGTGCGCGCCTCCACCGTGGACGCGCGCAGCAACGGCCCGGTGCTCACCGTGCGCGCGCCGCCCGCCGAGGGCCGCCCGGCCGCGTACACCAACGCCGTCGGCCACTTCAAGTTCGCCGGCACCGCGGACCCGGGCTCGCTGCGCGTGGGCGACACCTGCACGATCACGCTGACGCTCACCGGCGACGGCAACATCGACTTCGTGAAGTGGCCGGAGTTCGACGAGCTCAAGGAGGACTTCCGCATCTTCGGCAAGACGCCGCGCAAGCTGCCGCGGACGCAGGTGCTGGACATCCAGGTGAGCCCCAAGAGCGAGCGCGTCACGCAGGTGCCGGAGCTGGCCTTCGCCTTCTTCGACCCGGACAGCGGCAGCTACCAGTCCGTGTCGGTGGGGCCCTTCGCGCTCAGCGTGCGGCCGGGCGGCAGCGACGGCCTCGCGACGCTGGAGTCGAAGACCGACACGCTCTCCTCCCTCGAGACCGTGCGCGAGACGCTGCCGCCGCCTTCGTCCGGGCCGCCGCCGGGCTGGGTGTTCGCGCTGCCGGGCATGCTGGTGCTGCTGGGTGTCGAGGTGGCGGCGCGGCGGCGCTCGTGGCGCGAGAGCCACCCCGACCTCGTCGCGCGCCGCAGCGCGCGGCGGCGCCTGGACGAGTCGCTCGCGCAGGCGCGCGACGCGCGCGATCTCGCGGTGGCCTTCGGCAAGTTCCTGTCGGCGCGGCTGGGCGGGCCGCCGGCGGGGATGTCGGCCGAGGAGGCCGCCGCGCGCCTCGCGGACGGCGCGCTGTCGGCCGAGCTACGCGAGGTCATCGGGCGCTGGGAGGCGGCCAGCTTCGGCGGCGCCGGGCTGGACCTCGCCGCGGCGCGCCGGCAGGCCGCGCAGCTGGCGGCGCGCGTGGAGTCGGCCACGTGAGCGCCGACTTCGACGCCGCCCTGCAACTGTACCGCGACCAGCACTATGGCGAGGCGGCCGCGGCCTTCGCCGACCTCGCGCGTGACGAGCCGGACGCCAGCCGCGCGGCCGTGCTGCACGCCGACGCGGGCACGGCCGCCGCGCGCGCCGAGTCGTGGGGCGAGGCCGTCTGGCACCTGCGCAAGGCGCGCCTGCTCGAGCCGCGCGACGCGGTGGCCGCCGTGAACCTGGCGCGCGTGCGGGCCGTGCTGGGCGAGGGCAGCAGCGAGGCCGCGCACTTCACCGAGACGCTGCGCGAGCTGCCGCTGCACCTCACGCTCGCGGAGAGCGACGCGCTGTGCGGCGTCGCGGTGAGCCTGGCGCTGCTGCTGCTCGCGGCGCGCCGGCTGCTGCCTGCCCCGCGCGTGCTGGTCGCCGTCGCCGTCGGCCTGCTGGTGCTCGCGGCCGGCTGGTGGCCCGCCTCGCTCAAGGCCTGGAACGCCGCGCGCGCGCGGGCGGTCATCATCCCGCCCACGGCGGTGGGGCACGCCGAGCCGGACGCCGGCAGCGAGGTGCTCTTCCGCCTCGGCGCCGGCACGCTGGTGCGCGCCGAGGAGGAGCGCCGCGGCTGGCGGCTGGTCGAGTCCGACGCCGGCGCGCGCGGCTGGGTGCCCGAGGACGACGCGCGGCCGCTGCGCTGAGCCGCGGCGGATGAAACCCGCGGGGCGGGTCCGTGGGGCCGCTGAGCGGCCAGACGCACATGTCCGGCCGCACAGAGGCCCCACGGCCCCGCCCCTCAAGTTTCCCCGCCGCTGTCCAACCCCACGCCCCCAACCTCCGCGGTCGACAATGATCAATCGCCGCGCCCCGGTCGAGAAGCGCGGCCAGTAGGGACGGAACTGCCGACTCGCGCTGTCAGCGAGCCCGGCACACCGCGATCGATGCCGCACCCAGCGATTCGTCCCGGCACGCCAGCGCTTGTCCCGGCGGGCCACGGTTGTCGCCTGCACTCCGGTCACTGCGTGACCGGCACCCGTGCCCGTCCGCCGGGCGCTGATCACCGACGTCGGCAGGTCGCTTTCACCCAGCCGCGCCTCTCGACCGGAATTCATT
>DASUFI010000169.1:0-6881 GCA_036274635.1 Planctomycetota bacterium
CGCGCGTGATCCTCAGCGGCCTAACAAGGCCGCCTCCGGTCCCGCGCACCACCGCGCCTAGCCCCGCACGATTTGACGCCGCCGCTGCTCGTCAGGAGCCGCACGCGTCCTGCGACGGCGACTCTCGCATCATCTTCTCCACGCGGCGCGCGTGGCGCCCACCTTCGAAGAGCGTCGCGATGAACTCGCGGACGACCTCGTCCAGGACCGAAGCGTCGATCACGCGGGCGCCGACGCACACGACGTTGGCGTCGTTGTGGGCCCGGGCCATGCGCGCCTCGTAGGGGTCGTTGCACTTGGCGGCGCGGATGCCGTCGACCTTGTTGGCCGTGATGCTCATGCCGATGCCGGTGCCGCACACCAGCACGCCGCGCTCGGCGCGGCCCTCGGCCACGGCCTGGGCCACCAGCCGGGCGTAGTCGGGATAGTCCACCGAGGCCTCGCCCTGGGTGCCGCAGTCGTGCACCTCGTGGCCGGCGCGCACGAGGGCGGCCTTGACGTGCTCCTTGGTGGCGAAGCCGGCATGGTCCGCGCCGACGGCGATCTTCATGGGATGGGCCTCCAGGGTGAGAGCAGCTGCTCGGCGCGACGGCGCGCCATGACGTCCAGCACACGGGCCAGCGCCACGTACTGCCCGACGGCCGTGCCGAAGGGATCAGCCACGTCCGCGCCCGCGGGATCGAAGAGCTGCACGGCCGGCCGCTCCGCGCCGCCCAAGGCCAGCAGGTGCTCCTCGATGGCCAGCGCGTGCCCGGCCGACATGCACAGCACCAGGTCCGCCGCCAGCAGCTCGGTGTCGCGCAGCGCGCGCGTCGAGTGGTCGGCGAGGTCGAGGCCCAGGCCCGCCAGCGCCTCCACGGCCTGCTCGGCGGGGGGCCCACCATCGTCGGCGTTGACGCCGGCCGAGCGGACGGTGGGCGGGAGCAGCCCGGGCTCGCCGGCCGCCCGCTGCTGGATCGCGCGCCGCAGCAGGCGCTCGGCCATCGGACTGCGGCAGGTGTTGCCCGTGCACACGACCAGCACCAGCGAGCCCGCGTGGCGCACGAGCTCGTCCCGCCCGACCACGCCCGCGCGCGCCACGCGCAGGCACAGCGGCCGGGGTTCGACCACGGTGCTGGCCTCGCCCAGCGCCGCGCGCCCGCCGTCCAGCACCACGGCCGCCGCGGCCAGCACCGCGGGCTCGATGTCAGCCACCTCCCGCGGCGCCGGCTGGCCCGGCGAGTTGGCGGAGGGCAGCCAGAGCGCGCCGGCGTGCTGCGCCAGCTCGCGCGTGAACGGGTGACCCGGCACGCGCAGGCCCAGCAGCCGGCCCGAGCGATCCGGCAGCAGCTGCGTCACGGGCCCCGGCCACCAGCGCGCCGCGATGCGCCGCGCGCCTCGCGGCCAGGGCGCGAGCCGGCCGGCCAGCATCTCCGCCGAGGCCACGGCCAGGCTGTAGGGCTTGTCCCGCCCGGGCTTGACCGCGTCCAGCCGCTCCAGCGCCGCGGGGCGATCCTCGCGGCCGGCGAGGCCGTAGACGGTCTCGGTCGGCACCACGACCAGCTCGCCCCGGTCGAGCGCGGCGAGAGCGGCGACTCGGGCCCGGGCGGGATCGTCGCGCAGGAGGTCGAAGCGCAGCGGCGCCGGCATGCATGCCATTATGGCGAGTCGGGGGGCCAGCCGGGCATACTGCCCCGCGACCGACGCACCCGAGGGACCGAATGGCGGCCGACCGGAAGCGCAGCCAGCGCCTCGAGACGATGGGCACGATGGCAGCCGCCCTCGCGCACGAGATCCGCAACCCCTTGTCCACGATGTCCGTGAACCTCCAGCTGCTGGCCGAGGACTTCGCGCAGCCGCGGACGCCCGTGGAGCAGCGCACGCTGCGGCGCGCGCGCCTGCTGCTGGGCGAGGTGCGGCGCCTCGATGCCGTCGTCAACGACTTCCTGAACCTCGTCCGCGGCTACGAGGTGAAGCCCGAGGTGGTGGACCTCGAGCTGCTGGCGGCCGACCTGCTGCGCTTCACCGAGGCCGAGAACGCTCGCCTCGGGATCCGGCCGCGCTACTCGCCCGACCCCGGCGCGCGCTACGTGCTGGCCGACCCGGCCCTGCTGCGCACGGCCCTCATGAACCTGGTGGTCAACGCCCAGCAGGCCATGGCCGAGGCGGGGGGCGAGCTGCTGGTCGAGACCGCCGGCCGCGAGCAGGACGTGGAGATCCGCATCACCGACACCGGCCCCGGCATCGCGCCCGAGCTGCACGAGAAGATCTTCCGGCCGTGGTTCTCCACCAAGGAGGGCGGCACCGGCCTGGGGCTGCCCACGGCGCGGCGCATCGTCGAGGAGCTGGGGGGCGAGATGCGCCTGCAGTCCGAGCTGGGGCGCGGCACGCGCTTCACGCTCAGCGTGCCGCGGCCGCCGCGTCAGCTCCTGCCGGCGGGCGGCGAGGGCGCTCCATGACCACCGGCACGAGCGTCCTGGTCGTGGATGACGACGCGGCCCACGCGGCTTCGCTGGGTGAGGCGCTGGAGGCCGCCGGCTACGAGCCGCGCGTGGTGTCCTCCGGCGCGCAGGGCCTGGCCGCGCTGCGCGAGCAGGACTTCGATCTCGTGCTCACCGACCTGCGCATGGCCGGCGTGGACGGCATGCAGATCCTGCAGGCCGCGCGTCGCAAGGACGACACCGAGGTCGTGGTGATCACCGGCCACGGCTCGGTGGAGTCGGCCGTGGACGCCATGCGCGCCGGCGCCGCGCACTACGTGACCAAGCCCGTGAACCTGGCCGAGCTGCGCGAGGTGCTGACGCGCATCGTGGAGAAGCAGCGCCTCGCGCGCCGCAACACCGAGCTCGAGGCGCAGCTGGACGAGCGCTACGGCTTCGACCGCATCATCGGCCGCAGCGCGCCCATGCAGGCGGTCTTCCGCACCCTGCGCCAGGTGGCACCCACGGACGTCACCGTGCTCATCTCGGGCGAGTCCGGCACCGGCAAGGAGCTGGTGGCGCGCGCGCTGCACCAGAACAGCCGCCGCCGGCACGCGCCCTTCGTGGCCCTCAACTGCGCGGCCCTGCCCGAGAGCCTGCTGGAGAGCGAGCTCTTCGGCCACGAGAAGGGCGCCTTCACCGGCGCCACCGCGCGCAAGGCCGGGCACATCGAGAACGCCCAGGGCGGAACCCTCTTCCTGGACGAGGTGGGGGACATGCCGCTCACCACGCAGGTCAAGATCCTGCGCGTGCTGGAGCAGCGCGAGATCACGCGTGTCGGCAGCAGCACGCTGGTGCCGGTGGACATCCGCGTCATCGCCGCCAGCAACCAGAACCTGCTCGAGCTGGTCACCGGCCGGCGCTTCCGCGAGGACCTCTACTTCCGCCTGAAAGTGGTCTCCATCGAGCTGCCGCCGCTGCGCGCGCGCAGCGAGGACATCCCGGCCCTGGCGGAGGCCTTCGTGAAGGAGCTCTCGGCGCGGCACGGCTCGCCCGTGCGCAGCATCGCGCCCGAGACCATGCGCGCCCTGCAGGAGTTCAACTGGCCCGGCAACGTGCGCGAGCTGCGCAACGTGATCGAGACCATGGTGGTCACGGCCGGCCACGAGGTGCTCGTGCCGGCCGACCTGCCGACCACGATCCGTCCCGCGCAGGCCGTCGCCGCAGCACCGCCCGCCGGCTGGGCCAGCCTGGTCGGCCGCTCGGCCGAGGAGGTGGAGCGCGAGCACATCCGCGCGACGCTCGAGGCGGTCGGCGGCAACCGCGGCCGGGCGGCGCGCATGCTGGGCATCGGGGAGCGCACGCTGTACCGGAAGATCAAGCAGTACGCCCTCTGAGGGCCGCGGCGGGGGACTCCGCGCCGCATCCATGCTCGCGCTGCGGGGGGCCGCGGCGTTTCGACTGAAGCATCACCCATGCAGTGCTTCAGTTCAGCTTCAGTCGCCGCGGCGGCGGCGGGGGTTGCGAAGGCAGAATTCGACCGCGCGGCCGCTGTCAGCTTGGCAGGCGGGGGACGGGCCGGTGCCGTTTTGCCAGAGGCGCAGCATTGGTCCCGCGCAAGTTCTCGCGGCGGCGCGAGCCGGCCGCTTTGGCACGAGGTTTGTTCTCCCGGACCGTCGAGGCGCGGGGCCGAGAGTGGCCCGGGCGACCTCATCGACTGGAGAGGCGCATGAGCGACCACATCATCGGCATCGACCTGGGCACCACGAACTCCGTGGTCGCGATCATGGAGGGCGGCCAGCCCAAGGTCATCCCCAACGCCGAGGGGCACCGGACGACGCCCTCGGTGGTGGCCTTCAGCAGCGACGGCGAGCGCCTCGTCGGTCATCCCGCCAAGCGCCAGGCGGTCACGAACCCGCAGCGCACGATCTACTCGATCAAGCGCTTCATGGGGCGGCGCCACGAGGAGGTGGCCTCGGAGGAGAAGCTCGTGCCCTACAAGGTCGTGGGCGCGGCGAGCGAGCCGGTCAAGGTGCAGATCGGGGACAAGGCCTACACGCCGCAGGAGATCTCCGCGATGATCCTGCAGAACCTCAAGGAGACGGCGGAGGCCTACCTGGGGACCAAGGTCACGCGCGCCGTCATCACGGTGCCGGCCTACTTCAACGACAGCCAGCGCCAGGCCACCAAGGACGCGGGCGAGATCGCGGGCCTGAAGGTCGAGCGCATCGTGAATGAGCCCACGGCCGCGTGCCTGGCCTACGGCCTGGAGAAGAAGAAGGAAGGCCGCATCGCGGTCTTCGACCTGGGCGGCGGCACCTTCGACATCTCGATCCTCGACATCGGCGACGGCGTCTTCGAGGTCAAGGCCACCAACGGCGACACGCACCTCGGCGGCGACAACTACGACGACGTGCTCATCGACTGGGTGGCCGAGCAGTTCAAGAAGGACTACGGCATCGACCTGCGCAAGGACATGATGGCCCTGCAGCGCCTCAAGGAGGCCTGCGAGCGCGCCAAGTGCGACCTGTCGGGCGCGATCCAGGCCACCATCAACCTGCCCTTCATCACCGCCGACAGCAGCGGCCCCAAGCACCTCAACCTGAACCTCTCGCGCGCGAAGTTCGAGGAGCTCACGGAGCCGCTCACCGAGCGCTGCCGGCAGCCGTGCCTGAACGCGCTCAAGGACGCGGGACTGCAGCCCAAGGACATCGACGAGGTCATCCTCGTGGGCGGCAGCACGCGGACGCCCTCGGTGCAGGCGCTGGCCAAGGAGATCTTCCAGCGCGAGCCCAACCGCAGCGTGAACCCCGACGAGGTCGTGGCCCTGGGCGCCGCGGTGCAGGGCGGCGTGCTCACCGGCTCGGTCTCCGACGTGGTGCTGCTGGACGTCACGCCGCTGTCCCTGGGCATCGAGACCCTGGGCGGCGTCATGACCAAGCTCATCCCGCGCAACACGACCATCCCCAGCAGCAAGAAGGAGATCTTCAGCACGGCCACGGACAACCAGCCGGGCGTGGAGATCCACGTGCTGCAGGGCGAGGGCGAGATGGCGCGCCGCAACCGCACGCTGGGCCGCTTCAAGCTGGAGGGCCTGCCGCCCGCGCCGCGCGGCGTGCCGCAGGTCGAGGTCACCTTCGACATCGACGCCAACGGCATCCTCAACGTCTCGGCCAAGGACCTGGGCACCAACAAGCAGCAGAAGATCACCATCGAGGCCAGCTCGGGCCTGTCCGAGGCCGAGATCGAGCGCATGAGGCAGGAGGCCGAGGCGCACGCCGACGAGGACAAGAAGGAGCGCGAGCTGGTCGACGCCCGCAACGAGGCCGAGCAGACCGTGCGCCAGACCGAGAAGGCCCTCGAGGAGCACAAGGACAAGCTGGACGAGCCGACCCGCAAGGCCATCGCCGAGGCGCAGGCCGCGCTGGAGGCCGCCGCCAAGGGCGAGGATGCAGCGCGTATCCGCACGGAGCTGGACGCCTACAGGAAGGCCTCTCACAAGCTGGCGGAGATTCTCTATGCTCAGGCGGGTCGCGGTGCGACGGCGGAAGGCGGAGGCCCGCAGGCGGCCGGCCCGCGCGACGCCCCGCCGGAGAGCGGCCCCCGCGCGCCCAAGGACGGCTCCGACATCATCGATGCCGATTTCGAGGTCAAGAGCTGACGACCGCCGGGGCGCGGCCCGCGCACGGGCCGCGCGGGTGTCGCGGGGCGCCGGGCCTTGATCCGCGTCGAGCACCTCACGCGCCGCTTCCACGACCTGGTGGCGGTGGATGACATCTCTCTCGACGTGCCTCCCGGCGACATCGTGGGCTTCCTCGGGCCCAACGGCGCGGGCAAGACGACCACCATCCGCATCCTGACCGGCTTCCTGCCGGCCAGCTCCGGGCGCGCCGAGGTGGCTGGCTTCGACGTCGCCAGCGACAGCCTCAAGGTGCGCGAGCGCGTCGGCTACCTGCCGGAGAACGTGCCGCTGCCGCCCGACGCGCGGGTGGAGGAGTACCTCGAGTTCCGCGCGCGGCTCAAGCAGGTGCCCGCCTCGCGCCGCGCGGCGGCGCGCGAGCGCGTGCTGGGCCAGTGCGGCCTGCTCCCGATGCGCCGCCGCATCATCGAGCAGCTCTCGCGCGGCTACCGCCAGCGCGTGGGGCTGGCGGACGCCCTCATCGCCGACCCGCCGGTGCTGATCCTCGACGAGCCCACGGGCGGCCTCGACCCCGGCCAGCGCCAGGAGGTGCTGGACCTCGTGGCCGGCCTGCGCGGCGAGCGCACGGTGCTGCTCTCCAGCCACGTGCTGGCCGAGGTGGAGCACTCCTGCTCGCGGGTGGCCATCATCCAGCGCGGGCGCATCGTGGCGCAGGGCACCAAGGCCGAGCTGGAGGCCAGCGCCGGCCGGCGCGGCGAGGTGGAGATCCGCGCCCCGGGCCAGGGCGAGCGGCTGGCGGCGGTGCTGGCGGCGCGCGGCCTCCAGCCACGACCTCAGCCCGA
>DASUFI010000170.1:0-8468 GCA_036274635.1 Planctomycetota bacterium
GGGGCTGGACGTGCGCGACCTCGGGCGCATGCCCTACCGCCTGGCCTGGGCCCTGCAGAAGGAGCTGGTCGAGGCGCGCCTCGCCGGCCGCGCGTGCGACACCCTGCTGCTGGTGGAGCACGACCCCGTCGTCACGCTCGGCCGCGGCACGCGCGGGGAGTTCCTCGCGGGCGGCGCGCGCGTGCTGCGCGAGGGCGACGCGGAATTCGTGCCGCTGCCCGGCGGCGCGCGCGCGGAGGTCATCGAGGTCGAGCGCGGCGGGCAG
This sequence comes from Planctomycetota bacterium, assembly GCA_036274635.1. Classification (GTDB taxonomy): domain Bacteria; phylum Planctomycetota; class B15-G4; order B15-G4; family B15-G4; genus DASUFI01. The sequence goes on from DASUFI010000170.1 coordinate 266, forward strand.
GCCACGTACCACGGGCCGGGGCAGCTGATCGCCTATCCCATCGTGAAGCTGCGCGAGGACCGGCACGACCTGCACGCGTGGATGCGGGCGCTTGAGCAAGCGGTCATCGACGCGCTCGCACCGCTCGGCCTGCGCGCGGGGCGGCGCGAGGGAGCGACGGGCGTGTGGATCGACGGGCAGCGCAAGATCTGCAGCATCGGCGTGGCCGCCAGCCGCTGGGTCACCTACCACGGCCTCGCGCTGAACGTGGACACCGAGCTGGCGCACTTCATGGCCATCGCGCCCTGCGGCTTCGAGGCGGGGGTGATGACCAGCGTGGAGCGGGAGACGGGGGGAGCCTCGACTCAAGACTTTCCCACGAGGCTCGCGGAGTGCCTTGGCGCTTCCTGCGACATGTTCCGCGAGGGCCGATGAGGAAGACGTGGCTCGCAGTCGCTGCCTTGCTGTGCGTGTCGACGATCGGAGGCTGCTGTCTCACGCCCGCCATGTGGGACTCGGTGCGCATGAAGCCCACGCGAATCGCACAGGGTGTCGTCACCGGTGACGGCACTGTGTGGCTGGACGTCGAGACGACCGGATCCGTCCAGCGAGTCTGTATCGACCCTTCGCAAGCCCGCGGACACAGTTCGACAAGATCTTCGACAGAGGTTGCTCAAGGAGCACTGCCTGCTGGCGAGCCGCTGCGGGTCGTGTCGGATGTCTGGGAACTCTCCAACCACGCTGAGCCCAGGTGGAGCGCATCGCTACAGCCAGGTGATCGCCACTCCTTCGTGGATCTGCGCCTCGTCGAACCAGGGATGGATGATTCGGCGCTGGTTGAACTCGCGCTTCCCGTCGACTGGACCCGGCCAGCCTCCTGGGGTGCGGTGGTCATCACACCGGTAACTGCGACACTGGATGTCTTCGTGTTCGGGCCAATCCACTTGCTCTGGATCGTCTGGACGGCTGGAGGTCATGGCCAGCCGTGGTTGCCGTTCTGCGAGCGCTGACATGCATTCTCGACCATCACCCGCGCGCGCACCGTCTCTGACATCGGTGACACGCTCATGAACGTCCTGCTCGCCGCGCGCATCGCGGAGCTCGCGGAGCCCGCCGGATGAAGTGGCGCCTCCACGCGCCGCTCCTCCTGCTCGCCTCGCTGCCCGGCTGCACCTGGGGGATCACGAACCTGATGTGGAACGCGCAGCGCTCGCGGCCGGTGGCCATCGACGGGGCCGTGCTCACCCGCGAGGCCTCGGTCGTCGCGGACCTCGACACGACGATCGGCCCGCTGCGCGTGGTGAAGGTGGCCGACGTGTCCACGGACATGATGGAGGTCGTCGACGCGAGGGGCCCGCTGCCGCCAGGCCGAGCCATCACCGTCCGCGACGGCCCATTCGACTCAGAGGATCCCGACTCGTACGCGGGCGGCCCCTGGCTGTGGCTCGGCCCGGACGGCCGCCACGACGGCCAGCTCGTGCTCACCGTGCGCAGCGGCGGCTACCTCCGCGAGCGCTCGATCTGGTACCTCCGACCGATCGACTTCTCGCGCTGGCAGGCGTGGGGCGCCGTCGTCGCCACGCCGGTCACGGTCGCGGTCGACCTCGTGATCATCTGGCCCACCGAAATGCTCTGGACCATACTGACCATGGGTCAGCACGGGCCGCTGTACCCGTTCGACGACGGGTGATGAGGACGGATCGAGCCCGGGCTTCAGCTCCGCCCAGTACGCGCACGAGGTGACTCCATGACAGACCCCGACTTCTCCGCCATCGCCCGCGAGCAGGGCGCCGCGCGCGCCGCGCCCGAGCGCGAGGCCGTCGCGCGCCTCGCCGACCTGGTCGGCGTGATCTACCGGCTGCGCGATCCCGACGGCTGCCCCTGGGACCGCGCGCAGTCCGTGGACAGCATGGCACTGAACCTGCTCGACGAGGCGGCCGAGGCGCACGAGGCCGTGGCCAACGGCGACGACGCGGCCGTGTGCGAGGAGCTGGGCGACACGCTCATGAACGTGGTGCTCATCGCGCGCATCGCCGAGCAGGAGCGGCGCTTCGGCCTCGCGCAGGTGGCCTCCGGCATCGCGGAGAAGCTGGTGCGCCGCCACCCGCACGTCTTCGGCGAGCAGCGCGCGGCGGACGTGGGCGAGGCGCTCGCCAGCTGGAACGCGGCCAAGGACAGGGAGCAGGCCGACAAGAAGGCCCGCCGCGCCTCGGCGCTGGATGGCGTGGCCGAGGCGCTGCCGGCGCTGGCCGCCGCCGCGCGCACGCTGGAGAAGGCCGCGGCCGTGCGCTTCGAGTGGCCCGACGCGAACGCCGCGCTGGCCAAGCTGGACGAGGAGCTGGCCGAGCTGCGCGCCGCCGTCGCGCGCGGCCAGCCGCGCGAGATCGAGGACGAGCTGGGCGACGTGCTCTTCGCCGCCGTCGCCGTGGGCCGCAAGGCCGGCCTCGACCCCGAGCTCGCGCTGCGCCGCGCGCTGGGCAAGTTCCGCCGGCGCTTCGCCGTGCTCGAGCGCGTGCTGGGCGACAAGCTGGGCCAGGCGGACCTGGACCAGCTGCTGGTGGCGTGGGAGCGGGCCGTGCTGGCCGAGCGCGCGGCCGGAGGCGAGGACGCGCTGCCCTGAGCCGCGACCGCATGGGCGACGTCTTCGACGCGATCCGCTCCGCGTGCCGCGACGTCGCGCAGGGCGCGCGTCACGTGCGCCTCGTCGAGCCGCGCCTCGCCGCGCTGGCCGACGCGCTCCCGGACCCGCGCGAGGCGCCCGGCCCCGAGCCGGCGCACCACTGGCTGGGCCACGGCGAAGGGACCGCGGTGTTCATGCTGTTGCTCGACGCGGTCAACTTCGGCTCGGGCTGGAGCGCGCACCTGCGCAAGCCGGAGGGCCTGTCGACGTACTACACGACGGCCTCGGCGCTGACGCGCTGGTTCGAGCGCGAAGGCGTGCCCACGCCGGCCCGCGTCCTCGCGCTGGGGCCCGCAGAGCTGGGGGAGATCTTCGGCCAGATGGGCCGGCCCGCCGGCCATCCGGTACACGAGCTGCTCGCGCTGTGGGCGCGCAGCCTGCACGAGCTGGCCGAGCTGGTGCGGCGCGACTTCGGCGGCGAGTGGCTGGGGCCGGTGCGCGCCGCGGAGGGCCGTGCGGCGCGCCTCGTGGAGCGCCTCGGCGCGCTGCCGGCCTGGCACGACGTCGCGGCGTGGCGGGGCCGGCAGGTGCCCTTCTTCAAGCGCGCGCAGATCGCCTGCGCCGACCTGCACCTGGCGGCGCAGGGCGCGTGGTGGGGACGCTTCGACGACCTGCCGCGCCTCACGCTCTTCGCGGACAACCTCGTGCCGCACGTGCTGCGCGTCGAAGGCGTGCTGGAGTACGAGCCGGCGCTGGCCGCGCGCATCGCCGCGGGGACCGAGCTGCCTGCGGGGAGCGAGGGCGAGGTCGAGATCCGTGCCTGCGGCCTGCACGCGGTGGAGCTGCTGGTCGCGCGGCTCGCGGCGACGGGGCGGCCGGCCACGGCGCTGCAGCTGGACGGTCTGCTGTGGCACCGCGGCCAGTCGCCATCTGTCAAGGCCGTGCCTCGCCATCGCACGCGGAGCAGCTTCTATTGAGAGAGCTCGTCGCCGAAGCGCGGAAACTCCCGCGTAACGGGGCATGGATCAAGACTCGCGCAACGCGCAAGGGGGCGCCGCTCGCGATCTGGTGACGCCGGCGGACGCGGCGCCGCGCGAATGCTTGCGCGGCGCGGCGCACGTTAGGATGGACGCACCATGCGCGCAGCACCCTGGTACGTCGAGGCCTTCACCGAAGCGTACCTGGACGTCTACCCGCACCGCGACGAGCGCAGCGCGGCGCGCGAGGCGCGCGGCACGTTGAACCTGCTGCGCCACGAGGGCACGCGCGGCCGCCTGCTCGACCTGGCCTCGGGCAGCGGCCGGCACGCGCGAGCTTTCAGGCTGCTGCGCTGCCCGGTGGTGTGCCTCGACCTCTCGACCCAGCTCGCGCGCCGCAGCGTCGCGCTGGGCCTGCCCACCGTGCGCGCCGACATGCGCCGGCTGCCCTTCGCCGAGCAGAGCTTCGCGGCCGTGGCCTGCATGTTCAGCAGCTTCGGCTACTTCGAGCACGACGACGAGCACCAGCGCGTGCTGCTCGAGATCGAGCGGGTGCTGCGCCCGGGCGGCGGCGTGCTGCTGGACCTCATGGACCCCGACACCGTGCGCTTCCGGCTGCGCCCGCAGGACGTGGAGCAGGCCGACGGCCGCACGGTGGAGATCGAGCGCGCGCTGTCGGCCGACGGCCGGCGCGTCGAGAAGCAGATCCGCATGATCCGCGACGGCAGCGCCACCCTGGCGTGGCACGAGTCCGTGCGCCTCTTCACGCTGGACGAGGTCGAGGCCCTGGCCGTGCGCGCGCGCCTGCGCCTCGCCGGCGTGTGGGGCGACTTCGACGGCCGGCCGCACCTGCCGGGCGAGACGCGCCAGATCGTCGCGCTGCGCAAGCCGGTGACGCCGTGATGGCCGCGGCCACCGTGCGCCGGTTGGCCACCCGCGTGCCCTGCGCCGACGGCCTCTCCATGGGCCTCGACCTGTATGCGCCCGAGGGCGAGTCTCCGCCGCTCCCGGTCACGGTCGTGTGCCACGGCTTCAAGGGCTTCAAGGACTGGGGCTTCTTCCCGCCGCTGTGCGAGCGCCTCGCCGCGCACGGCCGCGCGCTGGCCGTCTTCGACTTCAGCCACAACGGCGTGGGCGAGCGGCCGGGCGAGTTCGACCGGCTGGACCTCTTCGGTCGCCAGACCGTGAGCCGCCACGTGCAGGACCTGGGCACGGTGCTGGACTTCCTGGACTCCGACTTCGCGCGCGGCGCCAACCTGCAGCGCGCGCGGCACTTCAACGTCGTCGGGCACAGCCTGGGCGGCGCGGTGGCCGTGCTGCGCGCCGCCGAGGACGCGCGCATCACGCAGGTGACCACGCTGAACGGCGTCGCCGAGCTGCCGCGCTTCACGCCCGAGCAGATCGCCGAGGGCCGCCGCGCCGGCAAGCTGGCCGTGAAGAACCAGCGTACCGGCCAGGACATGCCGCTGGAGCTGTCGTGGCTGGACGACTGCGCGCGCCAGGACATCGAGGGCGCCGCGACGCAGATCTTCGTGCCGGCGCTGGTGATCCAGGGCGAGGCCGACCCGGGCGTCACGCCCGCCGAGGGCCGCCAGCTCAACGAGTGGATCCCCGGCAGCCGCCTCGTGATGGTGCCGGGCGCGGATCACGTCTTCGGGGCGAAGCACCCCTTCGCCGGCTGGACGCCCGCGCTGGAGCAGGTGGCGCGCGAGCTGGACGCCTTCCTTCCGCACGTAGGGAGGCTGGGTGGGATCTGACCGCGCAACCTCCGGCACCGGCGCGCCGCGCGCGCTGATCAGCGAGAGCCAGGTGGAGGCCATGATCTCGCTGCTGACCGACAGCAGCGACACCGTGCTGGCCGCCTGCCGCAAGGGCCTGCGCCAGCACGCCGAGCTGGCCGAGCCGCTGCTGCGCGAGCGCCTGGGCGAGTCCGGCGGCGACGAGTCCCTCGCGCTGCGCGCCGCGCTGCTGGACGTCGTGGGCTCGCGCCTCGAGCAGCCGCTCGTGGACCACCTCGTGCATGCGCCCGACCTCGCCGCGGGCTCGGTGCTCATCGGCCGCCTCGTCGACCCGGCCGCGGCCCCGGAGGGGGTGGCCGCCGCGCTCGACGCGCTGGCCGACCAGGTGAGCGCCGAGCTCGAGCTGCCCGGCCAGGACCCGGACCGCGACCTCGCCGCCCTCACCGCGGTGCTGGCGCGGCCCGGCGGCTTCGCGGGCGTGCGCCAGGAATCGGCCGACGTGCTGGACGTGGTGCTGCAGGGCGTGTGCGCCCGCCGGCGCGGCATCCCGCTCGCGGTCTGCACCGCCTGGCTGCTGGTCGCGCGGCGCGTGGGCATCCCGCTGCGCGGCGTCAACATGCCCGGCCACTTCCTCGTGCGCCACGTGCGGCCCGACGGCTACGTCGTGCTCGATCCCTTCGGCGGCGGCCGCCCCGTGCGCGAGGAGGACTGCCGCCGCCTGCTCTCCGGCGCGGGCTACCCGGCCGTGGACATCGCCCTGCTCGATGCCTGCGACCGCGACATGCTGCAGCGCACGCTGCGCAACCTGGTCATGTTCGCCACCCGCTCGGGCGACCGCGACCTCGCCGCCCGCTGCGCGCGCATCCTGAACGTCTCGACCGCGCTCATCGGCTCCTGAAGAGAGGCTCCGGCATGGTGGCTCGCATCCTGCTGGTCTGTGCGGACGACGCGCGTCGCCGCCCGCTCGAGGACATGCTCGCAGACCAGCGCACCACCGTGCGCCGCCTCGACGCCGTGGGCGCCGACCTCGCCTGGTCCGCCGGCCCGGCGCCCGACCTGCTCGTGGTGGGCGCCTTCGGCCACACCGCGCGCGCCGTCGAGCTGGTGCGCACCGCGCTCTCCGCCGACCCCGACCTGTGCGTGCTGGTCGTGGACGACCCCGCCTCCTGGCCCGAGGCCCTGCTGCACCTGCCGGGCGTGGCCGTGGTCGTGCTCGAGGCCCGCGGCGGCTTCTCCGCCGCCCGCGGACGCCTGCTCGAGCGCCGCGCCCTCCTGCGCGAGGTAGGCCTGCGCCGCTCCGAGCCCGCCGACCGCCTGGCCGCCGAGTGCCTGCAGGGCGAGCTGCCCGCCGTGCGCCAGATGCGCCTGCTCCTCGCCCGCGCCGAGGACCGCGCCGCGCCCATCGTCCTCGCCGGCGAGCGCGGCACCCTCCGCCGCCGCATCCTGCGCCACGTCCTGCGCACGCAGGGCGACCTCGGCGTGGACAGCGACGTCCTGCTGGTCGAGGATGTCGACCTGCTGCCCCTCGAGAAGCAGGGCTCCATCCTGCGCTTCCTGCAGCAGGGCCGGCGCGTGGTGGCCACGGCCACGCCGGAGTTCCGGCTGAGGCACCGCGATGGCCGCTTCCGCGAGGACCTCTACTACCGCCTCGGCGGGCACCCCGTCGACACCGTCCCGCTGCGCGAGCGGCGCGAGGACATCGACCGGCTCGCGCGCTGCCTCGGCCTCGCGGTGGAGAGCGAGACGGCGCGCGCGCTGCTCGCCGCCTACGACTGGCCGGGCAACCTGCGCGAGCTGGAGCTGGTGTGCGAGCACGCCGCGCTGCTCGCCCGCGACGGCAGCGTGGACGAGCGGCACGTGGCGCTGCCGGAGCTGGCGGGCACGCGCCTGCCGTCGGGGAGGTTCGTGCTGCGCATTCCGGAGTCGGGCGTGTCGCTGGAGGATGTGGAGAAGGAAGCCATCCGGCAGGCGCTGGCGGCGACGGACAGCAACATCGCGGAGGCGGCGCGGAGGCTGAGCGTGGAGCGGGGGAAGTTGAGGTATCGGTTGAGGAAGTTCGGGCTGGGGCGGTGAGGGGCCTGCCGTCGCGCTCGCACCGTGCCCGAGCCTGAGCGCAATCCGCGCGCTGCCCGCGCCTCCGGCGGTCCAGCGGCTCGTGCAGGCAACCGGCGCGCGCTTCGGGCGAAACGTCCAGGTCTCACGCCGCACGTCCTGGGTCATCCTGGTCACATTGAAGAAATTGGTCGGAGCATTGACTCCGACCAATTTCTTCAATGTGAGCAGGACGAGCTCAGCGAGGCCATGGGGCGATGGGTCGCGTGACCTTCACCCAGGAGTGTTCGCGCCGCGGCCTCAGTCACGCGGAACGGAGCGGGTCTTGAGGAGTCGATGGGGAGGCGCGTCACGTCGCCCCGCACATCACCCCCTCAGTGCGCTTCCAATGAGCGCCACCGTCCCCGCATCCGTCCCGCAGCACCCGCCGATCCACCGCGCGCCCGCCTGACGCGCCGCCCGCGCGAACGCCGCCAGCACGTTGTCGTCGACGGGATCGCTCGGCAACCCCGCTGACGGCTTGAGCCAGCGCGGCATCTCCTCCTGCGCCGCCGCCAGCTTGTACAGCTCGTGCGGCCCGCGGCAGCAGTTGAGGCCGGGCTCGACGTCGTCGCCGCTGGCGGCGAGCAACGCGAGCGCCTCGTGCACGCGATCGTGGTCGGCGCGGCTGCCGTCGGTGCTGGAGCAGCACACGACCAGGGGCAGACGGGGCGCGAGCTCGGCGCGCAGCTCGAGGGCGTGGCCGGCTTCGCTGACGGCGTTGCAGGTCTCGAAGACCAGCAGGTCCACGCCCTCGTCGATGAGGGCGCGCAGCACGTCCCGCACCTGCCAGACCC
>DASUFI010000171.1:0-9435 GCA_036274635.1 Planctomycetota bacterium
CGGCGCCTCGTCTACAGCAGCAGCTCGGCCGTCTACGGTGGCACGGACGCGTCGCCCGCCGACGAGGAGCGGCGCGAGCGCCCGCTCTCGCCCTACGGCATGAACAAGCTCGCGGCCGAGCAGCTCTTCCGCATGGCGCCGGGGCTGTGGGGCCTGGACACCTTCTCCCTGCGCTACTTCAACGTGTACGGGCCGCGCCAGGACCCGGGCTCGCCGTACTCGGGCGTCGTGTCGCTGTTCATCACGGCGGCGCTGGCCGGGCGGTCGCCCGCGATTCACGGCGACGGACTGCAGAGCCGCGACTTCACCTACGTCGCCGACGTGGTGCGCGCCAACCTGGCCGCGCTGGACGCGGGCCTGGCCGACGGGCGCGTGGCCAACGTGGGGCGCGGCGAGTCGGTCACCGTGAAGGCCCTGTGGGAGGCGGTGGCCGCCGCCTGCGGGCGGCCGGAGCTGCGCGCCGGGCACGCCCCGGCCCGCCCGGGCGACATCCGCCACTCGCGGGCCGCCACGCGACGCGCGCACGAGTGGCTGGGCTTCGAGGCGCGCACGCCGCTGGACGAGGGCCTGGGCCTCACGGTCGCGTGGTATCGTTCCGCCGCCTCCGGCGGCTGAGCCCCCCTTCGGCTGCAGGGCAGAGGCCCGGCCGGCCGATGGAGGCCCCCGGTGCGCCGGGGCCGCCTGGCCGCCGACCTCTCTCCCCGAGACTTTCCGCCATGAAGGGCGTCATCCTCGCCGGTGGCCTGGGCACGCGGCTGCTGCCGCTGACCAAGATCACCAACAAGCACCTGCTGCCGGTCTTCAACCGGCCGATGATCCTCTACCCGATCGAGTGCCTGCGCAAGGCGGGGATCACCGACATCCTCATCGTCACGGGCGGCAACTCGGCCGGCGATTTCCTGCGCCTGCTCGAGAACGGCGACGAGCTGGGGGTCACGCTGAGCTACGCCTACCAGCGCGGCGAGGGCGGCATCGCCGACGCGCTGCGCCTGGCCGAGCGCTTCGCCGGCAAGGACCCCATCTGCGTCGTGCTGGGCGACAACATCATCGAGCGCAACGTGAAGGACACCGTGGACGCCTTCAAGGCACGCGGCAACCGCGGCGCCTGCATCCTGCTCAAGGAGGTCGAGGACCCCGAGCGCTTCGGCGTGGCGCTGCGCGACGGCCAGCGCATCACGAAGATCATCGAGAAGCCCAAGGACCCGCCCAGCAACCTGGCGGTCATCGGCATCTACCTCTACGACAACGACGTCTTCCGCATCATCCGGGGGCTCAAGCCCAGCGCGCGCGGCGAGCTGGAGATCACGGACGTCAACAACGCCTACATCGGCGCGGGCACGATGACCTACGGCCTCCTGCAGGGCTGGTGGACGGACGCGGGCACCTTCGAGAGCCTGCTGCGCGCCAGCCGGCTGGTGGCCGAGGGCGGCGCCAACAAGGGCGAGTGACGATGCGCGTGCTGGTCACGGGCAGCGCCGGCATGCTGGGCGCGGCGCTGCGCGAGAGCTGCCCGTCCGGCGTGGAGATGCTGGGCGCCGACCTGCCGGACACGGACGTCACCGATCCGGACTCGGTGGGGCGGGCCCTGGCGGCGGCGCGGCCCGAGGCCGTGATCCACGCCGCGGCCTACACCAACGTGGATGGCTGCGAGAGCCACGAGGCCCAGGCGCTGGCCGTCAACGGCGCGGGCGCGGGCCACGTGGCCGCGGCCTGCGCGCGCGCCGGCGTGCCGCTGCTGCACCTCTCCACCGACTACGTCTTCGACGGCCGCATCCCGCCGCCCGGCGAGTACTCCGAGGACGACCCGCCCGGGCCGCTCTCCGCCTACGGCCGCACCAAGCTGGCCGGCGAGCGGGCCGTGGCCGCGGGCACCGAGCGGCACTGGATCGTGCGTACGCAGTGGCTCTACGGCCTCGGCGGGCGCAACTTCGTGGACACCATGCTGGCGCTCGCGGCCGAGAAGCCCTTCGTCTCGGTCGTGGACGACCAGGTGGGCAGCCCGACGAGCACGCACGACCTCGCGCCGCTGCTGTGGCGCTTCGTGCAGCGGCGGCCGCCATGGGGCATCTGGCACGCGACCAACGCCGGGCAGACCAGCTGGCACGGCTTCGCCGCGGAGATCTTCCGCCAGGCGGGGCTGGCCGTGGACCTGCGCCGCATGTCCAGCCGTGACCTTCAGCGGCCCGCGCCGCGGCCGGCGCGCTCGGTGCTGAGCAACGCACGGCTGGCCGGCTTCTTCGGCGGCGGCCTTCTGCCCTGGCCGGAGGGCCTGGCGGGCTACCTCGAGCGGCGCCGGCGCTGGCTGGCGGCCGGGGCCCCGCCGCGCGACAGTACGGCCGACGCGGCCCGCGGGAGGAAGACATGAAGATCCTGGTCACCGGCGGGGCCGGCTTCATCGGCAGCAACTTCGTGCTGCAGCTGCGGCGCGAGCGGCCGGACGTGGCTGTCGTGAACGTGGACCTGCTGACCTACGCGGGCAACCTGGAAAACCTGCGGCCCCTGGAGGGCGACAAGGGCCACGTCTTCGTGCGGGCCGACGTGGCCGACCGGGAGGGCATGGAGGCCGTCTTCGCGGCCCACAAGCCCGAGGGCGTGCTGCATTTCGCCGCGGAAAGCCACGTGGACCGCAGCATCCTCGACGCCACCCCCTTCGTCCGCAACAACGTGCTGGGCACGCAGGTTCTCTTGGACCTGTCGCGCGCCCACGGCGTGCGGCGCTACCTGCAGGTGTCCACGGACGAAGTCTACGGCACGCTGGGGGCCACCGGCAAGTTCACGGAGGACACGCCGCTCGCACCCAACTCGCCTTACGCGGCCAGCAAGGCCGCGGCCGACCTGCTGGTGCGCGCCGCCGTGCACACGCACGGACTCGACGCCCTCGTCACGCGCTGCAGCAACAACTACGGTCCGCTCCAATTCCCCGAGAAGCTCATCCCGCTGATGATCGTGAACGCGCTGGAGGGCCGGCCGCTGCCGGTCTACGGCGACGGCCAGCAGGTGCGCGATTGGCTGCACGTCGAGGACCACTGCAGCGCGCTGTGGCGCGTCTTCGAGCGGGGAGATCCCGGCCGGGTCTACAACATCGGCGGCAACAACGAGCTGCCCAACCTGCAGGTGGTGCGCCTCATCCTGCGCGAGCTCGGCCAGGGCGAGGAGCTCATCCGCTACGTGCAGGACCGGCCGGGACACGACCGGCGCTACGCCATCGATGCCAGCCGCCTGCGCGACGAGCTGGGCTGGGAGCCGCGCCGCCGCTTCGAGGAGGCCCTGCCGGACACCGTGCGCTGGTACCTGTCGCACCGGGACTGGTGGGAGAGGGTGCGCTCGGGCGCCTACCGCGACTACTACGAGCGGCAGTACGGCCACCGCGTTCGGGCCTAGGAGCCCGTCGAAGAAGTCATTCGGCGCGGAAGGCGCGTCCTTCGCGCCGGCTCGTCGTTGCCGGCCCTGCGGCGCATCTGCAATGCGCCTCGGTCCGGCGCCTCGATCCGACACGAATTCCGCACCTTCCGCACTCGAAGCACTTCTTCGACGGACTCCTCGCAGCCCGTCGTCCGGGTGCCCCGGGCCGCGGGAAACCTCCATGTTTTGAGGATTCCCGCCGATATCATCGACAGGGACGAGGCGGTCCGGTCCGCACCCCGCGAGGGGCGCGGACGGCGGCCCGCCCGTTCCGTGGACGGAGCAGGAGAGATCGATGCTGTGCGCGTCGCTGAGGTCGGCCTGGCCGGCTTGCCTGGCGGCAGGCCTTGGGCTGCTGCTGGCGGGCTGCGCGTCGGCGGACGACGCGCGCGTGCTGCAGGTGCTCAACCAGCGCGGCTTCGGCCGGCCCACCCAGGACGCCAACCGCCAGTACTACGTGGGCATCGGCGACGCGATCGTCCTGCAGGACCGCATCCACCCCGAATACAACGGCGTGCAGGAGACCGTCCGCATGGACGGCGTGGTCACGCTGCCCGAGGTGGGCGAGGTGTACATCAACGGCCTGTCGCCCGACGAGGTGACCCAGGTCCTGCAGCTCAAGTACGAGCAGTACGTCAATGACACCTCGGGCATGACCGTGCGCGTGCTGGCCGCCAACAGCAAGCGCTACTACATCGCGGGCGTGCCGCCGCGCCAGACGCGCAGCTTCCCCTTCCAGGGCGACACGCTGCTCATCGACGCCATCGAGCGCGGGCAGGTGGACGAGATCCTCGTCGACACCGACCGCATCCTCGTGCTGCGCGGCGACCCGGAGAACCCGCTGGTCATCGAGTGCGACTACGACGACATCGTGTCCTACGGCCTCACGCGCGACAACATCCTCATCCGCGAGAACGACGTCATCTACCTCACGCCGTCCATCGTGGGCTGGATCACGTACGGCGTGTCCATCCTCGTGGCGCCGCTCAAGCCCATCCAGCAGCTCGTCTTCGGCTGGAACAACATCATCTCGGTCAGCGACAGCTTCGGCAACGGCACGACGGGCTACTACGGCCACGGCGGCAGCCAGTACTACGGCGGATTCTGAGCCGTGGCGGAGCGCACCGACCAGCTTCTCCAGCAGGGCGACGCGCGCGAGGCGCTGGACGAGATCCTGCGCGCCATCCGGCGCAACCGCGTGCGCGTCGTCTTCACCACGCTGGTCGTGCTGCTGCTCGGCGTGGCGCTCTCGATGCTGTGGCCCAACAAGTACGAGTCGTCCACCAAGTTCGCGCTGCGCGACTGGTACGTGGTCGCCGACTCCGTGCTGCTCGAGGAGCTGGGCGACCTGCCGCTGCAGAAGAAGCTGAAGAGCCTCGAGAACGAGCTGCGCTCGCGCAAGCGCGTCGAGGCGGTCATGAACGAGCTCCAGTGGCCCGAGTGGCAGGACACGGCGGGCAAGGAGTCCGAGCGCCGCAAGCTGATGGAGAAGCTGGGCGACAACCTCGTGGTCGAGATGAACGCCGGCGTCACGGGCGACTACGACATCGAGGTGATCTTCCGCTGGACCTCGCCGATCAAGGCGCGCGACTTCGTCAACCGCCTGCGCGACAACTGGATCCAGCTCACGCTCGAGTCCTACAAGAAGCGCCTCGAGGAGCAGCGCGACCGCATGGAAGGCGTGGTGCGCGAGCGCGAGACGGACTACTCCAACGCGCTCGCCGCCGAGAAGGCCTATCAGCTCGAGCAGAACGTGCCGGCGCTGGGCTCGGAGGAGGTCAACAACGAGCAGCGCGCCACCTACGAGCTGGACCTCGCCAAGAACTCGGCCGAGCTCGAGACCGTGGTGGGCGAGCTGCAGCGCCTGCAGGGCGAGCTGGCAGCCATCCCGCAGCAGGTGCCCCAGGTGCGCGCGCCCGAGACCGACCAGCAGGCCGAGCTGCTGGTCAAGCTGCAGGCTGCCGAGGCGCAGCTCAAGGCCGTGTGCGACCCGGTCACGGGCTACACGCCGCTGCACCCGCTGCGCAAGCAGAGGCAGTCCAGCTACGACTCGCTCCTGGCCCAGCTCAAGGAAGCCGGCTACGACCCCGAGGGCGGCATCGTCAAGGACGCCACCAACCCGCTGTGGCTGGCCAAGCAGAACGAGATCACGGCCAAGCACACGCGCGAGATGGAGCTGCGCTCGCTGGTGTCGAGCACGAAGCAGACGCTGGACGACATCCAGCACCGCCAGGACATGCTGCCCGTGGTGCGCTCCGAGCTGGCGCGCCTCTCGGCCGACGCCGAGCTCAAGAGCCAGCTCCTGGGCGAGGCCAAGACCGCGGTGCAGCCGCTGCGCGAGAAGGTCGCCCAGTACCGCGCGCAGAGCTTCGGCGTGGACGCCCAGGGCTTCGGCACGGTGCAGAGCGGGCCCTTCGAGCTGCTCGAGCCCGGCGTGGAGCCCGACAACCCCGTGCTGCCCATCACGGTCATCATCCTGGCCGTGTCCATCGTCGTCGGCGTGCTCGTCGGCACGCTCGGGCCCGTGCTGGCCGAGATGACGCGCTCCTCCTTCGGCACGGTCAAGGAGGTCAGCCGCTCGCTCGGCGTGCCGGTGCTGGGCGCCGTGGACATCATCCTCACGGCGCGCGACGTGCGCGCGCGCCGCGTGCAGCAGGGGCTCACCTACGTCACCATGACGCTCGTGCTGCTCTCGCTCGCGGCGGCCATCTGGATCTACCAGTTCAATCCCCAAGTCCTGCCGAGCGCCCTGCTCCGCACGCTGCGCGAGGTGCGGATGGCCCTCACCTGATCCCCGCCGCGGTTCCGCTGGAGGCTCCGCTCGATGTGCTCTTCCTGGCGCACCGGGCTCCGTTCCCGCCGGACAAGGGCGATCGCCTGCGCGCCTTCCGGCACGTGCAGCGGCTGGCCCGCCTGGGACCGGTGGACCTGGTCGCCCTGGCCGACGACGAGCCCGCCGCCGCCGCCGCCCGCGCCGGCCTCGCGCCGCTGTGCCGCGAGGTGCACGTCTTCGCCCGCCACCGCCGCCGCGCCGCGCTGCGCGCCGGCCTGGCGCTGCTCGGGGGCCGCAGCCTCACCGCGGCCTGGTACGACGACGGACGCGTGCGCGCCGCCCTGGACGGCCTCGCCGCACGCCGCGCGCACCGCCTGCTGTGGGCCTTCTCCTCCGGCACCTGGCCGTGGTGGTGCCGCGCGCGCGCGCCGCGCCGCATCGCGGACCTGTGCGACCTGGACGCGCTCAAGTGGGAGGCGCTCGGGCGTCGCGGCGGACCGCGCGGCGCGCTGTGGCGCCTCGAGGCGCGCCGCCTGCTGCCGCTCGAGCTGCGCCTCGCCGCGGAGGCCGACCTCGTGCTGCTGATCACGGCCGGCGAGGAGCAGGACCTGCGCGCCCGCGGCGGCCGGCCGCGGCGCCTCGAGCTGCTGACCAACGGCGTGGACGCGCGCGCCTTCGAAGGCCTGCCGCCGCCCTCGGCCGCCGGCCCGGTCGTGGCCTTCCTCGGCCAGATGGACTACCCGCCCAACGTGGCCGCGGCCCTGCACCTGGCGCGCGAGGTGCTGCCCGGCGTGCGTCGCCGCGTTCCGGGTGCGCGCCTGCTGGTGCTCGGCCGCGCGCCGTCGCCCGAGGTGGCCGCGCTCGCGCGCGCGGGCGAGGTCGAGGTGACGGGCGAGGTGCCCGACGTCGCCGCGGCGCTCGGGCGGGCCGCCGTCTTCGCCGCGCCGCTCGACGAGGGCCGCGGCCTGCCCAACAAGGTGCTCGAGGCGCTGGCGGCGGGCCGCGCGACGGTGGTGTCCAGCCTCGCCGCGCGCGCCCTCTCGGGCACGCCCGGCCGCGACTACCTGGTGGCCGACGGCACGCCGGCGCGGGTGGAGGCCATCGCCGGCCTGCTGGCCGACCCGGCGCGCTGCGATGCGCTGGGCGCCGCGGGCCGCGCCTGGGTCACGCGCGCCCACGACTGGGACGCGGTCCTCGCGCGCCTCGAGCAGCTCGTGCGGGAGACCACCCGTGCGTGACGTGGTCGTCTTCGTCCTGTTCATCACGCTGCTGCCCACGTGCTTCCTCAAGCCGTGGTACGGGCTGATGGCCTTCTCCTGGCTGGCCTACAACCGCACGCAGGACCTCACCTGGGGCTTCGCGCGCGCGCTGCCCATCTCCCAGACCATCGCCATCGCCATGATCGGCGGCTGGCTCATGTGGGAGTACCGGCCCTTCTGGTTCAACAACTGGCGGCTGCGCGGGATGGTGGCCCTGGTGCTGATGGTGGGCATCTCCATGGGCCTGAACACCATCTCGTGGGACATCAGCGGCACCCGCTACGTGGAGCTGATCAAGATCGTGTTCGTGGCGCTGCTCACCTCGGCGCTGCTGGTCACGCGCGCGCGGCTGCGCTCCTTCTCGTACGTGGTCGCGCTGGGCCTGGGCTTCTACGGCGTGAAGAACGCCATCTGGTACCTGCTGGGCGGCGGCACCATCGTGGGCCCTGGCGGCATGCTCAAGGACAACAACGACTTCGCCCTCGCGATGGTCATGAACCTGCCCTTCCTGTGGTATCTGTCCTACGACACGGGCAGCTTCCGCGGCGCGAAGCTGGTGAAGTGGGGGCTGCGCGGGGCCTTCGGCATGACCCTGCTCACGATCATGTCCACCGGCTCGCGCGGCGGCTTCCTCGCGATGGCCCTGGTGCTCGTGCTCATGGCCTGGAAGACGCGCTGGAAGGTGCCGGGCCTCGCGGGCCTGGTGCTGCTGGGCATGCTGGGCTACGCGCTCGCGCCGGCGTCCTACAAGGAGCGCCTGGCCTCCATCTCGTCCGCGTCCGACCAGTCGGCGCAGGGCCGCCTGCTCAGCTGGAGGGTGGCGGGCAACATGATCAAGCACAACCCCATCCTGGGGATCGGCTTCCAGAACATGTACTGGCAGTACCAGCACTACCTCACCGGCATCTCGCTGCCGCCGGAGGCCGAGAAGATCCCCAGCCGCGTGGCGCACAACAGCTACCTGCAGATCTGGGCCGAGTCCGGCACCATCGCCTTCGCGCTGTTCATGTACCTGCTGCTGAGCACGATCACGGGCATGCGGCGGCTGGCGTCCGCCGTGGCGGGCACCGACGACGAGTGGATCACCACCTACGCGCGCACCATCGAGGTCACGCTCGTGGGCTACATGGCCGGCGCGATGTTCCTCAACCGCGCGCACTTCGACCTCATGTACCAGGTGGTGGCGGTGGGCGTCATGCTGCCCGTGGTGGTGCTGGCCGAGCGGCAGCGCGTGGACGCGCTGCGCCGCCGGCGCCTGGGGCCGGCCAAGACCTCCGAGGTGCGCGTGTCGCACGGCGACCCGTTCGTGCAGCTGCCGGCGAGATGAGCGCCGGCCCGACGCGGCTCGCCGTCGTGGTCCCGGACCTGCGCGTGGGTGGCCTGCAGTCCATGGCCGTGCGCCTGGCGCTGGCCCTCGACCGCGCCGAGTGGGAGCCGCGCTTCTACGCCTTCGACGGCGAGGGCCCGCTGTCGGGCGAGCTCGCGGCGGCGGGCCTCGCGCACGCCCTGCTGCCGCGCGACGGGCTGGACCGCGGCCTCGCGCGCCGGCTGGCGGCGCGCCTCGCCGGCGACGGCGTGGGGCTCGTGCACTGCCACAACATCACCGCGCTCTTCCACGGCGCGCGCGCCGCGCGGCTGGCCGGCGCGCTGCCGGTGCTCTACACCGAGCACGACCGCGACATGCCCGCGCCCTGGCGCCACCGCCTGCTGCACCGCTGGCTGGCGCGCGGCGTCACCCGCACCGTCGCCGTGAGCCGCCGTCTCGCCGACGCGCTGGTGCGCTTCGAGGGCTTTCCGCGCGAGCGCACCGCGCCGCTGCTCAACGGTGCCGCCGATCCGCTGGCGGCCTTCCCCGCCGGCCGCGCCGTCGCGCGCGCCGAGCTCTCCTGGGACGCCGCGCCCGTCGCGCTGGCGGTCGGCAGCCTCACCCCCGTCAAGAACCACGCCGGCCTGCTGGCGGCCTTCGCCGGCGCGCTGGCGCGCCTGCCGGAGGCGCGCCTG
>DASUFI010000172.1:0-10347 GCA_036274635.1 Planctomycetota bacterium
GCCGCGCTGCTGCTCGGCAGCTGCGCGTCCAATGAGCCCGAGGACTCGGTCGAGCTGAACCTGCCCCCGCAGGCCGAGGCCGACGCCTCCGCGAGCCAGCGCATCCACAAGCAGAATGCCGACTCCGAGATGCAGCAGCTCGAGCAGGAGATCAGCGCCGACAAGAAGCCGTAGGAGCGCGCAGCTCCGAAGCCCTGCTGCGACGGTCAGCGGCGTGCGCGCGTCAGAGCGCGCGCGCCGCTCTCGCTTCTCGGCCACGCGCGATGGCCAGGCCGAGGACGCTGCTCACGACGAGGAGGGCGCCCAGCCAGTCGAGCGCGTGCAGTGCCGGGTCGCCCAGCAGCGGCCCCCAAACCAGCGCCAGCACGGGGCCGAGGAAGAAGAAGTTGGTGGCGCGGCTGGCGGGCAGGCGCGCCATGCCCATGGTCATGAGGATCTGCGCCACGATCGAGGCGGCCGTCATGCCGGCCAGCAGCCACCACTGCGCGGGCGTCGGCTCGACCCAGCCGCCGAGCGCCACCAGGACGGCCGTCACCGGCGCGCACACCGCCGTGAGCGCGAAGACCACCACCAGCGGATGATCCAGCCGCGTGGCCGCCCGCACCACCGTGTAGGTGGCACCGTTGCCCACGGCCGACAGCAGCGCGATGCCCGAGGCCAGCAGCGGCGCGTGCGGCGTCGGCCGCGCGATGAGCGCCACGCCCAGCAGGCAGGCCGTGCTCGCCAGCCACAGCCCGCGCCCGGGTCGCTCGCCCAGGAACCACCACGCGAACAGCGCCGCGGGAATCGGGCTGATGTGCGTGAGCAGCAGCGCGTTGCCCAGCGGCAGGTGCGTCGCCGACGCGAAGTAGGCCCACATCCCCAGGAAGCCCAGCGACCCGCGCGCCAGCAGCAGCCCCGGCCGCTTGCCCCAGGGCGACAGCCCGCGCCGCCGGATCATCCACCACAGCAGCGGGATCACGACCGCCGAGCGGATCAGGATCTTCTGCACCTCGGGCACGCCCTGCCCCACCAGCTTCACGCACACGATCATGGCGGAGAAGCACAGCACGGCGCCGAGCATGAGCAGCGCACCGGACGCGGGCGCCGTCGCGACGCGGGGCGAGACGGGCTCGGCTTCGGCCAGCTCGGGGACGCCGGCGGCGGCCTCGAGGGTGGGTGGATCGGCGGAGGGCATGGAGCGATGAGCGGACCACACGCGGCGGCGCGCTGCAACCGAGGCCGGGAGGCTGCTCGCAGCGTCGTAATCTTTCGCAGCTCGATCCGACTGGCGGAGCGGAGACGCTCCGTGCCACGCTCGCCCAATCCGCCGCTGCCGAGCAAGCCAGGCTTCCTGGCCATGCCGGCGGCCCACCCACTGGCGCCGGAGGGGGCGAGGACTCTTGCGTGGATCACCGTGAGAAAGGCGAGAGCCATGGCCAACGCCAAGGGGCCACAATCCTTCCACGAGCTGCTGACTCTGGTACGCAGCACGGTGGCGACTCCCGAGGTGATCCTCCGCCTGCCCGACGACGAGGACAGCGCCTGGTGCTACGCGCGGCGGCACGCGCAATGCGTCGGGCCCGCGGGCCAGCAGGTCCCGTGCCCGCCTGGCCGGACGTTCACGGTGTTCCTGTCAGGTCGTCTCGTCGTCCAAGTCTGGTTCTGGAGCGCCTGCGATTTGTCGGATCGTGCGCTACCCTCAGACGGCCGAGCAAGACAAGGAGCAGTGGCATGGCGTCGGACGAAGTGATCAAGGACTGGAGCGACCTGGAGGCGCTGGTGCCGGGGCCCTTCGTACCGGGACCCGACTACGAGCCAGAGACGGACATTCTCGATGTCTACCTCGTCGATGAGGCCCAGTGGGCCGACTACCTGGACAACCGTCTCGGCATCAAGCGGTCCATGGAAACGAACGCCGTGACGGGCTGCGTGGTCCACTCCGTCAGGCGGCGACTGCTGCCGATCATCAAGAGTCTGGCGCTCGATGGCGACGATGGCGCGGTCACCGTGAAGGCCGTGCTGCTCGCTGCTGTCATGGCGGCTGCTGACGACGATGCGGGCAGCAGGGCGTCGCGGCGCAGCTATGTCGAAGCGCTAGCTCCCATCTGCCACGCAGTTGGCAACATGACGGTCGATCTCGCGGACTGAAGCGCCAGCCGCGCCCGTCAGGCCTTCGCCGCCCGCCGCGTGAAGAACCGCTCCTTCAGGATCTGCAGGAAGCTGTCGAGCTTGCTGTCCTCGCGCCCGCTGCGGAAGTTCTTCCACAGCCGCGCCCAGCGGCGCGGGTTCAGGAGCACCGCGCGCAGGTAGAAGGCGAACACGATGCGGTAGCGCCAATACGTCAGCGTGCGCGCCTTGAGGCCCACCGAGAAGTTGCGGTCGTCGGTCAGCCAGCGGTCGTGCACGAAGAGCGGCGCCTGCATGACCTCCTCGGTCAGCTCCAGCCGGCCCTGCGCCACCAGCTCGCGGTAGAACTGCGTGCCGGGGATGGGGAAGAAGAAGCCCACGGCCAGGTCGTCCACGCCCGCCTTCGCGAGGCGCGCGGCCCAGCGCTTCGTGTCGCGGAAGTCCTGCACGCGGTCGCCCGGGAAGCCGAGCACGAAGAAGACCGAGGTGTTGAGCTTGTGCTCCACGGCGGCGTCCACCGCGCCGAAGAGGCTCTTCTCGGTCATCTGCTTGTGCACCTTCTTGCGCACGTCCTCGCTGCCCGACTCGGGCGCGAAGTTGATCGACCAGCCGCCGCTCTGCGCCAGCAGCGACGCGACCTCGGGGTCCACCACCTCGCAGCGCGTGCCGCTGGGCAGCTGCCAGTTGATCTTGAGCCCGCGCCCGATGATCTCCTTGCAGAACTCGATCACCCAGTCGCGCCGCAGGATGGCGGTGAGGTCGTGGAAGGGGAAGTTGGCCGCGCCGTAGGTGTGGACGTAGGTCTCGATCTCGTCGGCCACCAGTCGCGCGTCGCGCGCGATCCACTTGGTGGTCCACATGTTGGGCGACGAGCAGTAGGCGCAGCGGTACGGGCAGCCGCGCGTGGCCAGGATGGGCACGGTGATCCCGCAGTGGATGCCCGAGACGAGGCCATTGCTGTCGTAGCCCTTGACGTCGAAGAGGTCCCAGGCCGGCAGCGGGATGCCGTCCACGTCGCGTACCCGCGCGCGGCGCTCCTCGAGCACGATCTGGCCGCCGCGCCGCCAGGCGATGCCGGACAGTGGCGCCTCGCCCAGCCACGCCTCGAGCTCCACCGTCGTGAGGCCGGGATCGTGCGCGTTGCGGTTGGTCCAGTCCTCGTAGCGCTTGGCCAGCGCCACGATGGTCTCCTCGCCCTCGCCCAGCACGAGCACGTCCACCGGCGCTTCCTGCAGCGAGAGCTCCGGCAGCCCGGTGAAGTGCTCGCCGCCGCCCACCAGCAGCGCGTCCGGCCGCGCCTTCTTGATGGCGACCAGCAGCTCCTTCACGACCTTCCACTGGTACGTGAACATCGACGACACGCCGATGAGCCGCGCCCGCGGATCGAGCCGCGCGACGATCTCGTCCACCTCGAGCCCGAGCTGCGCGACGCGGCCCTTGCGCACCACGCGGTCCGGCGCCTCGCCCACGGCATCGAGCACCGACACCTCGTGCCCCGCGGCGCGCAGCGAGCCCGCGATGTAGGCCAGCCCCAGCGGCAGGCTGGGCCTCAGGGCCGTCAGCGCCGTGGGATTGAGGAAGGCCGGAGGGTGGATGAGCTGGATGCGCATTGCGCGGTGCTGGCGCCCTGATCCGCGGGGAGGCGCAAGTCTATCCCTGCTTGGCGGAACGTGCCACCGCGAGCGCGACGGGCGGCGCAAGCCGTGGCCACCGCGTCAAGGCAGGTTCACTTCGATGCCCGGGGCGATATTGACGCTCGCCGACAGGCTGAAACTGCGCTCTTCGACCACCTTCCCCTCGCTCGTGACGCGCAGCGTGTACTCGCCGGGCAGCCCCACGAAGCTGACGTAGCCGTCGTCGTCCCGGCCGTCGCCGTCCATGTCGTACCAGCGGATGCCGTTGTCGACGACGTCCGAGCCGTCGGGCCCCAGCACCAGGACGTTCGTGGGCGGAGGCGACTCGCGCTCGGTGTGCAGCTCGATGGACTGCGCCGTGCCGCGCTCGGCGAGAACCTCGAGGCGAGTGTCGGCGCCACCCTCGACGTGTGCGGCGACGGTCTGCGCCACGATGAAGACCGTATCCGCATCGCCGCTGCCGCCGCCGACATAGACCTCGTAGTCGCCCGGGTCGACGTAGTCCGAAATCCACGAATCCGGCTCGCCGTCCATGGGCTTGAGCATGGTCGGCCAGGAGTGTTCCTTGGGCTTGGCGCCGCACATCACGTTGCCGGCCTGCGCACCCGGGGGCAGCGTCACGTGCAGGATGATGCGCCCCGGCGTAGCGAGCACGATGCTGCCCACATCGAGCGTCTCGTCAGGCGCAAGCGTGCAATGCCGGCCCTTGGAGGGCGGGTGACCCCCCACGATCAGGTAGAAATCCCACTCGCCGGGCGCCAGCGGCCCGACTCGAAAGTCGCCGGTCTTCGCGTCGGGGGCGCGAGGCTCGCGCAGGATGCCCGTGGCTGCCTCGGCGGCGCCCACCGTGGCAAGCTCGGGCACGTGGCCGGCATCGTCCAGAAGGCGACCGACGATCCACGCCGAGGGCACGCTGGGCGGCACGATCTGCAGCACGACTTCGTCGGGTCCCGGCCGCACGCTCTTCTGGCGGACGAGGACCGTGCGCCAGTCGGGTGTGTTCACCGTCAGCTCGTGCTCGGCGTCGGCGCAGTTGCTCAGCGTGAAGTGGCCCTGCTGGTCCGTGTCCCCCTGCGCCGTGACGGTCTTGCCGGGCAGGTAGGCGAGCGCCGTCACGTGCTGGCCAGGGACGGGCGCGCCGGTGGCATCCACCACGCGCCCCACGATCTGCAGGCCGAGGTTCAGATGCGGGTCCCAAGCCAGCCGCGCGCCAGCGACCACCGTGAGCTGTGTCGCGTCCTTGCCGCCTCCCTTGAGCCCAGCCGACAGCTCGCGGTCGCCGAGCGGCAGGTCCGCGAGCGAATAGCGCCCGTCGTGGTCGCTCGTGGTCGTGACCCACTCCATGTCGCCGTAGCTGCCCGCAGAGATGCTCGCGCCCGCGACGGGCCGGCCGTCGAGGCCCGAGACGACGCCGCTCACCACCGCCGACTCCGGCAAGACGACTTCGACCGTGGCGCTCTCGCCCGCGCGCAGCCCCACCTGGTCGAGCCATGGCGAGTGGCCGCGCGCCCGCACGGCCAGCGGCGTGTCGCCGGGCGGCAAGTCGTGCGACGCGAACGCCCCGCGGGCATCCGTCCGCAGCCGCCGCGCCGGCTGGCCAGAGACGAGAACACGATTGGCGCTGTCCGGCACGGGCCATCCCTGCTCGGGCCCGACCTGCACCAGGGCGCCGGCGACGGGCTGGTTCTGCGCGTCTGTCACCCGCCCCGCCAGCTGCACGCCAACCGCGCCGAGGCGCAGCGTCACGTCGGCCTCGTGCGTGCCGTCCTCGACGACGGAGATGAGCTGCGACGGCATGTGGCCGTCGGCCTCGGCGCCCACGCGACGCTGCGAACTGACATCGCGCAGCGTGAAGCGGCCGCCAGCGTCGGAATGGGCCGCTACCCAGGCTTCGTCCCGGCCTTGGGAGAGCGTGATCGCCGCCCCGGCCACCGGGTGCTCGTCCGGATCGACGACCAGTCCCCGCACCTGGATGCCCGCCGGGATCTCGAGCGCAAGCTCGGCCCGCTCGCCAGCGCGAACGTCGGTCGAGGCGCCGTTCGCGCGATCCGGATAGACAGTCACCTTCCCGGGCACGAGGTCGGAGACCTCCCACCGCCCCGCTGCGTCGGTGAGCCCCTCGGAGCGGGAGAACAGCGGATCGGGCCCGCTCCAGCAGATGGCCACGAGGCCCACGCCCGCGGCCGGCGTGCGATCGCTGGCCCAGATCACCTGCACGACGAGGCGGCCGCTGGGGACGGAGCCGAGGCGCTCCGCGAGATCAGTTCCTCCGTCAGCGGCCAGCGGCGCGACCGCGTCGGGCGCAGACGCCGCGGGGGCCTCGATCACGAAACTCGGTTGCCGCGGCGAGTCCTCGCCGCGCGCCGCGCCCGGCTCAGCCGCGCTGCCGGCATCGCTACGCCCGCTCCACGCCAGCCACACGACGAGTGCGACGACAGCGACAACCGCCAGCGCCAGCCCAAGACCTCGTCGGGATCGCTTCATCAGGCCCCCGTCCGAACTCGCCGCATCCTAGCGCCCCCCGCCCGCCCCCTGTCGCGGACCCCGTGACGCCCCGCGAACAATCTCAGCCGACGGTTGAGACTGCCTGTGCGCCCCTGTCTCATGGGGCCGTGCCGGCTCCACCCACGACCGTCCCCACCCTGACCCTGCCCTACGAGCGCATCGCCTTCGATTGCGACAGCACGCTGTCGCGCATCGAGGGCATCGAGGAGCTGGCGCGCATGGACGCCGCCTCGCGCGCCCTCAACGGCGCCGGCGAGGCCCGCGCCCGCGAGCTGCGCGAGCTGACCGACGCCGCCATGTCCGGCCGCGTGCCCCTGCAGGAGGTGTACGGCAAGCGCCTGCAGCTGGTGTCGCCGCGCCGCAACGACGTGGCCACCCTCGGCCGCCGCTACATCGAGCAGGCCGTGCCCGGCGCCCGCGAGACGCTGTCCGCCCTGCGCTATCTCGGCAAGGACCTGGTCATCGTGAGCGGCGGCCTGCGCCTCGCGGTCGTGGCCTTCGGCCAGTGGCTCGGCATCAAGGACAGCCACGTGCACGCGGTGGCCGCGTGGTTCAGCGACAGCGGCGTCCTCACGCACATCGACACCCGCAGCCCGCTGGTGCGCAGCGGCGGCAAGCGCGAGGTGGTCGCCGGCCTGCCCCGCCTGCGCACCGCCTTCGTGGGCGACGGCATGACCGACGCCGAGACCGCCGAGGCCGTGGACGCCTTCATCTGCTACGCCGGCGTCGTGCACCGGCCCGAGGTGGCGGCCAAGGCCGCGGCCGTGGTCGAGACGCCCGGCCTCGCCGGCGTGCTCCCGGTGCTGTGCACTGCCGAGGAGCTGGACCGCCTGCGGCGCGACAGCCGCTACCGCGCGCTCGTGGAGCCGGGGCTGGTCTGAAGCGCCGCGCCGCGACGAGACACACCTCGGCGCGGAATCGACTGAAGCTTCACTGATGCACTGCTTCAGTCACGCATGCGTGCGAATCCAGCTCCGCCTGGCGCGCGCAGCGACTGAAGCATGACTGATGCACTGCTTCAGTCATGCTTCAGCTCGAGTCGCCGGCCGAGCCTGCCCGCCTCGACCCGGGTACGATGGCCCGCCGCCCCCCAGGGACCCGCCCCATGCCCACCGCCCCGCCCACCGGCTGGAAGCTCTTCATCCCCGGCCCCACCCATGTGCGCCCCGCGATCCGCGAGGCCATGGCCCTGCCGATGATCAGCCACCGCGGCGAGGAGATGAAGCAGCTGCTGGCGGACCTGCTGCCGGCGGTGCGGGAAGCCTTCGGGACCAAGGGCGACGTGGTCGTGCTGTCGTGCAGCAGCAGCGCGGCGCTGGAGGCCGCCAGCCGCGGCGCGGTGCGCCCGGGCCGCCGTGTGCTGCACCTGACCAACGGCAACTTCAGCCGTCAGTGGTGGGAGGAGGCCGTGGCCTGCGGCCAGGACGCGGTGAACGCCGAGCTGCCGTGGGGCGAGGCCTGGGACGAGCCGCGGACGGAGGCGAAGCTGCGGGAGGTCGGCGCGGTCGACGCGGTGATGGTCACGCACTGCGAGACCTCCACGGGCGCGCTGGCGGACGTGGCGGGCGTGGTGCGCGCGGTGCGCGCGGCCCAGCCAGAGGCGCTGGTGGGCAGCGACGTCACCAGCACCGCCGCGGGCGTGCCGGTGGACTTCGACAGGGTTGGCCTCGACCTCGCCATCGGCGGCGTGCAGAAGTGCTGGGCGGTGCCGCCGGCTCTGGCGCTGGCCGCGCTGTCGCCGCGCGCGAAGGCGCGCATGGCCGCGCACGCGGGCCGCGGCTGGACCAACGACCTGCTCTCGGCCCTGCAGTTCCAGGACGAGCAGAAGATGACCAACGTCACGCCTGCGATCCCGCAGATGCAGGCGCTGCGGCGGCAGATCCGCGACATCGAGGCGGCGGGCGGCATGGCGGCGCGCTTCCGGACGCACGACGCGATGCAGAAGCTGGTGCTCGACTGGGCCGCCGCGCGCGGGCTGGGCATCCTGGCGCCGGCGGGCTTCAGGAGCCCGTCGGTGACGAGCATCGCGTGCGAGGGGCGCTTCGCGATCGCGGAGCTCATCGCGGGCCTGATGCACGCCGGCTACTTCATCCAGCCCGGCTACGGGAAGACGGCCGTGACGCACTGGCGCATCGGGCACATGGGCGACCACACGCCGAGGTGCCTGCAGGAGCTGCTGGACGTGACCGATGGCGTGCTGAAGCGCATCGGCGCGAACGCGGCCGCGCGGCCCTGAAGCGGCGGACGGCGCAGGAGCCCGTCGAAGAAGCCCTTCGGGACGGGCGCGCCTCCTTCGCGCCGGAGCTTCGTGGGCCAGCCAGCGGCGGGACAGGACCCACGTTATCCTCACCCTTTCTCCCCGGGATCCGTGCACCCATGTCCGCGCCCCTGCAGCCGCTGGCCGAGCGCTTCGCCTTCAACGACCGGTTCCTCGACATGCTGACCGAGGGCTTCACGGACGCCGACTGGCTGCATCGCGCGGGGCCGGGCAACCACGCGCAGTGGCTGCTGGGCCACCTGGCCAGCACGCGTCGGGCCTCGCTGCGCGGCTTCGGGGAGACGGTCGAGGAGCAGCCCTGGGAGCGGCACTTCGGCATGGGCCACGAGCCCACGGCGGCGAGCGACGACATCGCGCCCGCGCTGCTGCGCGAGGCCTTCATCAAGAACGGCGCGGAGCTGCGCCGCTGGCTCGGCGGCTTGAACGAAGCCCAGGCCGCGGCGGACTTCAGGCCCTTCCCCGACGGCAGCCGGACCGTGGCCGGCGTGGCGCACTTCCTGCACTTCCACGAGAGCTACCACCTGGGGCAGATCGGGCTGCTGCGCCGGGTGTGCGGCAAGGCCGGCGTGGTCTGAGACCGGGCCTCAGGCAGCTAGGTCTCTTCCGGCTTCCTCAGCCACTTCTTGCGCTCCACCGGCTCGAAGCGCTCGAGCGCGTCCAGCAGCGCGTCGGGCTCCGAGCCGGACATGAGCACGCGGCGCTGCTCGGGGCGGATGAAGCCCTCGGCCACGGCCGAGTCGATGCAGCCCAGCAGACCGTCGTAGTAGCCGGCCACGTTGAGCAGGGCGATGGGCTTGTCGTGCAAGCCGAGCTGCGCCCACGTGACCACCTCGAACAGCTCTTCCAGCGTGCCGTAGCCGCCGGGCATGGCGACGAAGGCGTCCGAGAGCTCGGCCATCTTCGCCTTGCGGGCATGCATGTTGGGCACGAGGTACAGCGCGGTCAGGCCCTCGTGGCCGACCTCGAGCGCGGCCAGCGACTCGGGCAGCACGCCGTAGACCTCGCCGCCCGCCTCGAGCACGGCGTCAGCGATGATGCCCATGAGCCCCACACGCCCGCCGCCGTAGACCAGGCCCTTGCCGCGGCGCACGAGCGTGCGCCCGAAGCCCTGGGCGGCAGCCTTGTAGGCGGGATGCGTCCCCACGCTGCTGCCGCAGAAGACGCACACGCGTGCGACGGTCGCCATCGCCGCATCATGCCCCAGCGCCGGGCCGCACGGAACCGCGGCGGCTAGCGGTTCGGGATCGAGGTGGTGGTCGGCGGCAGAGTCTGCACCACCGCCGTGCCGCCGCCCCAGCACCAGCCCGGATAGCAGCCCGGCCCCCAGCCATAGCCCCAGCCGACATAGCCGTACGCCGGGTACACGTAGGCATAGAGCGGGCCCACGTACTGGAAGGTGACCGAGCCCGGCAGCTCGTGGCCGTTCATCACGACGACCCAGCGCAGCAGCAGGCCGGACAGGTCGGCCTGCTCGAGCGGCGGCGTGAAGCCCACGTCGAAGGTGACGGTGCCTCCGGGCGGCACCTCGCGCGCCTCGCCGCCGACGAGGTGCGGCGCGACGCAGGGCTGCAGGTCGCCGGTGAGCAGCTCGATGCGCTCGACCGGCACGCTCAGCGGCGAACTGCCGAGGCTCACGATGAGGAAGCGCACGTGCAGCTCGCCGTCCCACGGCTCGCAGCGCCAGTAGCCCAGCACGGTCGTGGACAGGCGCGCCTCGGGCGTGCCGCCTTCGCCCGTGACGATGAGCTCGGACGGCTTGGGCTGCCAGTTGCCGCGGTAGCCGGGCGTGACGCACGCGGCGAGCAGCGGCGCCGCGAGCAG
>DASUFI010000173.1:0-8666 GCA_036274635.1 Planctomycetota bacterium
AATGGGCGGCGCTACATCTTCATCCCGCTCGAGCACGTGCCGCGCGGCACGCAGGTCTGGTACGAGGTGACTGCGGCCGACGGGATGATCCGGGAGCGGCACGGGATCCTCCTCGAGCATCCTCCGGTCGCGGAAGACATGCCCAAGCAGAGCGGGCACTGAGCGCAGGCCTCTCGGGCAGCGGCGCGCGCTGAGAGTCACGCCAAGGGCGCGGCGACGGGCCAGGATCGCGCAGGGCGCGCAGCGCCGACGAGTGGCCAGTCGCCGTGGGCGAGCCGCGCCTCGTCCTGGGGCATCGTGGTCACGTTAAAAAAATGCTCGGAGCAGTTGCTCGGAGCATTTTTCTAACGTGACCAGGATGCGGCACGCGTGGCGATCACTCGCGAGGTCTTCGACGCCGACGGTGGGCTTGCAAGCGCTGGACGCAACTGCAGGCGACGGCTGGCGGCGCAGGTCATCGTCGAGGCCATCCGCTGCCGGCCGCTCGCCGCTTCGTCGCGGTCGGGCTGCGCCGCGGTCCGCTGCCGGCCGCCCGCTCCGCACCGCGCCGCCCTCCGCCCCCTTCCTACAGCACGTCGCTCCACCGCTCGCTCACCCGGAATGCCGCGTGGATCAGCCCCACGTGGCTGTACGCCTGCGGGAAGTTGCCCCACAGGCGCCCGGCGTGCGGATCGAAGTCTTCGGCCAGCAGCCCCAGCGGGGACGCCGCCTTGAGCGCGCGGTCGAGGTGCTGGCGGGCCTCGTCGCCGCGGCCCAGCAGCGCCAGCGCCTCGGCCAGCCAGAAGGAGCACAGCACGAAGGCGGTGTGGGGGCGGCCGAGGCCGTCGTCGGTGGCGTAGCGCAGCAGCCAGCCGTCGCGCGTGAGGTCCTTGGCCACGGCGTCGACGGTCGAGTGCAGGCGCGGGTCGTCGCGGGGCAGGAAGCGCAGTGGCACCATCTGCAGCAGCGCGGCGTCCACGTCCTGGCCGCCGTAGTCGGCGACGAAGCTGGAGCGCGTGGCGTTCCAGGAATTCTCGAGGATCTGGCGCCGCAGGGTCTCGGCCGCCTGCTCGAGGTGCGCGGCGTGGCCGGGGCGCGCGCGGCGGACGACGTTCGCGGCACGGTCGGCCGCGGCCCAGCACATGAGCGAGGAGAAGGTCTGCGGCCGCCACGGGGCGCGGATCTCCCAGATGCCGGCGTCGGGCGTGCCGGCCACCTCGACGGCCTTGTCGGCGAGGCGCAGCAGCAGGTCCAGCGTGCCCGGGTTCTGGTCGCCGACGAAGCGGTCGTCGAGGAAGAGCGGCGCGAGGCTCAGCGCCATCTCGCCGAAGACGTCGTTCTGCCGGTGCCGCGCGGCGGCGTTGCCGTGCCGCACGGGGCCGTGGTTCTCGTAGCCGGTCCAGCCCTCGACGATGAGCTCGTCCAGGTCGCCGCTGCCGTCGATGCGGTGCACGGGCGACAGGTCGAGCTGCGGGGTGGCGGCGGCGACGTCCAGCAGGTAGTGCAGGAAGGCCTCGCGCTCGTCGAACTGCCCCAGCAGGCGCAGCGCGTCGAGGACGTAGAAGCTGTCGCGCAGCCAGCAGTGGCGGTAGTCCCAGGTGCGACCGCTCTCGGGCGCCTCGGGCAGCGAGGTCGTGGTGGCGGCCACGATGGCGCCGGTGTCCTCGAAGCAGTGCAGCTTGAGGCACAGCCCGGAACGGATGATCTGCTGCTGGTAGTCGGGCGGCACGTTGCACTGCTTGACCCAGCGGCGCCAGTAGCGCGTGGTCTCGTCCAGGAAGCGCGTGCAGAGCGCGGGCAGCGGCTCCTCGACGGGCGAGCCCCAGGTGAGCGCCAGGTGGCGGCGGCCGGTCAGCGCGAAGGGCCGGCCCTCGAGGTAGGCGAGCGGGATGTCCGTGGTGAGGCGCAGCCGCGCGGCGAAGCCCTCGTAGTCGATGTGGTTGCTGCCCTGGACGCGCCGCGGCTGGGTGCCCGACCAGCCCAGGCGCGGATCGCACAGCACCCGCACGCGGGGCATGCCGGCCAGCGGCTCCAGCGTGCGCAGGATCATCGTGGGCCGGAACATGCGTCCGTGCAGCTCGAAGCGCGGCATCCAGTCCGTGAGCCGGAAGCGCCCGCCCTCGTCCTCGAACTCGGTGACGAGCACGTTGGTGTTGGGGAGGTAGGACGGGATGCCGGAGCGGCCGTCCGCCGCGCCGACCTCGAAGCGGCCGCCGCGCTCGGCGTCGAGCAGCGAGCCGAAGACCGGCTCGGAGTCGAAGCGCGGCAGGCAGCACCAGCAGAGCGTGCCGTCGTCGGTGACGAGCGCCGACGCCTGGCAGTTGCCGATGAGTCCGAGCTGCTCGAGGCGCGGGAATCCCCTTGTGGTCATGTCGGGCATCCGGTGACAGCGTCTTTCCGATGGGCCACCACGCCAGCAACCGCGCACGAGGGTTCAAGGGGCGCGTGAGATACGTGCTGCGCTTCCTCATCCCGCTGCTGCTCGTGCTCATGGGCCTGGCCTGGGGCACGGCCTGGTTCGTGGACCGCTCACACAGCGCGCAGCTCGTGACCGACCTCGCGGCGCGCGCGGATCTGCTCGCGGGCAGCGTGGACGCGGCGACGCCGGAGGGCTGGAGTCCGCCGGACGCGGCGGTCCTGCGCGCGCCCCTGCAGCAGGCGCTGCAGTCGCCCGGCGTCGTCATCGCGGGCGCGACGGACCCGACCGGCCGCATCTTCGCCGCCTTCGGCGGCAGCGAGTTCGGCGCCGAGCTGGCGGGAGTGGTGCCGCACGGCGGGCCGCCAGCGCGCCTCGACCGCCAGCAGACGCTGGCGGGCCAGTCCGTGCTGCTGAGCGTCGTGCCCGTGATGCGCGGCGGCGCGCCCGTGGGCGCGGTCATCCTGGCCCAGGACCTCGGCCGGGCGGCCGCGCGGCGCGCGGGCCTGCGCGACGCGACCATGGGCGCCTTCGCCGCGCTGGCCGTGCTGGCGGCGCTGGCCACGCTGGTGTCGGTGCGCTTCACCTGGAGCGCCTGGACGGCGCAGATGCGCGCGCTGCTCTCCGGCCGCGCGCCCGCGCCGCGCGACCCGAAGCTGGCGCGCGCCATGCACGAGCTCATCGACGCCTCGCTCGAGGACCGCGCCGGCCGCGACGGCGGCTGGGATCCCGAGCGGCTGCGCCGCTCGCTGCGCAGCCAGCTCCACGGCGAGCGGCTGGTGCTGCTGGCCAACCGCGAGCCGTACATCCACGTCAAGGACCGCCAGGGCCAGCTGCGCGTGCTGCACCCGGCCAGCGGCCTCGTCACCGCGCTCGAGCCGGTGATGCGCGCCTGCTCGGGCACGTGGGTGGCGCACGGCAGCGGCGCCGCCGACCGCGAGGTGGTGGACGCGCGCGACCGCCTGCGCGTCCCGCCCGGCGAGGAGAGCTACGTGCTGCGCCGCGTGTGGCTGAGCGAGGAGGAGGAGCAGGGCTACTACTACGGCTTCGCCAACGAGGGCCTGTGGCCGCTGTGCCACATCGTGCACACGGCGCCCATCTTCCGCGGCAGCGACTGGCGCACCTACCGCGACGTGAACCGCCGCTTCGCGCACGCGGTGTGCGAGGAGGCCGACGGCGAGGACCCCATCGTCCTGGTGCAGGACTACCACTACGCGCTGGCGCCGCGGCAGATCCGCCAGCGCCTGCCGCGCGCGACGGTGCTCTCCTTCTGGCACATCCCCTGGCCGCACGCCGAGCGCCTCGCCATATGCCCGTGGCACGTGGAGGTGCTCACGGGGCTGCTCGGCAGCAGCATCGTGGGCTTCCACACCCAGCAGCACTGCAACAACTTCATCGACTCGGTCGACCGCTTCCTCGAGGCGCGCATCGACCGCGAGGAGGGTGCGGTGTGGTTCCGCGGGCGGCGCACGCTGGTGCGCGCCTACCCGATCTCCATCGAGTGGCCGTCGCGCGTGGCGCAGGCCGCGCCGCCACGCGAGGAGTGCCGGGCGCGCGTGCTGTCCGAGCTGGGCCTGCGCGCGGACGTGCTGCTGGGCGTGGGGGTGGACCGCGTGGACTACACCAAGGGCCTCGAGGAGCGCGTGCTGGCCGTCGAGGAGCTGCTGCAGCAGCGGCCGGAGTTCCGCGGGCGCTTCACCTTCGTGCAGCTGGCCGCGCCCAGCCGCACGGCCATCCCCGCCTACAAGGACCTCAACCAGCGCCTCGAGGAGGCGGCCGCGCGGGTCAACGCCGCGCTGGGCACGGCGGAGTGGAAGCCCTTCATCCTGCTGCGCGAGCACCACGAGCCGGACGTGGTCATGCGCTACTACCGGGCCGCCGACGTGTGCTACGTGAGCAGCCTGCACGACGGCATGAACCTGGTGGCCAAGGAGTTCGTGGCGGCGCGCGACGACCTGCACGGCGTGCTCGTGCTCAGCAGCTTCACGGGCGCCGCGCGCGACCTCAAAGAGGCCCTGCTCGTGAACCCCTACGACATCGAGGAGGCCGCCTCGGCCCTGGGCCGCGCGCTCGACATGCCGCCCGAGGAGCAGGCCCGGCGCATGCGCGCGCTGCGCGCCCAAGTGGCCGAGTTCAACGTCTATCGCTGGGCGGGCCGGCTCGTGCACGACGCCGCCGGCCTGCGCCGCGCCGAGCGCCGCGGCACGCGCCTCGCGGGCCTCGAGGGGAGCGTCGTTTGACCGCCTCGCTGGACGACGGCCTGCGCCGCGAGCTCGTGCGCCTCGCGCGCGCGGACGCGCTGCTGGCCTTCGACTTCGACGGCACGCTGGCCGCCCTGGTGGACGACCCGCAGACTGCCGCGCTGGCCGAGCCCACGCGCCTGATGCTCGCTGCGCTCGCCGGCCAGCGCCGCTGCGCCGTGCTCTCGGGCCGCGCGCTCGACGACCTGCGCGGCCGCCTCCTCGGCCTGCCGCTGGTGGCGCTGGTGGGCAACCACGGCCTCGAGGTGGACGGCGTCCCGCCGCCCGACGCGCTGCGCCACCGCGTGCAAGCCTGGGGCCGCGAGCTGCGTGGCCGCCTGCAAGGCGAGCCGGGCGTGAGCGTCGAGGACAAGGGCCTGTCGCTCAGCGTACACTATCGTGCCGCGCCCGAGCCGTTGCGCGCGGAGGCGTCCATCCGCGGCGCGGCGGACGCCCTGCGCGACGCGCGGGTGTTCGGAGGTCACGCGGTGATCAACGTGGTGCCCGAGGGCGCGCCGGACAAGGGCGCCGCGCTGCGCCAGCTGCTGGTGGCCGCGCAGGCGCCGGTGGCCCTGTACGTCGGCGACGACGAGACCGACGAGAGCGCCTTCGCGCTGGCGCACGATTTCCCTCTGCTGGCCGTGCGCGTGGGCGCGTCCGACCGCACCTGCGCGCGGCACGTCGTGGCCGACCGCACCGGCGTGGACTCCGTGCTGCACGCCCTGCTGGAGGGCGTGGCGCAGGCGGCATGAGCGAGGAGCCAGCCGGGGAGCGCCGAGCGGGCCGGCGCAGCCTGCTCGGCCTCATCGTCCAGGCGGGGACGGGCGTGCACCTGCAGCGCATGGGACGCTCGCTGGCCCACGCGGGCCTCGTGGGCCTCGCGGCCGGCCTGCTCGGCTCGCTCTTCCTCGGGGGGCTCGAGCTGACGCAGCGCGTGCTGCTGGAGCGCCTCGCCGGGGTGCACCTGCTGCGCGCGGCCGGCGAGAGGCTCTTGCCGGATGCAGCCGGCGCGGACTTCCGTCCCTGGCTCCTGCTGCTCGTGCCGGCCGCGGGGGCGCTGCTCGCCGGCCTCCTCATGCGCCTCGCGCCCGAGACGCGCGGCGGGGGTGGCGACGCGATGATCCGCGGCTTCCACCACGGCTCGACGACGCCACCCGCACGCATCGCGTGGGTCAAGGGCGTGGCCTCGATCCTCACCCTCGGCAGCGGCGGGTCGGGCGGGCGCGAGGGACCCACCATGCAGATGGGCGGAGCGCTGGGCACGCTGACGGGGCGCGCGCTCGGGCTCTCGGTGAGCGAGCGCCGGACGCTGCTCGTCGCCGGCGTGGCGGCGGGCATGGCGGCGGTCTTCCGCACGCCGCTGGGCGCCGCGCTGCTGGCCATCGAGGTGCTCTACCACGACGACTTCGAGGCCGAGGCGCTCGTGCCGGCGCTGCTGGCCAGCGTCATCAGCTACGCCGTCGTCGTGACGCTCTACGGCGAGAGCACGCTGTTCCTCCTTCCTGGCCGCTGGGCCTTCCGCCTCGCGGAGCTGCCGCTCTTCGCGCTGCTGGCCCTGCTCGTGGCGGCGCTGGCGGCGGGGTTCCAGTCGACGCTGGCGGGCGTGAGGCGGATGACCGCGCGCCTGCGAATGCCCGAGTGGACACGACCCGCGGTGGGCGGCCTCCTCACCGGCGCGGTGGCGCTGACGCTCATCCTCGTCGCCGGCGCGCGCTCGGGGCGGCCCGGCTACGCGCTCGGGATCCTGGGCGGCGGCTACGGCGCCGCGCAGCTCGCGCTGACGGGCGGCGACCTGCTGCCCGCGGGCTGGGCCGGCGTGGGCCTGCTGCTCGTGCTGTGCGCCGCGAAGCTGCTGGCCTCGGGGTTCACCATCGGCACCGGCGGGTCGGCGGGCGACTTCGCCCCGTCGCTCGTGCTCGGCGCGCTCCTCGGCGGCGCCTTCGGGCGCGCGGCGCAGCTCGTCACGGGCGATCCCTACCTGTCGGCCGGCGCCTTCGCGCTGGTGGGCATGGGCACGTTCTACGGCGGCATCGCCCACGTGCCGGTCGCGGCGCTGGTGATGACCTGCGAGCTCGCGGGCAGCTACGACCTGCTGGTGCCGCTCATGCTGGCGGGGGGCGTGGCCTTCCTCGCGCTGCGCCGGCGCACGCTGTACGAGGAGCAGGTGCCGACGCGCGCCGAGTCGCCCGTGCACCGCGCCGAGCGCGGCCTCGGGCTGCTGGCGGGGCGGCGCGTGCGCGACGCGTTGCAGCCCGGCGCGTGGCTCTCCGTCTCGCCGGCCACGACCTGCGCCGAGATCCTGCGCCGCATCCCCGAGGCCGTGGGCCAGCAGACCCTGCCCGTGCTGGACGCGGACGACCGCCTCGTGGGCGTCATCTCGCCCGACGTCGTGCGGCACCTCGCCGCGAACCGCGAGGCCGCGGCGGTCACGATCGCGGCCGAGCTGCACGAGACCGCGACGACGGTGGGCCTCGACGACGAGCTCTCCGCCGCGGCGGCCATCATGCTCGCCCGCGGGCTGCAGGAGGTGCCGGTGGTCCAGGCCGACGGCCGCTTCGTGGCGCTGCTCGCCGACGCGGACATCTTCCGCACCTGGATGGAGCTGGCGGGCGGCGCGACGGACGACGGAGCCGGCGGCGCGACGGCGTGAAGGCCGCTCAGCCCGCGAGCAGCTGCGTCGCGAACGACGCGCCGTTGAAGGCGGCGTGCACGAGCACGGGCGCGAGCAGCGCGCCGCTGCGCTCGTAGGCCGCGGCCGTGAGCAGCCCCAGCACGAAGACCGGCGCGACCGACACGGGCGGGTGCACGATGGCGAAGATCGCGGCGCTGAAGAGTGCCGACTTCAGGAAGCCCTGGCTCCGGCGCATGCCGGAGAACACGAGGCCGCGGAACAGGAACTCCTCGAAGACCGGGGCGACGACGATGATGAGCGAGCCCATGGTCAGCGGCGAATGGCGCAGCGTGTCGATGCTGCTCTGCAGGTCGTCGCCCAGCAGGCCCGTGTTGCGCAGCGCGAGCACGTAGCCCGACGCGACGAGGCCGCCCGCGAGGGCCAGCAGCCCGCCGGCGCGCCACGCCGGCACGCGCCCGCCGAAGTACGTGGGCACGCCCTCCGCCTGCGTGACGGCATAGGCCACGCGCATGGCCGCGAAGGTCAGCACGCCCGCGACCGCGTAGGCCGGCAGCAGCGCCCGGTCGATCGTGTCCGCGTCGCCCTGCAGCGCGCCGAGCGAGACCAGGATCAGCGCCTGCAGCACGAAGAACAGCAGCGCCGCGATCATCCCGTCCGAGAGCGACACCCGCGTCGGCGGCCGCTCGCTGGGGTCGAGCAGGTAGGGCAGCCGGTCGTGCACGCGCTGCCACAGCGACAACGCGAGCGCGCCGGTGAGCATGACCAGCACCGCGCTCTCCCACCAGGTCTTGGCGAAGAGCGCATAGCTGAAGAGCGAGGCCAGCAGCATGTACAGCCAGGCCCAGCCGGGCTTCACGCGCCGGCGCTGGTCCAGCGCGAGCGGGTCCCAGCCCAGCACGCCCAGGCACGTGCCGATGGTGGCGTAGATCGGCACGCCCAGCATGACCAGCGCCGCCACCGCGCCCACCTCCCAGCCCGGGTGCTGCGCCGCGGCGAGGCCGAAGGCGAAGATGAGCGAGGGGAAGATGAGCGCCACCACCGACCACAGCCGCGCCTTCTCGCGCAGCAGCGCGTCGAGCGGGCGCGGGAAGGTGAACAGCAGCCACAGCGCGTGCCCCTCGGCCGCCAGCGTCTGGAAGGTGGAGAAGAGCAGCGCGTAGGCCATGACGGCGAAGGCCGCGGCGCCCAGGTGCCGCGGGTCGTCGACCATGTCGGACGTGAAGCGCAGGTTGAAGACGAATTGCGAGCCGAGGATGACCACCGGCAGCACCAGCGTCTGCACCAGGAAGGCGCGGTCGCGCGCGAGGAGCTTGAGCTCGCGCGCCTGGAGCGCCGTGATGAAGCGCCGCGGCTCGCGCGTCGAGGCCGCGGGCTTGGCCGCGGCGCGCGACGACTCGCG
>DASUFI010000174.1:0-18715 GCA_036274635.1 Planctomycetota bacterium
GGGCCGGCAACGAAGAGCCGGCGCGAAGGACGCTCCTTCCGCGCCGAATGACTTCTTCGACGGGCTCCTTGCCCCTTGCACGGGCCGCGGCGCCTTCCTACGTTCACCCGCTCGTCTGCAGCCCGCGAGATGGGCCGAACGCGCGACGGGCGGTTAGCTCAGTTGGTAGAGCGCCTGGATGGCATCCAGGAGGTCAGGGGTTCGACCCCCCTACCGTCCACCACGCGCTTCAGTCCGCACGCTGCAGGACGGTGATGCGCGGCTGCACGGCGATGGCCCTCTCGGTCCACTGCCAGCGGGCGGGGGCCTCGCCCAGCACGTCGCGCACCGTGTAGAGGCCGCCCACGGAATCGCCACGCTGCGCCGGCGCTTCCTCGGCGCGCGGCGCGCCGGACGGCCGCTCGGTGTCGAAGCTCATCACCAGCACCCACTCCGGCCGGGCCTCGGCCGGCATCCCGCGCAGCGCGCCGAGCGCCCCGCCCACCTCGCCCAGGCCGCGCGCCTCCAGCTGCCAGAGCGCCGGATCCAGCGCCGGCCCGTGCTCGCGCTCGTCGGCAAAGAGCAGCACGCGCCCGCCCTGGGGCGCGGCGGCCTCGAGCAGGCCCGGCACGGCGAGGCGCGGATCGCCCGCCGGATCGGGGCCGGGCCTTGGCAGCAGGCGCGTCGCGAGCAGCGCCGCCAGCATGACCGTGTAGGCCGCGGGCAGCAGGCGCGGGCGGCGCTCGCGCGCGTCCGCGCCACGCTCGATGAAGCGCGCGCCGGCCGCCCCGATCCACGCCAGCACCAGCGCCTGCGTGACGAGCAGGAAGCGGGCGTAGACGAAGCCGATCGGCAGCACGAAGAGCGCGACGGGCGACAGCGCCGCCGCGATGATCAGAAGCCCCGCACGCCTGCCTCCGGCCGGCCAGCCCGCGAGCGGCAGCGCGACCGCCAGCAGCAGGATGGTCGTGACGCCCCGACCTTCCAGCAGCAGCCAGCCCGCGTAGCCCAGCAGCCGGCCCCACCCGGCGAGATCGGCGTGGTCCAGCCGGTCCACGCCCTCGACGCCGCCGACCGTGAGGTAGCGCACGTGCTCCCACCACGTCATCGGCGCGGTCAGAGCGCCCGAGGCCGCGGCATACACGGCGGCGGCGCCGACGGCCGCCCGCAGCAGGGCGCGCCGCCCGCCCAGCCAGGCCGCGCCGGCCAGCACCACCGGGACGAGCACCACGTGCGGATCCTTGAGCGCCACGGCCAGAGCCAGCGCCGCACCCGCCGCCGCCCAACGCGATTGCAGCAGCAGGAGCAGGGCTGCCAACGCCGGCACCAGCGCGAGCGCATCGACGTTGGCCGTGCCGGCGTAGACACGCGTGGCGCCGCTGGCCGCGAAGGCGCAGGCAGCCAGCAGGGGGCCGGCGAGGGCCAGCACGCCGGCGGTGCCGGGTGAGCCGGCGAGGCGCTGCGACAGCAGGAACACCAGCGCCGCCGCCGCGCCCATCGCCAGCCGCGACAGCCAGCGCTCGCGCTCCAGCGCGCCCTGCACTTCGTCGCGCACCGACCAGAGCTGGACGCGCCGCACCTCGGGAGGCGACGTGACGATGCTCGTGGCCTGCGCCGACAGCCCCTTCACCTCCCCCGCCGCCGCGGCGAGCCCGAACACGAAGGAGCCCAGCGGCGGATACTTGTCCAGGAAGCCGACGCCCGGCGCGAAGGCGTCGTGCAGGGCGACGAGCGCGCGCGCGGGGTGCACGCCGTCCACCTCGGGCATGATCGGGCGCAGGTCGGGCTGGCGCGCGGCCAGCGCGACGGCCAGCGCCGCACTCAGCAGGACGCCGACGAGCGTGGCGCGGGCGCTGGACACGTCGAGCATCGTGGCAAGCCCGCGCGGGCGCCTCAAGCGCGGCGCGACGGCTCAACTCCGCGGCGCAGCCTGCCGATGACGGTCCCGCATACCGTGCCGGTCCGGAGCGGCACGCGCGGAGACGTCCGTTTGAGAAGCAGGCAGCACCCACAGGCCGGTTTCACGCTGGCGGAGATGCTCATCGCGGCCACGCTGGGGGCGCTGCTGCTGACCGCGGCGGCGTCCAGCGCCGGCACGTTCACCGAGGCGGTGGCCCGCATCGAGACCGAGTCGGTGGACAGCTACGAGAACGTGCTGGCGCGCATCGATCGCGACGTGCGCTACGCCTGGTGGGTGGACGTGCCCGCGCACGACCGCCTGCAGGTGGTGGGGCCGGACAACCTCGTGACCGTCTACCACGTGGTGGGCAACGACCTGCTCGTGACGCGGCCCGACGGCTCGTCCGGCTCGATCCTCACGGGCCTCGACTCGCTGAGCTTCGACAACGACACCATGCAGCGCCTGCGCAGCAACCGCACGACGCAGTTCGTGGCCACCATGGCCAGCGTGCACGCGCCCGCGTCCGCGCCGACCGGCTATGCAGTGTCCTCGACCACGACCATCGCGCTCTCGTTCATGGGCGGCAGCGACGCCGGCCCGCGCATGGTGGCCGGCGTGGACGACCGCTACACCTACTGGCTGCCCACGTCGCTCGACCTGAATCTGGCCCGCGTCGGCAACGGCACGATCACGTTCACGCTCTACCCCGCCTTCGGGCCAGGCCGCGCCGACCCGCGGCCGGG
The DNA here is from genome assembly GCA_036274635.1 of Planctomycetota bacterium. Taxonomy (GTDB): domain Bacteria; phylum Planctomycetota; class B15-G4; order B15-G4; family B15-G4; genus DASUFI01. Next base: position 2,623 of record DASUFI010000174.1, read on the forward strand.
CGCGGCGGCCATCGCCACCTGGTCCTACAACATCGCGCCGCTGCCCGCGGCCGTGGTGGTCACCACCACCCCGCGCACCCTCTACGCGGCTCCGGCGGCGGAGGTCAGCATCCCCATCCCCGCGCTGGCGCAGCAGCTCGAGCCGGGCGTGGCCTACACGCTGCTGGTCAACATCTCCGCCGGCGCGCAGCTGGTGTGGGCCCAGTACTCCAGCGCCGCGCGCACGGACGAGATGTCCAAGGTCGGCGCGGGCGCCTGGACGGCCCTGCCCTTCACGGTGGCCTGGACGCTCCGCGCCGAGGCGGGCTGCACCACGACGGAAGAGGCGGACGTGACCACCCAAGTGCGCACCACGCTGCAGAGCAGCGCCGGCGGCACCTACGTGGGCTCCGCCTGCGTGTACAGCCAGATCCTGGCCGAAGACCCCTGGCTGGGCGTGGTTCCGGGCGAGCTGCCCTCGGGCTGATCCGGCGTCCCCCCACCCCTCGGGAAGGCGGGCTCAAGTGACCGGCGGATAAGGCCGAAAGGCACTCAGTCCGCAGGGTCTCGCGCGTGCGTGACCCGCTGTTTTCATTCGGAGACCCTACGTCATGTCCAATCCCCGTCGCAACCAGTCGGGCTTCACGCTCGTCGAATTGCTGATCGTCGTGATCATCCTCGGCATCCTGGCCGCGGTCGTGATCCCGCAGTTCAACACGGCGGCCGCTGAGTCCAAGGAGGCCGCCCTGGCCAGCAACCTGGCGACCATCCGCCAGGCCATCGAGCTCTACAAGGTCCAGCACAGCGACTCGTTCCCGACCTCTGCCATCATCGACGAGCTGACGAAGCAGACGGACGCGGACGGCACGGTGTCCGCGACCGGCAAGTACGGCCCGTACATCCGCAATGCCTTCCCCAGCGACCCGATCAACTCTATGGCCACGGTGACGACGGGCGCGACGATGCCCGCCGCGGCCGCTGGCGCCGCCGGGTGGGTCTACTGCACGGCGAACGGCGAGTTCCGTGCGGACTGCACGGGCACCGGCCCGAGCGGCACGGACTACTTCGACCTGTGATCCGGCCTTGATCGCGAAGACCGCGAGGCCTTCTTCGATCTGCGGATCCCGGCCCGGTGGGTGGCTCGTCCCCCACCGGGCCGCGTCCGGTTTCACCTTCATCGAGGTGCTGCTGGGCACGCTGGTCCTGGGCACGATGCTCGTGACCGCGACCACGGCCCTGACCTCGGCGGCCGTGGCCCAGGACCAGCTCGTGACGGCGCCCGTCACCGCCTACAGCCTGGCGCGCGAGATCCACAGCCTCGCCCTGGTGCTGCCGCGCGACGCGGGCGACGGCCAGCCCGCCGCCAGCGGCGCGGCCGTGCTGCTGCTCGAGGACCTCGACGGCGCGAGCTTCAACCCGCCCATCGCGGCGGACCGGCGCCGCCTGACCTACGACGAAGACTGGACGCAGCAGGTCGCGATCGAGCCCGTCGAGCTGGGCGACCCCGCCCAGCCCGCCGCCGACGCGACCGCCGCCGGCACGCTGCTGCGCCTGACGGTCACGGTCCTGCAGGGCTCCACCGAGCGCGGCAGCTACGTGTGGTGGATGAGCCCGTGACCCGCCGTGCACGCGAGTCCGGCCAGGTGCTCCTCGGCGTGCTGCTGCTCGCCGTGCTGGTGAGCACCGTGTGCCTCGGATACGCCCGACACGTGGTCATCGCGGCCAGCAACGCCGAGGCGGCGGTGGCGGTGCAGCAGGCCGAGGGCGCCGCCGACAGCGGCCTGGTGTGGGCCAAGCAGTCGCTGCTGGCGGCGGGCGACCGCACGGTGCGCCTCAACGTGGGCAGCAACGCCCAGGTGGCCGTGAACGTGGTCGACAACGGCAGCACGCTGCGCACGCTGACCATCCAGAGCAGCGCCAGCGGCGTCACGCAGGCCATGGAGGGCAGCCTCGAGACCTACGCCACCGTGGCCGACGAGCTGCCCCAGCTGACCAGCAGCGCCCGCAACGCCATCGTGACGCACCCCGCGGTCGTCGACGTGGTCGGCTCGCAGAGCTTCTCGGCCACCACCCTGACCGGCATCATCTACCTGCACAACGGCGCGCACCTGACGCTGACCGACTGCATCGTGGCGGGCACCATCGTGAGCCAGCCCGCGCTGGCCGGCAGATGGAGCCCGGCCGATTGCACCACGATCAGCCTCGGCGGCTCGATCGTGATCGAGTCCGACCCCGCGCTCGCCGGCTGCTCGATCGTGGCGCCCGACGCCGCCGTGATCGGCGACGGCAGCGAGGCCCTGCAGATCCGCGGCTGCATCGTGTGCGACAGCCTCTCGCTCACCGGCTGGGGCGCGCTGCACGGCCAGATCGCCAGCACCTCCGTCCCCACCCTGAACCGCAGCATCGACCTGCCCGGCTCCGGTCGCGAGCCGCGCGCCTGGCCCGCGGCGCTGGCGACCGGCTCCGAGCGCATCGGCCGCGTGTCCTTCCCCCGACCGGTCGCCACGCCCGCGCAGCAGGCCGCCATCCGCACCTTCGTCTTCCCTCCGGACACACCCTGAACGGGGGCGGGATGATGGAGAGGAGTCACAGCGGGTTCACGCTGATCGAGCTGCTGGTCGTGCTGGCGATCATGGCCATCATGGCGGTGGTCGCCATGCCGGCCGCCGGCGCGAGCTATGACCAGCGCCTCGACCTGGTGGAGATGCAGATCACCGACGCGATCGGCCGCGCCCAGGCCCTCGCGCGCAGCACGCAGCTGCCCTTCGGCGTGGTCTTCGACGCGAGCGGCGAGCGCTTCGCCGTGGTCGACTCGACCGGCGCGGCCGTCACCGACCCACTCACGCGCAGCAGCTACATCGTCGGCTTCGACCGGCCCGACCAGCCCAAGGGCATCGACGTCTTCAGCGCGGCCTTCGGCGCCAACGGCGCGGCCGCGATCTTCGACGGGCAGGGCCTGCCGGTGAGCGGCGGCACCGTCGTCGTTCGCTGCCACGGCAGCACGCGCACGTTGACGCTGGACCAGGCGACGGGACAGCTCGCCTCGTCTTAGCCGCTCCGGGCCGCCGCGGGTGCCAGCCGTCGCTCTGCTGGTCCCGGCGGAGCAGATTCCGCATCGCGGGCGTGATTGGGCGTCATGGCGCGCGGGAGTCGGCGGGATGCCTTGCGGGCGGTCAAGGGGCGGGGATCAAGTCGTCCTTGCCGGGAGTCGATGGTCGGGCCTACTTCCTGCTCGACATCGGTGACACCATGACCGCCTCCATCGCTCCTGTTCGTCGCGCCCGGAGTGGATTCACCCTGGCGGAGCTGCTGCTGGCCTCGGTGCTCGGGGCCATGCTGCTGACCGCGCTGGCGGTGAGCACCTTCGGCTTCACGCACACGCTGGACTACATGGAGGGCAAGGCCGGCATCACCGACGACGCCGACCCCGTGCTGCGGCGGATCACCAAGGAGATCCGCGAGGCGTGGTGGGTCGAGCAGCCCAGCGAGACGAAGCTGCTCGTGGCGGACGCCAACGGCGACGTCACCGAGTACTTCGTCGAGGACGCCAAGCTGTGGGTCAAGCGGCCCAACGGCGACACGGGCTTCATCTACAGCGACTTCGCCGACTTCACCATCGAGTCCTCGACCATGCCGCGCAAGCGCGAGGGCCCGCTGGTCGACGAGGACGGCATCTTCTCGCTGGCGAGCGCCAGCGGTACGGCCAGCACGCTGGTGGCCAGCGGCGCGTCGGGCGAGGCCATCGCGCTCGCCTTCGTCGCGCCCGCCGTCCCCGGCGACGTGCCCGGCATGGCGGCCGAGGACGAGCAGGTGCAGTCCGTGCAGACCGCGATCTTCGACGTCCCGCTGAGCTACGTGCACCTCACGGGCACCAACAGCGTCAACTTCCAGATCTACGAGAGCTGGGCCCCCGGCAAGGCGCGGCCCACCGGCAGCGTGCTCGCCAGCGCCGATGTGAGCGGCAGCTCGCTGCCCGCGGCGGTGGCCTCCGGCGGCAGCTGGGCGGTGCCCACCACCGTCGTGGCCGTCTCGCTCTCCGAGCCGCTCCAGCCCGGCACCGGCTACACGCTGGTCATCACGCCGCAGGGCAGCAACAAGGTGGTGGTGAAGCAGGTCGTCGGCGCCCCCGCCTGGGACGAGGACGAGGTGGCCAAGCTGTCCGGCAGCTCGTGGGTCATCCAGGGCTGCAAGGTGCCCTTCGACGTGAAGGGCCCGTGGACCAAGACCAGCACGCTCAACTACGACGTCGTGAGCCTGGTCACGCTCACGGCCTGGCCCACCAACAACCCGCTGCAGCAGCGCTCCGCGGCCGTCCTCAGCCAGGCCATGACCGACGACCCGTGGCTGGGCGTCGTGCCGGGCGAGCTCGCGCCCTGACCCCTGTGGCTCAAGCCGCGCCTGCCGTCGAGCCGATGGGAGGGGGCGCAGGCCCCGCCTCATCCGTCGCGGGGCCAAGCGATCCGGAGACGTCGAGCATGACACGCGCACGGGCCCGTCAAGCCGGCTTCACGCTGGTGGAGTTGCTCATCGTCGTGGTGATCCTGGCCATCCTCGCCGCGGTGGTCATCCCGCAGATCAACAACGCTTCGGCCGAGGCCAAGGAGTCCGCCCTGCGCGCCTCGCTGGCCACGGTGCGCCAGGCGATCAGCCTGTACCGCGTGCAGCACGCCGAGATCTATCCCGGCATGGGCGGCTGGGACGAGTTCGTGACCCAGCTCACGACGGGCACCGACCAGGCCGGCAACCCGGGCACCAAGTACGGGCCCTACCTGCGCACCGGCTTCCCGAACAACCCGGTCACCGACACGGCCGACGGCACGGCGGTGGCCACCATGCCCGCCACCGCGCCGGGCGGCACGGCCTGGATCTACTCCACGGACGTGGGCGAGCTTCGGGCCAATGTGGCTGGCGCGGCGCCCAGCGGCACCGACTTCTTCGACCTCTGAGGCCTGCTCGGGCCTCGAGGCGCACCGGCTTGCTGCTGGCCGGCCCCGCCGCGTCGCGCGTCGACCCGCCCCACGACATGTCGCGGGATCGCCCTCAACCCTCGCCGCCCGCTGCGCCGATGGATGCTTCCGAAACCGCCCGACGTCCAGGCGGTCCGGTCGCGCGGCGTCATGCCGGACCGGGGGAGACTGACATGCAGGCGTCGTCCGCGCGCACCCGGGGCTTCTCGGCCGTCGAGGTGACGATCGTCATCGCGATCCTCGGCCTGCTGGCCGCGGTGGCCATCCCGCAGGTCGCCGCGCGCCACCGGCAGGATCAGACCGCGACGCTGGTGTGCCGCCTCGGCGTGCTGCGCACCGCCATCAACCGCTACTGGGCCCAGCACGACGACTTCCCGGGCCCCGGCGCGGGCGACGTCCGCCGGCAGCTCGTCAGCCCGACCTGCCGCTCGGGCGGCTGCGGCACGGGCGTCGCCTTCGCGCTCGGCCCGTACGTGCAGGAGGGCGACCTGCCCGACAACCCGGTCACCGGCACGAACACGCTGATCATCATCGACGCCATGCCCGAGGCCGCCAGCGGCTCCAGCGCATGGATCTACTGCCGCCTCACGGGCGAGCTGCGCGCCAACACGACCGGGCGCACCGAGGACGGGGTCCGCTACTTCGACCTCTAGCTGTTCAGGCGCTCGCGCAGCAGCGAAACGAGCGCGGCGTTGGCGGGCAGGAAGCGCAGCGAGTCCAGCTCGGCGGGCCCGGCCCAGGCGATGTCCTGCCCCTCCAGGGCGCGCGGCTCGCCGTCGGCCTCGCAGCGCACGAAGCTGACGTGCACGCGGACGGCGGGGTAGGACCACTCCACCTCGCGCAGGGTCTCGATCGCGCGGGCCTGCAGGTCCAGCTCCTCGCGGCACTCGCGCACGGCGGCCGCCGCGGCGTCCTCGCCGGCCTCGATCTTGCCGCCCGGGAACTCCCACCAGCCGGCCCACGGCCCCGCGGTGCGCGTCTGCACCAGCACGCGGCCGGCGCGCAGGATGACGGCCGCGGCGATGCGCCGCAGCGGCGGCTCGGGCGCGTCCTGCGGCGACGGGCTCATGCGTGCTGCTTCCGGTACCAGTCGGCCAGCAGGATGGAGCCGGCCATCGCGACGTTGAGGCTCTCGACCTGGGGCTCGTGCGCGACGCGTGCGGGCACGGCCTGCGGCAGGTCGGGCACGCCGCGCGTCTCGTGGCCCAGCAGCAGCAGGCAGCGCGGCGGCGGGTCCCAGGGCGCGGCGCGCGCGCCCGCCCGCGGCGGCTCGGCGGCGGCGAGCGTCAGCGCGTGGCGCGCGGCCAGCGCGGGCAGGCTGGCCAGCTCGGCTTCCGCCGTCGGCAGCCACAGCGCGGCGCCGGCCGACGCACGCACGACCTTGGGCCCGAAGGCCTCCGCGCTACCCTCCGTGAGCAGCACCGCCGTCGCTCCGAAGGCGCGCGCCGAGCGCAGCAGCGTGCCCACGTTGCCGGGGTCCTGCAGACCGCACAGCGCCACGAGCAGCGCCGGCCCGCTGCCGGCCAGCGCTCCATCCCAGCGCCGCGGCTGAGGCACGGCCGCCAGCAGCCCCGGCGCGTGCTCGCGGTCCGAGAGCCGCGCGGCGGCGCGTGCGTCGAGCGACACCAGCGCCGCCCCCGCCGCGCGCGCCTGCTCCGCCACGGCGGCTGCCGCGGCCGGCGGACGCTCCTCGACGGCCACGAGCACCGGCCGCAGCCCTGCCGCCAGCGCCTCGGCCAGCAGCGTGGGGCCCTCGACGAGCAGCTGGCCGGCCGCGCGGCGCCCGGCCGGCTCGTGCAGCGCGGCCAGCTCGGCGAGCTGCGCGCGCGTCGCGGGCGGCGGCTGGCTGCTCAGCGCCACTGGTGCGTGATGCGCCGGCTGCCGTCCGGCCGCGCCCAGCCGCCCGACATCTCGAAGCTGCTGTGGTCCAGCACGGCCGCGCCCGTTGCGGAGACGAGGATCAGCCCCGAGGCGCCGCGCGCATCGCCCGGATGGTCGGCCAGCTCGGCCAGCGCCTGCGCCGCCGCGCGTGCCGGCGCGATCTCCGCCGCGAGCAGCTGCACGCAGCGCCGCGCCGTGCCCTCGCGCATGAGCACCTCGCCCACGCCGGTGGAGACGCAGGCGCCGGCGCGGTCATCGGCCCAGAAGCCGCCCCCCACCACGGGCGAGTCGCCCACGCGCCCGGTGCGCTTGAGGCTCATGCCGCCGGTGGACACCGCCGCCGCGACGTGGCCCTGCGCGTCGAGCGCCACCGCGCCCACCGTGTCCAGCCAGGGCGCGCGCACGGCGGGCGGCTCCTCGGCCCGGCGCCGCTCCCACAGGCGTCGCGCGCGCTCGGTGACCAGCTCGTCGGGCGCGCAGGCCGGCAGCCCGAACTCGGCGACGAGCGCGTCCGCGCCCGGCGGCGCGACGAAGCGGCCGTAGTCGCCCTCGTGCGAGAGGCGCTCGGCCAGCAGCACGGGCGTCATGCACGTGCGCACGCCGGTCACCGCGCCGTAGCGGCGCGTGGCGCCGTCCATGAAGCCCGCGTCCAGCGCGGCCGTGCCGTCGCGCGCGAGGGCCGCCCCGTGCCCGGCGTTCATGATCGTGTGCCGCTCCATGTGCACCACGGCCGCCATCACCGCCGCGCGCGCACCGCGCGGCAGGGCGGCCAGCCCCGCATCCAGCGCCGCGCCCACGCCCTGCAGGTACTGGCGCCGGTCCTCCTCGCTCTCGAGGGCGCCCGCGCCGCCGTGCACCACCAGCACCGGTCCGCCGTTCACCACGCGCGCATCCACAGGGCCTTGAGGTACTCGGTCTCGGGACAGTTGAGCAGCACCGGGTGGTCCGGTCCAGCGCCGGTGCTGGCCAGCAGCTGCACGCGGCGGCCCTCCTTGCGCGCGGCGGTGGTCACCAGCTCGAGCAGCTCCTCGCGCGGGAGCAGGCCCGAGCACGAGCAGCTCAGCAGCAGGCCGCCCGGCTGCAGCACGCGCAGCGCAAGGCGGTTGAGGTCGTGGTACTTGCCGCGCCCCGTCTCCATGTCCGCCCGCGTCGGGATGAACTTGGGCGGGTCCACCACGACCGCGTCGAAGCGCCGGCCCGCGCCGGACACCTGGCGCAGCCAGTCGAAGGCGTCGGCGCGCACGCACGAGACGCGCACCTGGTTCAGCTTGGCGTTGCGCTCGGCCAGGGCCAGCGCCTCCTCGTCCAGCTCCACGGCCGTGACGCCCGCGGGACTGGCCAGCGCGGCCGCGGTCACCGCGAAGCCGCCGGTGTAGGCGCAGACGTCCAGCACCTCGCCGCGCGCCCACTGGGCGAAGCGCCGGCGGTTGTCGCGCTGGTCGCAGAAGAAGCCGGTCTTGTGGCCCGTGGCGAAGTCCACCAGCCAGCGCACGCCGTGCTCGCGGATCTTGAGGCTGGCGGGGCAGCCGTCGCTGGAGCGGTCGAGCGGCGCGCAGCCCTCCAGGTGGGCGGTGCGCGGCGACAGGACCACGCGCGCGTGCCGCGTGCCCAGCAGCTCGTGCAGCAGCGCGGCCACGTCGTCGGCCAGCGACAGCCAGCCGGCGCTGTGCAGCTCGAGCACCAGCACGTCGGCGTAGCGGTCCACGACCAGGCCCGAGAGCTCGTCGCCCTCGGCGTGCACGACGCGGCAGGCGTCGGTGGCCTCCGCGAGGCCCGGCAGCGCGCGGCGCAGCTCGACCGCGCGCGCCAGCGCGGCCCGCAGCGCGGTGCGATCGAAGCGCACGTCGCCGTCGGTGAGGCGCCGCACCGCGATGTCGGAGGTGCCGTTCCAGAAGCCGTCGCCCAGGATCACGCCCTCGGGCGTGCGCAGCGTGACCACGGCCACGTTGGGCAGCCGCGGCGCGCGCGCCACGAGGCCGCGGCGCACGAAGGGATGCGGCGCCGGGTGCCGCGTCAGCTCCACCACCGGCGGCGCGCGGCCGGCGGCCTCGTCGGCGACGCTCAGCGGGACGCCTCCACCGGCCGCGCGCGCTCGTCCACCAGCACCGGCGCGGGCAGCTCGAGCCCGGCGAGCTGCGGCAGCACGACCTGCGCGTCGCCCACGAGGACCAGCAGCGCGTGCTCGGGTCGCGCCAGCAGCGTGCCCAGCTTGTCCAGGTCCTGGGAACTCAGCGTGCCGAGCCGGCTGGCGTCGCTCACGAGGTCATCGGGCGTCTCGGCCCGCTCGCGGCGGATCAGCCAGGCGGACACCAGGCCCGAGAGGTCGCCCGTGCTCTCCACCAGGTCCGCCAGCGCCGTGGCCTGCCCGCTCTGCGACTCGGCCTCGGTGATGTCGCCCGCCTTCAGCCGCGCGAACTCCGCCAGGAACTCCTTGAGCGCGGGCCCCGTGACGTCCGTGCGCACCGCGGAGCTGGCCTGCAGCACCACGCACTCGGGCCAGCGCACGAAGCGGCTGCCCGCGCCATAGGTGTAGCCGTGCTCCTCGCGCAGGTTCCGGTTGAGGCGGCTGGTGAAGCTGCCGCCGAAGAGCACGTTGAGGACGTCCGAGGTCAGGCGCCGGTCGCCGGCGGCCTCGTCGGCGGGCAGCACCCAGCGCACGATGGTCTGCGGCGCGCCCGGCCGGTCCACCAGCAGCACGCGCGGCTCGGCCGTGGACTTCGGCCCGGGCAGGCGCACCGCGTTGGGGTTGGGCGTGCCGGTCGAGGGCCAGTCGCGGTCGATGCGGTCCGCGAGACGCACGGCCTCGTCGACGCGCAGGTCGCCCGCCATGACGAGCAATCCGTCGAAGGGCCGCGCCATGAGCTTGTGGAAGGCCTGCACGTCCTGCACCGTGAGCGCCGCCACGGTCTCCGGCCGGCCACCCAGCGGGCGTCCGTAGGGGTGCTGGTCGCCCCACCACGCGGCCCAGGTCACCTGGCGCGCCAGCTGGGCGGGATCCTCGAGGTCCTGGCGCAGCTGCTCCACGGTGAGCGCGCGCACGCGCTCCACGTCCGCCGGCGCGAAGCGCGGGTGGCGCAGCGCATCGAGGAGCAGGTCCACGGCGGGGTCGAGGTTGCGGCGCAGCACCGAGAGGTGCAGCACCGTCTGGCGCTCGCCGACGCGCACGTCGAGGCGCGCGCCCAGCTCCTCGAGGGCCGCGGCGAAGGCCGCGCCGTCGCGGTCGCCCGCGCCCTCCTGCAGGAGCGCGGCCGTGAACGAGGCGAGCCCCGCCTTCCCGGTCGGCTCGTGGGCGCGACCGACGGGCAGCGCGAGGACCAGCTCCACCAGCGGCAGCGCCGGGCGGTCGAGGTGCCAGACCTGCAGGCCGCTCGCGTGCCGGCCCATCACGGGCACGGGCGGCACGAAGGGCGCGGCCGCGGCGGCGGTGCCCGACGGCCCGGCGGCCCGCGCGTCCGGCTCCGCGGGCGCGTCCTGCGGCAGCACGGTCATCTCCAGCCGGCCCGGCGCGCCCAGCACCGTGCGCGCCCAGGCGCGGACGTCCTGCGGCGTCGCGGTCAGGTAGCGGTCGAGGTCGCGCTGGAAGCCGTCCGGGTCGCCGAAGTGGAAGAGGTAGCGATTGAGGTCGTCGGCGCGCTCGTCCGGCGATTGCAGGCCGTCCACGAAGGCGGTCTCGATCGTGGCCGAGGCGCGCTTCAGCTCGGACGGCTGCGGGCCGTCGCGCTTCAGCGCCTCCAGCTCCTCGTCCACGGCCGCGCGCACCGCGCCGAGGTCGGCGTCGGCCGCCAGCATGACGTGGGTGCGGAAGGTGCTGCCCAGCACGCCGCTGGACTGGTTGGCGGACACCTCCACCGCGCTGCGGTCCTTGACCACCAGGCGCTGGTGCAGCCGGCTGCTGCGGCCGCCGGCCAGCACGTCGGCCAGCAGGTCCATGGCCGCGTCGCCCGGCGCGAAGGCCGCCGGGCTGTGCCACACGAAGGTGAGGCGCCGCAGCTCCACGTCGTCGCGCAGCGTGATGGCGCGCGGGCTGTCCAGCGCCACCGGGTCGGCGCGCACAGCGGCCGGCTCCGGGCCGGGCGGAAGGTCGCCGAAGTAGCGCTGCACCAGCGCGCGCGCCGCGGCGGGGTCGAAGTCGCCGGCGATGCACAGGCTGGCGTTGTCGGGCACGTAGTACGTGGCGAAGAAGGCCTTCACGTCCTCCACCGTGGCGGCCTGCAGGTCCTCGTGCCGCCCGATCGTGTCGATGTGGTAGGGGTGGCCGGGCGGGTACATCAGCTCCGACACCAGCAGGTCGGCCTTGCCGTAGGGCGTGTTCTCGCTCGTCTGCCGGCGCTCGTTGCGCACGATGTCGCGCTGCCGGTCCAGCTTCTCCTGCGTCATGCAGCGGCCGAGGTTCTCGAGGCGGTCGGCCTCCAGCCACAGCAGCGTCTCCAGCAGCGCGGGCGGGCCCCAGTCGTAGTAGTTGGTGCGGTCGCTGTTCGTGGAGGCGTTGTTCGCGCCGCCGGCGGCCTCCATGACGTCGTCGATGTTGGGCACGCGCTCGGTGCCCATGAACATGAGGTGCTCGAACAGGTGCGCGAAGCCGCTGCGCCCGAGGGGGTCGTCCTTGCTGCCCACGCGGTACCACGTGTTCACCACGACGCGCGGCAGCGAGGGGTCCGGCGCCAGGATCACGTGCATGCCGTTGGCCAGGACGTAGTGCTCGTGCGGGATGGTCAGGCGCGGCGCGGCAGCCTGCTGGCCGGCCGCGCCGGCCGCGAGCGCCACGACGCAGAGGAGCCAGTTGCGCATCGGTCGGTCTCCGGGAGGACGGAGTGCACACTTTGCCATTGCCGCAGCGATGGCTCCACCCGACGCGCCGCGCGGACGCGTGCCGCGCCAACGGTCCGGCGCGTGCTTGGGTCCACGCGGGCCAGCACGCCCGAAGTCGGTCCGCACGACGGTCCCGCTCCCCCGCGGTTGAGACGCCCATGACCAGCGATCCCGATGCTTTCCGGCCCGTGTGGCTCAATGAGGCGCCGACCGACAGCTACCCGCGCCTGCACGGCGACCACGGCGTGGATGTCGTCGTGATCGGCGCGGGCATCACCGGCCTGACGCTGGCGCTGCTGCTCCAGCGCGAGGGCCGCAGCGTCGCCGTGCTCGACCGCGGCCCCGTGGCGCGCGCCGGCACGGCGCACACCAGCGGGCACCTCACGGCCGTCCCGGACATCAGCTTCAGCAGGCTCATCGCGCACTTCGGCGAGAGCGGCGCGAACGCAGCCGTGCGGGCCGGCATGGCGGCCCTCGACACGGTGGAGAGCCTGTGCCGCGCGACCGGCGCGGACGCCGACTTCCTGCGCGTGCCGGCCTTCCGCTGGACCGCGCGCGCCCGGGATCGTGACGAGCTGGAGCACGAGACGGAGCTGGCCGCGCGCCTCGGCCTGCGCGCGTCGCTCGTGGACAGCACGCCGCTGCCCTTCCCCGTCGCCGCCGCCATCCGCTTCGAGGACCAGGCCGTCTTCCATCCGGTGCGCTACGCGGCCGCGCTGGCGCGCGCCTTCACCGCGGCGGGCGGCGCGCTGTACGCCGACACGCCGGTGGAGCGCGTGGAGGCCGGCGAGCCCTGCCGCGTGCACGCGGGCGGGCACGTCGTCCAGGCCGCCAGCGTCGTTCACGCCACGCAGACGCCCGTGGGGCGCATGGTCGGCGTGCAGGCGCGGCTCACGCCGATGACCAGCTACGTGCTCGTCGCCCGCCTGGCCTCGCCCGCTCCGCCGGGCCTCTACTGGGACACCGACGAGCCCTACCACTACCTGCGCCCGCTGCGCCCGGGGTCCGACCGCATCGTGGCCGGAGGCAGCGACCACAAGACCGGGCAAGCGGGCTCCGACGAGGCCTTCGCGCGCCTGGAGGCCTGGCTGGACGCGCACTTCGGCGTCACGCTCGTCGAGCGGCGCTGGTCCTTCGGGCTGTTCGAGCCGGCCGACGGCCTGCCGTACGTCGGCATGGCGGGCGGGGGGCCGGAATGGGTCGCGGCGGGCTTCGCGGGCGTGGGCCTCGCCTACGGCACCGCCGCGGCGCTGCTGATCCGCGACGAGATCCTCGGCAACCAGAACCCGGCGGCCGAGCTGCTCGCGGCCTCGCGCGTCAAGCCGCTGGCCTCCGCCGCGGAGGTCGTGAAGGAGAACGCCGGCAACGCCTGGCGCCTCGTGCGCGACCGTCTGGCTCACGCCGATGCCGGCGACCTCGCCCACGTCGCACCCGGCGAGGGACGCCTCGTGGACGTCGAGGGCCACAAGGCCGCGGTGCACCGCGACGAGGCCGGGCGACTGCACGTCCTCTCGCCCACCTGCACGCACCTCGGCTGCATCGTGCACTGGAACGCCGCCGCCTCCACCTGGGACTGCCCGTGCCACGGCGGTCGCTATCTGCCCGACGGCCGCGTGCTCTACGGACCACCCACCGAGGCACTGGCGGGCCTCGAGTCCCGGCCCGCGCCGCAGCCGGCGCGGGGCGAGATCCTGAATTCCGGGGGAGGGGAGCTGGCCAGCGCCTGACAGGCGCCGAGGAGATCCGCCATGCCCACTCGTCATCGCGCACCCGCCCGCCCCCGCGCGTCCCGCCGGCGCGCCTCCGGCACCGAGCACCGCGCCGGAGGCCGCGCCGACTGGAAGGGGCACATCGCCTTCGGCCTGGTCGAGATCCCGGTCGCGCTGCGCAGCGCCGAGCGGCGCAGCGACGCGGTCAAGTTCTCGCTCATCGATCGCCGCGACCGCGCGCCCGTCGGCAATTTGCGCGTGAACAAGACCACGGGCGAGGAGGTGCCCTGGAGCGAGATCGTGAAGGGCTACCAGTTCGACAAGGGCGAGTACGTGCTGCTCGACGAGTCCGAGCTGCGCCAGGTCAACGTCGAGGCCACGCGCACGATCGAGATCCTCGACTTCGTCGACGAGAGCGCGATCGACCCCGTCTACTTCGCGGAGCCCTACCACGTGCTGCCCGCGCGGGCACGGGGCAACCACGCTTACCGCCTGCTGCACGCCGCGCTGCAGCGCAGCGGCAAGGCCGGCGTCGCGACGGTCGTGCTGCGCACGCGCAAGCACCTCGCGCTGCTCACCACGCGCGGCCCCCTGCTGGCGCTCGTGCTGCTGCGCTGGGCGCACGAGCTGGTGCCGGCCGAGAAGGTGGAGCTGCCCGAGGACGTGGAGACCGAGCGCATCCCGCCGCGCGAGCTGGACATGGCCGAGCAGCTGGTCGAGAGCATGAGCTCGGACTGGAAGCCCGATGCCTACAAGGACACCTACCATGAGGACGTCATGGCCCTCATCCAGCGCAAGGTGCGCTCCGGCCAGACGGGCCCCGTGAAGCAGTCCGAGGCCGAGCCGGCGGAGGAGCGCGGCGCGCCCGTGCTCGACCTCATGCCGCTGCTGGAGCGCAGCCTCGGCGGTCGCGGCCGCCGCGCGCCCGCGCGCCACCGCCCGCGCGCCCACCGCAAGTCGGCCTGATGGCGCGCCGCAAGGCACCGCTGGCGGAGTACGCGCGCAAGCGGGACTTCACGCGCACGGCCGAGCCCGGGCCGCGCGCCGGGCGCGGCCGGGCCCGGCGGCGGCCCTTGTCCTTCTGCGTGCAGGAGCACGCGGCCTCGCGCCTGCACTGGGACTTCCGCCTCGAGCTCGACGGCGTGCTCGTGTCCTGGGCCGTGCCCAAGGGCCCCAGCCTCGACCCGGCCGACAAGCGCCTCGCCGTCCACGTCGAGGACCACCCGCTCGACTACGGCGGCTTCGAGGGGGTCATCACCGAGGGCGAGTACGGCGGCGGCACCGTCATGCTGTGGGACCGCGGCACCTGGGAGCCGCTGGAGGACGCGCGTGCCGGGCTGCGCAAGGGCTCGCTGAAGTTCAGGCTCAGCGGCCGGAAGCTGCGCGGCGGCTGGGCGCTCGTGCGCCTGCCCGCCCGCGGCGACGACGCCGACGACCGCAACTGGCTGCTCATCAAGGAGCGCGACGAGCAGGCGCGCCCAGGCAGCCACATCGTCGGCGAGCGCGACAAGAGCGTGCTGTCGGGCCTCGACCTGGTGCGCATCGCGAAGAAGCACAAGGCCACCGAGCGACAGGTGGAGGGCGCGCGACGCGCCGCGGCCACCGCGCGCGGCGAGACGGCCGAGGCCGCGCCCGCGCGGCGTGCGGCGTCGCGCCGCGGCGCTACAGGCGCCCGCAAGGCCGCAGCGGGACGTGCGGCGGCCCGCGCCCGCCCGCGCGCGCGACCTGCCGCTCCCGCGCTGGGGCTCGCTCGCGGCTCGTCCGCCTCCCGCGCCGCGCCGCCGGCCTTCGTCGCGCCGGAGCTGTGCACGCTGGTGGACGCGGCGCCCGCAGGTGACGACTGGGTGCACGAGGTCAAGCTCGACGGCTACCGGTTGCTCGCGCGCCGGGAGGGCGACGAGGTGCTTCTCTGGAGCCGCAACCGCATCGACTGGAGCGCGCGCCTGCCGGCCGTCGCGGCCGCCGTGCGCGCGCTGCCCGCCCGCAGCCTCTACCTCGACGGCGAGCTGGTGCACGCCGATGCCCGCGGCCGCACGTCCTTCGAGGGGCTCAAGGCCGACCTGTCGGCCGGCCACGCCGACGCCCTCACCTACGTGGTCTTCGACCTGCTGCACCTCGACGGCCGCGACCTGCGTCGCGCGCCACTGCTCGAGCGCAAGGCCGCGCTGGAGCAGCTGCTCTCGAAGGTGCCGCGCCGCAGCCGGCTGCGCTACCTCCCGCACGCCGAGGGCGGCGGACCGGCGGCCTTCCGCGCGGCGTGCCGCGCGGGCCTCGAGGGCATCGTCTGCAAGCGCGCCGACGCGGGCTACCGCTCCGAGCGCGGCGGCGACTGGATCAAGGTGAAGTGCGTGCGGCGCCAGGAGTTCGTGGTGCTGGGCTTCACGCCGCCCTCGCGGCGGGACTTCCTCATCGGCTCGCTGATCCTCGGGGTGCACGAGCGCGGGCAGCTGCGCTACGCGGGCCGCGTCGGCACCGGCTTCGACGCCGACCAGCGCGCCGACCTGCACCGCCGCCTGCAGCACCTCGCCGCCCGCCAGCCCCCCATCGAGCCGCCGCGCGGCGAGCCCGGGCTGCGCGGCGCCACGTGGACGCGGCCCGCCCTGGTCGCCGAGGTGGCCTTCACCGAGTGGACCAGCGACGGCCGGCTCCGACACCCCTCCTTCCAGGGCCTGCGCGAGGACAAGCCGGCGCGCGACGTGGTCGTCGAGCGGTCCAAGCCGCTGCGGGCGGCGCGAGCGCGCAAGCCCG
>DASUFI010000175.1:0-3011 GCA_036274635.1 Planctomycetota bacterium
CCCACCCCCAAGTGCCCGACCCACAGGGGCCGTGTAGCGCATGGCACGTTAGTGTCGCCGCCCAACGGCCCCCGGCCAGGGCGGCCAGTGCCCGGCCCGGTGGGCTACCATCTCGGCCGTGGGCTACGCAGCCAAGAACCAGCAGAAGGCGCAAGAGGGCAAGACCTGCTATTTGTGCGGCTTGAAGTTCCAGCCCGGTGAGAAGTCAAACAAGGACCACGTCCCTCCGGCCCGCCTGTTCGGCAGCAGCATCAAGCAAGAATTCATGCTGCAACTAGACACACTTCCGACGCACCCTGCGTGCAACAGTTCGTTCAAGAAGGACGAGGAGTACTTCCTCGGTGGACACCCAAAACCGGCCATTAATCGACACCTCAAAACCGGCCATTTCCTGACCGTGTCGGCCGAGACGTTGACCGCGACGAGGAGCCACGTGTTCCTCAGTCGCTATGGGGAACGTCTTGGACCCGAGCAAGCAGCAGCAAGTCCTCGTCCTGGGCCGTCTGGGCTGGTCGCTTCGGCGCATTGAGCAGGACACCGGCATCCGCCGCGAGACGGCCGGCGCCTACCTCCGGGCGGCCGGGATCGCGGTCCGGGGCCGCGGGCGACCAGGAGGAGAAGAGACACCAAAACCGGCCATTTCGCCGGGGGAGGTGTCCACCGACCCCGCGCGGCCATGGCCGCCGCCTGGCCGAGCCCCGTGCGCGAGTGCCTGTGAGCCGTACCGTGAGCTGATCGTCGACGCGCTCGGGCGCGGCCGGAACGCGATGGCGATCTGGCAGGACCTGGTCGACGACCATGGCTTCGCGGCGCGCTACGCCAGCGTGCGGCGCTTCGTCCGACAGCTGCGTGGCAGGGCCCCCGTCGACGCGCGCGTGGTGATCACGACCGCGCCCGGTGAGGAGGCGCAGGTCGACTACGGCGACGGGCCGATGGTCCGTCATCCCGAGACCGGCAAGTACCGCCGCACGCGGCTCTTCCTGCTGACGCTCGGCTACTCGCGGAAGGCCGTGCGCCTCCTCGTCTGGCAGTCCAGTGCGCGCGAGTGGGCCGAGCTGCACGAGCGCGCGTTTCGGCGCCTCGGCGGCATGCCGCGCGTCATCGTCCTCGACAATTTGAAGGAAGGCGTCCTCACGCCCGACGTCTACGAGCCCACGCTCAATCCGCTCTACCGCGACGTGCTCGCGCACTACGGCGTCGTCGCGCTCCCGTGTCGCGTCCGCGACCCGGACCGCAAAGGCAAGGTCGAGGCCGGGATCGGCCACACGCAGCGGACGCCGCTGCGCGGCCTCCGCTTCGAGACGCTCGAGCAGGCGCAGGCCTATCTCGATCGCTGGGAGGCGCACTGGGCCGACACGCGCATCCACGGCACGACGAAACGCCAGGTCGCAGCAATGTTTGCCGAGGAGCAGCCCGCGCTGCAGCCGCTGCCGGTCGAGCCCTTTCGTTACTACCGCTTCGGCCAGCGCACGGTGCACCTCGATGGGTGCGTCGAAGTCGAAGCCGCCTACTACTCCGCGCCGCCCGGCTGGATCGGGCAGCGGATCGACGTCCAGTGGACCGACCTGCACGTGCGGCTGCTGGCGCCGGCGACCGGACAGCTCCTGCGCGAGCATGTCCGCACGCGGCGCGGCTGGCATCGGATCGCCGATCCCGATCGCCCGGCGCGCACGCCGCGGCCGACACTCGCCCTGCTCGCGCGCGCCCGCTACGCGGGCCCGCATCTGCACACCGTCTGCAGCTACATCCACGAGCACGAGGGGACCGCCGGCGTCCGCCGCATCCTCGGCGTCCTGAGTCTCGCCAAGAAGTACGGCCCGGCCGCCGCCGACGAGGCCGCCAAGGCCGCCCTCGAGCTCCAGGTCCCGACGTATCGCTTCCTGCGGCGCTACCTCGAACGGCGGCTCGCCGCGCCGCTCACCCTGAAACAGGTCGACCCGCTCATCCGCCAGCTGACCCTCTACCGCGATCTCATCGATCGCACCACGGGAGATCCGTCATGAATCTCATCGAGCTCGATCACGCGCTCCGGAAACTCCGTCTCTCGGGCATGGCTGACGTCCTCGAAGCCCGGCTCCGCCAGGCCCAGTCTGAGAAGCAGACGCCGATCGACCTCGTCTCGGCGCTGGTCGGCGACGAGCTCCTGCGTCGGCAGGATCGGCTCATCGCGCGGCGGGTGGCGCAGGCGCGCTTCCGTGACCCCGACCGCTCCCTCGACCGCTTCGACTTTGCCTTCAACAAGGCGATGAACCGCGCGCTGATCCACGACCTCGCCACCGCGCGCTTCGTCCTGCAGCGCGAAGACGTGCTCTTCCTCGGACCGCCCGGCACCGGCAAGAGCCACCTCGCCCAGGCCATCGGTCGGGCCGCGATCCACCAGGGCCATCGCGTGCTCTATCGCGAGGCGCACACGCTGCTGGAGGAACTCGCCGATGCGACGCTCGATGGCACCCGCAAGACGGTGGTCGCCGACCTGACGGCCGTGCCGCTGCTGATCATCGACGACCTCGGTATGCGCAAGCTGCCGCACACCGCCGCCGAGGATCTGCTCGAGGTGATCATGCGGCGCTACGAACGCGCCTCGACGCTCCTCACCTCGAACCGGCCGGTCGACGACTGGGGCAAGCTGCTCGGCGACACCGCCGCCGTGACGGCCCTGCTCGATCGGCTGCTGCACCACGCCCACGTGCTCAAGTGCGGGCCCCGCAGCTGGCGCACCAAGGTCCAGACCGACTTGCGCGCGGAGGCGTCCGCGCAGTAGAACTCACCCCGTCTCGGCCCGGCAGAAATGGCCGGTTTTGCCCGTCGACGAAATGGCCGGTTTTGACCCGTCCACCGAGGCCTCGACGAGCTCGATTGAGCCGTCGTTGTGGTGACGCCCGCTGGCGCGAGCCTGAGGGCTTCCATTTTCACCACTTTACAGGCAAAGGCTCGGTGCCATGCCTGAGCAACCCTCGGTGGACGGGTCAAAACCGGCCATTTCGTCGACGGGCAAAACCGGCCATTTCTGC
>DASUFI010000176.1:0-6368 GCA_036274635.1 Planctomycetota bacterium
ACGCGCGGCTGCCGCTTCTGCCAGGCGGGCATGATCACGCGCCCGATGCGCTACCGCACGGTGAGCCAGCTGCTGGCGGCCGCCGAGGACGCCTGGCGCAACACCGGCTACGACGAGATCACGCTGACCTCGCTCTCCAGCGGCGACTACCCGTGGATCGAGGAGCTGCTGCGCGCCATGAACGCGCGCTTCGCGCCGCGGGGCGTGTCGGTGAGCCTGCCGAGCCTGCGCGTGACGGGCGAGCTCGCGCGCCTGCCGGGCCTCACCAACGGCGTGCGCAAGAGCGGCCTCACCTTCGCGCCCGAGGTGGCCACCGACCGGCTGCGCGGCATCATCAACAAGGACATCCGCAACGAGGACGTGCTGGCCAGCGCCGCCGCGGCCTACCGCGAGGGCTGGAGCACGATCAAGCTCTACTACATGATCGGCATCCCCGGCGAGCGCGAGGAGGACCTGCGCGCGATCGTGGAGTTCGCCGAGGAGCTGAGCAAGCTGCGCCAGCGGGTCACGGGCCACGGCCCCGCGCAGGTCAACGTGACCGTGTCCACCTTCGTGCCCAAGGCCTTCGTGCCCTTCCAGTGGGACGGGATGATGGACCGCTTCACGGTCCGCGCCAAGCAGTCGTGGATGCGCACGCTCAACCGCAGCCGGCGCGTGAAGCTGAAGTTCCACGACGCGGACCAGAGCTACCTGGAGGGCATCCTCTCGCGCGGCGACCGGCGCCTCGCTGACGGCATCGAGCGCGCGCACGCGGCCGGGGCGCGCTTCGACGCCTGGAGCGAGCGCTTCGACCTGGCGCGCTGGCTGGACGCCTTCGACGCCGCCGGCACGGACCCGGAGGCCTTCGCGCTGCGCGAGCGCGCGCGGGACGAGGCGCTGCCCTGGGACCACCTGGACATCGGGCCGGCGCGCGAGTTCCTGTGGTCCGAGCGCGAGCGGGCGCGCCAGGCCATCCAGACCGACTACTGCGTGGGCAAGGTGTGCCACGTCTGCGGCGTGCCGCCCTCGCTGTGCTTCGCCATCAAGCGCGACATGGGCCTGCTGGGCAGCACGAAGAACGCCATCCTGGCCATGGACGAGGAGGGCAAGACCAAGGGCGTCGCCGGCGTGGACGAAGCCGCGCCGCGGCAGCTGCGCTCGGCCTCGCCCGGCCCCGTGCGTGCGCCGCGCCGCCCGGCGGCGACGCGCGCGCCGGCCGCGGAGGGCACCGCGCCCGGAGCCGGCGCATGCGACTGATCCCGCGGCCATGACGTCGCGCTGGGCGGAGTCGCCGTTCGCGCACGCGCTGTCCTACTTCCCGCGCTTCCGCCGCCCCATGGTGCTGGGCCTGCTGTGCGTGATCCCGTCCGCGGGGCTGGACCTCGCGACCATGCTCGTCGTGCGCGACGTCTTCGACGGCGTCACCGGCGCGCACGGCGCGGCCCCCATGGCCTTCAGGCAGGTGCTGTGGTGGTCGCTGCTGGTCATGCTCATCACGCTGGTCAAGGGCGCCTTCAAGTACGGCATGCGCTACTGGGTCACCGGCGCGTCGCGCGAGTTCGAGCGCGTGTACCGGCAGGACCTGTTCGACCACCTCGTCACGCTGACGCCGCACGACCTCGCGGCCATCCGCACCGGCGACATCATGTCGCGCTCGGTGGCGGACATCGAGGCGGTGCGCATGTTCCTCGGGCCGGCGGTCATGTACAACGCCCAGACGGCGGTGGTCATGCCGCTGGCGCTCGTGACCATGGCGCTCATCGACTGGCAGCTCACGGCGGTCATGCTGGTGCCCTTCATCGCGCTGGCCCTCGTGGTCAAGGTGGCCGCGAAGCCCACGCAGCACTGGAGCCACCTGGCCCAGGAGCGGCTGGGGGACCTGTCCACGGTGGCGCAGGAGAACTTCTCCGGCATCCGCGTGGTGAAGGCCTTCGTGAGCGAGGCCTTCAGCCGCAGCGTCTTCCAGCGCATGGGCCGCGCCTTCCTGGACGCCAACGTGCGGCTGGCGACGGTGCGCGGGCTCACGTCCGCCAGCATCAGCATCGTCAAGGACGTGGGCATGCTGGTCATCGTGCTGCTGGGCGGCTGGCACCTGGTGCAGGGGCGCCTCACGCTGGGCGACTTCCTGCTCTTCAGCGCCATGCTCAACTGGGCGCTGTGGCCGCTCATCGCGGTGGGCTGGACGCTGGGCATGTACCACCGCGCGCGCGCCGGCGCGGTGCGCCTCAACCAGCTCTTCGCGCTGCAGCCCTCGGTGCGCGAGCTGCCGGGCGCGGTGGCGCCGGTCACCTTGCGCGGCGAGCTGGAGGTGCGGCACCTCACCTTCGGCTGGGGCGCCACGCCCGTGCTGCACGACGTGAGCCTGCGCGTGCCGGCCGGCGCCACGCTGGGCATCACCGGCCGCACCGGCTGCGGCAAGAGCACGCTGGTGCAGCTGCTGTCGCGCCAGGTCGAGCCGCCGCCGGGCACGGTCTTCCTCGACGGCCGCGACGTGCGCGAGCTGCCGCTCACCTTCCTGCGCCGCAGCATCGGGGTCGTGCCGCAGGACAGCTTCCTGTTCAGCGAGAGCATCGCCAGCAACATCGGCTACGCGCGCGACGAGATCGACCTCCAGACGGTGCGCGCGATGGCCGCCGCCGCGCACGTGGACGCCGACATCGAGGGCTTCCCGCACGGCTACGACGAGCTGCTGGGCGAGCGCGGCGTCACGCTCTCGGGCGGGCAGCGCCAGCGCACCGCCATCGCGCGCACGCTGGCGGCCGACCCGCCGGTGATCATCCTGGACGACTGCCTCTCGGCCGTGGACACGGTGACCGAGCAGGCCATCCTGCGCGGCCTGCGCGAGACGCTGCGCGACCGCACGGCCGTCATCGTGAGCCACCGCGTGGCGGCGCTCTCGCTGGCCGACCGCATCCTCGTGCTGGACGAGGGCGCCGTGGTCGAGGAGGGCACGCACGAGGAGCTCGTCGCCCGCGGCGGCCTCTACGCCGAGATCCACGAGCGCCAGCGGCTCGAGGCCGAGATCGAGGCCCTGTGAGCGCCGCCGGCAGCACGCCCCTCGCGCCCGCCTCCAGCAACGGCAAGGGCGGCGGCAAGGACCAGCACGACGAGGAGATCGAGGTCGGGACGCTCTACAACAAGGCCGCGCTGCGGCGCCTGCTGCAGTTCGCGCGGCCGCACCGGGGCGAGCTGGCCGGATCCGTCGCGCTGCTGGTGGGCGGGCTGTTCCTCAAGCTGGCCGGGCCGTGGATCGTGCAGAAGGTCATCGACGGGCCCGTGCAGGCGGCCATCGCCGGGCGCGCCGCGCAGGGGCCGGGCTTCGACCTGGCCGGGCCGCTGGCGGACGTCACGCGCCTCGGCCTGATGTTCGGCGCGGTGGCACTGGTGGCCGCGGGCCTGCTCGTGCTGCGCGAGTGGCTCATGAACCGCACGGGCCAGCGCATCGTGTTCGAGCTGCGCAACCAGCTCTTCGACCACCTGCTGGGGCTGCCCGTGGGCTGGTACGACCGGCACGCCGTGGGCTGGACCGTGACGCGCGCCACCAGCGACGTGGACGCGCTCTCGGAGCTGTTCACCACCGGCATCGCCACGCTGGCCTACGACATGCTCACGATCGTGGTCGTGGCGGGGCTGCTCATCGGGCTCTCGCCCGGGCTGTCCATCGTGGCGCTGACGATGCTGCCGCTCATGCTCATCGTCTCCTTCCGCTTCCGCCACAACGCGCGCAGCGCCTACCGCGCCACGCGCGCGTCGCTGTCGCGGCTGAACGCCTTCCTGCAGGAGCGTCTCTCGGGGCTCGCGGTCGTGCGGCTGTTCCGGCGCGAGGCGGCCTCCAGCCGCCGCTTCGACACGCTCAACACGAAGTACTACACCGACAACATGGTCACGGTGCGGCACTTCTCGCTGTTCTTCCCCACCGTGGACACGCTGGCGCAGGGCGTGAAGATGGGCTGCCTCGTCTACGGCAGCTGGCTCATCGCGCAGGGGCACCTGACGGTGGGCGTGTTCATCCAGTTCTGGATGTACCTCGACTTCGTCTTCGACCCCATCCGCGAGCTGGCCGAACGCTACAACGTGCTGCAGGCGGCCATGGCGGCGGCCGAGCGCATCTTCGGCGTGCTCGACACGCCCGTCGAGGACAGCTCGCTGGCGCGGCCGCTCGCGGCCGAGGCGCCCGCCGCGGGCGAGCCGCCGGCGGTGGAGTTCCGCGGCGTGTCCTTCGCCTACCCGGGCGGGCCGCCGGTGCTGCAGGACGTCTCCTTCAGCGTGCGGCGCGGCCAGCGCGTGGCGGTCGTGGGCCACACCGGCGCGGGCAAGACCACCCTCGTCTCGCTGCTGTGCCGCTTCCACGAGACGCCCCACGGCGTCATCCGGCTGCACGGCCGCGACGTGCGCGGCCTGCCCCACCACGACCTGCGGCGGCGCATCGCCATCGTGCAGCAGGACGTCTTCCTCTTCAGCGACACCGTCGCGGCCAACATCCGCATGGGCGCCGAGGACATGCCGGACGACCGGGTGCGCCGCGCCGCGGAGGCCGTGCACGCCGACGCCTTCGTGCGCCGCCTGCCGCAGGGCTACGAGACGCGCCTGCAGGAGCGCGGCGCCAACCTCTCCTCGGGCCAGCGCCAGCTGCTGGCCTTCGCGCGCGCGCTGGCGGCCGACCCCGACGTGCTGGTGCTGGACGAGGCCACCTCCTCGGTGGACAGCGAGACCGAGGCGCTGGTCGAGGACGCCACGCGCACGCTGCTGGCCGGCCGCACGGCACTGGTCATCGCCCACCGACTCTCCACCGTGGTGTCCGCCGACCGCATCCTGGTCATGCACAAGGGCCGCGTACACGAGGAAGGCACCCACGAGGAGCTGCTGGCCCGCCGCGGCCTGTACTGGAAGCTCTACAGGCTGCACCTCGCCGGCGGCGTGGCCGCGTGACGAGCCCGTCGCAGAAGTGCTTCGAGGGCCGAAGCGCTGGATTTCGCGTCGGATCGAGGCGCGAGGCCGGGGCAGGGGCCCCGCGCAGGAGATGCGACGGGCATGGCCCGTCGCGTCTCCGTCGAGGGCGCTCCCGCATGGAGCGCCCGTCGCGTGAGCAGAGATTCGCCGCAGGCTGAGCAACGAAGAGCCGGCGCGAAGGACGCGGAGCCCGAATGACGTCTTCGACGGGCGAGGGTTGAACCCCGCGGGCGCGGCCTGCGCTTCAACAGGCAACGCCCACCTTCGGAGCCGCGCCTTGCCTCGACCCGCCGCCTGCCTGCTCGCCGCCCTGCTCGCTGCGCCCGCCCTGGCCCAGGACCAGCCCCCGCCGCCGACGCCCTCGCAGCCGGCGCCGCAGGACGAGGTCGAGCCGGCCCAGAACGGCTGGCCCGCGCAGTCGTGGCTCATGCCCGAGGTCGAGGTCGTGGGCGAGCCGACGTCCGACCTGCGCGAGGAGCAGCGCATCGGCAGCTACGCCCAGCCGCGCTGGACGGCGCAGCGCCGCTTCACGACGACGCGCATCTATGTCCTGCCCGAGAGCGCGGTCGAGACGGAGTACTGGCTGCGCATCGACGAGCCGCGGAACGCTGGCGAGACCAAGATCACGCACATGTACGAGGTCGGCTTCGGCCTGCCGTACCGCTTCCAGTTCGACTTCTACGTGGACTCCATCCACGAGGGCGAGTGGGACTTCTTCGACGAGACCGAGCGCAAGTACGAGCTGCGCTGGGCGGTCGCGGACTGGGGCCAACTGTGGGGCAACCCGACGCTCTACTATGAGATCGTCGACCGCCAGCGCGGCCCGGACAAGCTGGAATACAAGCTGCTGCTGGGCGACGAGCTGGCCGAGGGCTGGCACTGGGGCAGCAACCTGGTGTGGGAGCAGGAGACGGGCGGAGAGCAGGAGCGCGAGCTGGAGTTCACCGGCGCCCTCAGCCAGACGCTGGTGGACGACCGCTTCTCGCTGGGCGCCGAGTTCAAGACCTCGCAGATCACCAACGACGTCGAGTCCGCGCACCGGCACGAGTACTTCCTCGGCCCGAGCGCGCAGTACAAGCCCGTGCCGCGCATGCACATGGACCTCGCCCCGCTGGTGGGTTTCGGTCCCGACAGCGACAGCTACCAGATCTTCTTCGTCATGGGCTGGGAGTTCTAGGGCGCGACGGGCGCAGCCAGCCACTCCCACGCCTGCTCCAGGCGGGCGCCGTGCCAGAAGAGCAGCTCGCCGTCCACCAGCCGCGCGCGCGGCGCGAGGTCCAGCAGCTCGGCGGCGTGCTCCGCGCGGAAGGCGAAGGGCTCGGAGGGCAGCAGCACCACGTCCGGGCGGGCGGCGCGCAGCTCGTCCAGCGAGAGCGGCGGATAGCGGCCCGGGCCCGCGGGCGCGACGTTGACGCCGCCGACCTCGGCCAGCAGCGCGG
>DASUFI010000177.1:0-11003 GCA_036274635.1 Planctomycetota bacterium
TCACGCTCGTCGCCCTGCTCTGCGCGGTGGCCTTCGTGGCCAGCGGCCTGTTCACGCGCGAGCTCAAGGTGCCCGACGAGGTGCGCGTGGCCGAGATCGGGCGCGAGATGGCGGTCACGGGCGACTGGCTCGTGCCGCACCTCGACGGCACGCCCTTCCTCGAGGAGCCGCCGCTGGCCTACGCGGCCATCGCGCAGGCGCGTCG
The DNA here is from genome assembly GCA_036274635.1 of Planctomycetota bacterium. Lineage (GTDB taxonomy): Bacteria > Planctomycetota > B15-G4 > B15-G4 > B15-G4 > DASUFI01. Next base: position 206 of record DASUFI010000177.1, read on the forward strand.
CGCGCTGGGTGCGTCGGACGTCGTGGCACGGCTGCCCAGCTGCCTGGCGACGATCGCCACGCTGCTGCTGGCCTTCGGCATGGCGCGGCGGCTGGGCGGCGACGAGGCGGGCCTGCTGGCCGTGCTCGTGCTGGCGAGCCTGAGCGGCTTCCAGCGGCATGCGACCTCGTGCCAGGTGGACGGACCGCTCATGCTGGCCGTCACGCTGGGCCAGGCGGCCTGGTTGGCGCTGCTCACGCGTGACGACGGGGCGCGCCTCCACCCGGGCGCCGTGCTGCTGCTGCACGTCGCCGCCGGCGTGGCCTTCCTGGTCAAGGGCGTGGTGGGCCCGGCGCTGCTCTACGGCCCGCTGCTCGTGGACCTCGTGTGGCACCGGCGCTGGGCGCTGCTGCGCTCGGCCTGGCACGTCGCGGGCGCGGCGCTCGGCCTCGCGCTCGCCGCGGCCTGGCCGTTGGCGCTGCACGCGGCGGAGCCGGCGCTGCTGCACGAGTACCTCGAGGAGAGCGTCCTCGGGCGACTGATGCCGGGCCGCTTCCCGTCGGGTGGCCACACCAATCCGCCCACCTACTACTTCGTGGGCTTTCCCGGCATGGTCGCGCCGTGGGTGCTGGCGGCGCCGGCCCTCGTCGCCTGGCTGCGGCGCGCGCCGGCGTCCGACGACGGACATCGAGCGGGCACGCGCGCGCTGGCCAGCGTCTTCCCCGTCGGGCTGCTGCTGCTCTCCATCCCGGGCACGCGGCGCACGCTCTACCTGCTGCCGCTGCTGCCCTCGGCGGCGGTGGCCTGCGCGGCGTGGCTCGCGTCGGCGCGGCGGCGGACGGACCTCTCGCGCCTCGAGTCGCTCACGCTGCTCGTGCTCGTCGCGCCGTTCGCGCTGCTGGCCGAGCTGCCGGCACGCCTCGTCGGCGTCCTGCGCGGCACGCGTCCGGATCCGTTCGCCGTGCGACCGCTGCTGGCCACCGTGCGGCAGGGCCGGTCACCACCCGCCGGCGCCGGCGTCACTCCCGCGCGCCTCGCGTGGGCGTACTTCGGCGTCTCCGTCGCGGCCAGCCTGCTGGGTGGTCGCTTCCAGGATCCCGACGACCGGATCACGCCGATCGCGACGGACCTCGCGCGGCTGGGCGCCGTCGGCGACGCCCTGGTCGGCTTCCGGCTCGACGAGCGCACCCGCGCGATCGTGCCGCTGCGCACGGGCCAGCTCTTCGAGAACGTCGAGGACCCGTCCGCGCTGGCGCCGCGCCTCGCGGCCCATCCGGGCGCGCGCATCCTGGTGCCCGGCGACCAGGCCGACCGGCTGCCGCCCGACCTGCGAGGGCGCCTCGTCCCGGTCGGGCACTGGACGTTCGGGCGACATGAGTACGTGTTGCTCAGCGCCGCGGCGGATGAAACTCGAACTGTCCCCTCGACCTCGCGCTAAGCGACCGGACGTGTGCGTCCGGTCGCCTAGCGAGAGGCCGAATCGGAACTTCGGGTTTCATCCGCCGCGCCGCGGGTTTTACCCACCGGGGTCATTCATAACGGAGCGCTTCGATCGGGTCGAGCTGCGCCGCGCGCAGCGCCGGATAGAGCCCGAAGAAGACGCCCACCGCGCACGAGAACACCGCGGCCAGCAGCATGATCGGGCGCGAGATCTCCAGCGGCCAGCTCTGCGCGTTGGCGATGACGTGCGAGACGATCGCGCCCAGCCCCATGCCGATGAGGCCGGCCACGCCCGTGAGCATGACGGCCTCCACCAGGAACTGCTGCAGGATGTCGCGGCCGCGCGCGCCGACGGCGAGGCGCAGGCCGATCTCGCGCGTGCGCTCCGTGACCGACACGAGCATGATGTTCATGATGCCGATGCCGCCCACGAGCAGCGAGATGGACGCGATGCCGGCCAGCAGGCGCGACATGATGTCGGCCGTCTGCACCGAGGTCGCGGCCATCTCGGCCATGGAGTAGATGCGGAAATCGCTGGGCTCCGCTTCGGTCAGGCGGTGCCGCGCGCGCAGCACCTCGGTGATCTCGGCGATGGCGCGGTCGATGTTCTCGGGCTTGTCCGCGGCGCACAGCAGCTGGTCGATGTTGTCGAAGGACGAGCCCTCGAGCAGGTTGAGGCACGTGGTCCAGGGCAGCACGACCACGTCGTCCTGGTCGGTGCCGAAGGACGAGGTGCCCTTGGGCCGCAGCACGCCCATGATTTTGAACGGCACGTTCTTGATGCGCAGCGAGCGGCCCAGCGGCGACTCGCCCTCCTCGGCGAAGAGGTTGTCGGCCACCGTGCGCCCGATGAGGCACACCTTGGCCGAGCCGGCCACCTCGCGCTCGGTGAAGAAGTCGCCCTCGTCCACGGGCCACGAGCGCACGTTGGGGAAGGACTCGCTCACGCCGTAGATGTTGTTGGGGTACCAGTTCTTGTCCCCGTTCACGATCTGGGCGCGCGTGCGCTCCACGGGCGTGACGGCGATCACCGACGGCACCTCCTCGAGGATCGCGTCGCCGTCGGCGGGCGTCAGCGTCACCGTCGTGCCGCCGCCGAAGGAGAAGCCGCCGCTGCTGGAGGCCGCGCCGGGCCAGATCATGAGCAGGTTGCGGCCCATGGCGTCGAGCTGCGCCTGCACCATGGCCGAGGCGCCCTGCCCCAGCGCCACCATGCAGATGACGGCCGCGATGCCGATGACGATGCCCAGCATGGCCAGGCCGGTGCGCACGCGGTGCCGCAGCAGGCTGCGCCCGGCCAGCAGGAAGGCCACGCCGGGCTTCACGCAGCCGCCTCCAGGATGCGCCCGTCGCTCACGTGGATGGTGCGCGCGGTCTGCGCCGCCACCGCGGAGTCGTGGGTCACGAGGACGATCGTCAGCCCCTCGCGGTTGAGCTCGAGGAACAGCTTCATGACGTCGGCGCCGGCGTGGGTGTCGAGGTTGCCGGTGGGCTCGTCCGCCAGCAGCACGTGCGGCCGCGTGACGAGGGCGCGTGCGATGGCCACGCGCTGCTGCTGTCCGCCCGAGAGCTGGCCCGGATGGTGCGTCATGCGCTCGCCGAGGCCCACGCGCTCGAGCATGGCGCGCGCCCGCTCCTTGCGCTCGCGCGCCGGCGGCGGGTTGCCGTAGAGCAGCGGCATCTCGACGTTGTCCAGCGCGCTGGTGCGCCCCAGCAGCGCGAAGTTCTGGAAGACGAAGCCGAAGGTCTCGTGCCGCACGCGGGCCAGCTCGTCGCGCGAGAGGCGCGAGACGTCGCGGCCGTTGAGGACGTAGTGGCCGGACGTGGGCCGGTCGAGGCAGCCCACGAGGTTCAGCAAGGTGGTCTTGCCACTGCCCGACGCGCCCTGGATGGCCACGAACTCGCCGCGCCGGATGGCGATGGACACGCCCTGCAGCGGGCGCACGTCCACCTCGCCCATGCGGTAGGTCTTGGCGACGTCCTGCAGGACGATGATGTCGTCGGGAGCCACGCGCGCGCTGGGGCTCAGCCCCGCCGGCGGCCGCCGCCGCCCGACGGGCGGCCCGGCATGAAGGGGTTGGTGGTGCCGGTCATCGCCGAGGCCACCGGCACGATGCCGGTCACGACCTCGTCGCCTTCCTTGAGGTCGCCGCCGGTGATGGCCGTGCGCATGCCGTCGGACAGGCCCGTCTGCACGTCCACCGCGACCAGCTGGCCGTCGCGCAGCACGTGCACGCGGCCGGTGCCCGCCTCGGGCGCGGCGGTCTCGGTCTCGTGCTCGTGACCCTCCTGGCCTCGGCCCTGGTGCTCGCCACCCTCGGACGCGGTCGCGTCGCGCGGCTTGCCGCCCCAGCCGTGCTCGCCCTTGCCGCCCTGCTCCTCCGGCTCGAAGCGCAGCGCGCTCACGGGAACCAGCAGCACGTCGTCGGCGTGGTCGATCTCGAAGTTGAGGTCGGCGGTCATGCCGGGCAGCAGCCGCTCGGCGGGATTGGGCGCGTCCACGAGCACCGTGTACGTCACCACGTTCTGCACGGTGGTCGAGGCGAGGCGCACCTGGCTCACCATGCCCACGAACTCCTCCTCGGGGAAGGCGTCCACCTTGAAGCGCACCTTCTGGCCGGACTCGATGCGGCCGATGTCGGCCTCGGAGACGGCGGCCTGCACCTGCATCTGCTTGAGGTCGGCCGCGATGATGAACAAGGTGGGCGCCGAGAGGCTGGCCGCCACGGTCTGTCCCTTGTCGACGTTGCGCGAGATGACCACGCCGTCGATGGGCGACACGATGGTGGTGTACTGTAGGTTCACCTCGGAAACGGCCAGCGTGGCCTGCTGCTGGGTGACGGAGGCCTTGGACACGTCCACCTGCGCCAGGAGCGAATCGCGGTTGGCGACCGCGGCGTCGTACTCCTGCTGCGTGACCAGGCCGTCGGAGACCAGCGCGCCGTTGCGCTCCACGTCGCGCTCGGCCTGCTTGAGCAGCGCCTGCACGCGCAGCACGTCGGCCTTGGCGCGCAGCAGGTTGGCCCGGTCGGACTCCACCTTGGCGCGAAACGAGGCCGGGTCGATCTGCGCGACGATCTGGCCCTTGGTCACGCGCGAGTTGAAGTCGGCGTTCAGCTCCTGGATGGTGCCGCTCACCTGCGTGCCCACCTGCACCTGCGTCACGGGCTGCAGCGCACCGGTGGCCGTGACCTCGACGACGAGGTCCTCGCGCTCCACCTTGGCGGTGCGCCACTCCGGCGCGCCATCGGAGTCGCCCTGGCGGGCCGCCACCCAGACCGCGACCGCGGCGGCAGCCACGATGACGATGAGGAGCACCTTGCGCATGGACGGCTCCGCGGCTTCGGGAACGACCCCTCAAGATAGCGAATGCTGCCGGTTGGGGCATGCCGCGCGGGCGATGGCGCGCCGATAGACTTGCCCGGCGCATGCTGCAGGTCCTGCACGACGACGCCGCGCTGCTCGCCGCCGCCAAGCCCGAGGGCCTGGCCACCGTCCCCGAGCGGCAGGCGCCCGAGGACTGCCTGCGCGCGCGGCTGGAGCGCCAGGTGGGTGCGCGGCTGCTGAGCGTCCACCGCCTGGACAAGCCCGTGAGCGGCGTGGTGGTCTTCGCGCGGACGCCCGAGGCGCACCGCGCGCTCTCGCGCCAGTTTGAAATGCACACCGTCCGCAAGATCTACCTCGCGCTGGTGCAGGGCGTGTTGGCGGCCGACGAGGGCGGCAGCGACGCTCCCCTGCGCGAGTTCGGCTCGGGCCGCACCGCCGTGGACCCGGCCGGCCGCGCCTGCCGCACGCGCTGGCGCGCGCTGCTGCGCCTGCCGGCCGCGACGCTGCTGGAGGTGCTGCCGCACACCGGCCGCCGGCACCAGATCCGCGCGCACCTCTACGCCGCGGGCCATCCGGTGCTGGGCGATCCGCTCTACGGCGACCGCGCCGAGGCCGCCCGCTGGCCGCGCCTCATGCTCCATGCCACGCGGCTCGAGCTGGCGCATCCCGCGGACGGCGCGCCGCTGCGGCTGGATGCGCCGCCGCCGGAGAGCTTCGAGGCCGTGCTGCGCGCCGCGGGTGCCGCATGAGCGACGCGGCCCGCCGCATGAAGCCGCCCATGTGGCTGATCTTGTTCGGCCTCGCGCAGCTCGCGCTGCACCGCTGGCTGCCGGGCCCGACGCTGTTCTCGCCGCCGTGGATCAACCTGGGGCTGCTGCCCGGCTTCGCGGGCGTGACGCTCGTGATCTGGTGCCTGTTCCTCTTCTGGCGACACCACACCAACCCCGTGCCGTTCGCGGAGGCGAGCCACCTCGTGCAGGATGGGCCCTACCGCGTGAGCCGCAACCCGATCTACCTCGGCCTCACGCTGATCCTCGCGAGCGCGGCGCTGTTCCTCGGCACCACGAGCCCATGGCTGCCCGTGGTCAGCTTCTTCCTCGTCCTGCGGCAGCGCTTCGTGCTGCGCGAGGAGCCGTGGCTGCGCGCGCGCTTCGGGGCGGAGTATCAGGACTACGTGCGGCGCGTGCGTCGCTGGATCTGAGGGTCGCGCGCAGCTGCGGTCGGGTCAGAACTGCCCGTCGAGCAGCAGCACCACGCTGGGCATCCCGAGGGTGACCAGGCCCGCCTGGTTGGTCGACTGGACCTGCAGGTACACGAACATGGACTCGACGCCGGGCCCCAGCTCCGGCACGCGGCCGTGGAAGGTGGCTTCGCCGGTGACCGACACGGGGCCGGGATCGAGGACCAGCGCGGGCTCGACCACCGCCACGCCGCTGTGCTCGGGCTCGTAGCTGAACTTCGGCTCGAAGCCGACCAGCACGCGGACCTGCTGGCCGAGGGCGCCGCTGATGCTGATCGTCACCTTCTCGTTCTCGCGTGCGACGCGCGTGGCCGTGAGGGTCACCGGGTTGCCGGGCAGCCACGTGGGCAGCTCGCCGGGCGGCACGGCGTCGAGCAGGTTCCCGACCTCGCCGACCTGGCCGCAGCCGACCGCGCCAGTGCCGGGCAGGTCGCCGGTGCCGAGCAGGCCCGCCACGTGGACGTTGCCGCCCGCCACCACCTGGATGCCATCGCCGCCGTCGCCCGGAGCGAGGCAGAAGCCGCCGGGCTTGGCGCCATCGCCGCCGAGTCCGCCGACGCAGATGGTTCCGCTGAACACCTTGAGGGCGCTGGAGCCGTTCTTGATCTGCGCCCCCGAGCCGCCTTCCTGTCCATCGAAGGGCAGCCCGCCATAGAAGCCGGCCACGAGGCCGTCGCCGCCGGACAGGAATCCGCCGAAGACAGCCAGCGGGCCCTCGAACACGGACATCGCCGGGTTGCCCTCGGCGATCGGCTGGCCGGACTGGAGGATGGCGCTCGAGCCGGTGACGTTGCAGCGGATCACCGTCACCGGGCTGCCGTTGGTCATCTCCATGCCCACCGCGGCGGCCGACGGCACTTCGCAATCCTGGATGAAGATCTGGCTGCCGGGCACGTCGTCGCCGAAGGCGAGCAGCGGCTCGCCGCCGCCCACCGGAGTGGTCAGGGTGAGGCCGCTCACCACCATGACGCCGGGCACGTGGCTGCCCACCCACAGCGCGCGCAGGCCGGGATCGCCGAGGACCGAGTTGATGAGGTGCACCTTCGCGTCCGCATCGGCCACGATCGAGATGGCCTGGTCGCCGATCTTGAACTGGCCGTCGTAGGTGCCGGAACGCACCAGGATCACGTCGCCCGTGACCGCCGCGGCGATGGCGTCGCCCAGCTTCGTGAAGTCCGTGCCGTGCCTCCCCGCGGAATCGACCACGATGACGCCGGCAGAGGCCGCGGGGACGAGCAGCGCGAGGGCCAGGAGCGTGCGCATGGTGTGTTCCTTTCGCGAAGTGTGCGGAAGTCGGACCCCCGCGGAGTATTTCACGGCTCGACGCCGCCGGGGAGGTGGGCCACCGCCGTTGCGCGCCCCCCATTGTCCGCATGCGCGCGGCCCCGCCTGAGCTGGATCCCCTCCTTCGGGGCGACACCCCCACCCGGGCAGGCAGTGACATACTGACCACCCCGAACCCGGAGGGTCCCAGCATGTCACCGCGTCCCGTCCTCGCCGCAGTGTCCGCCCTCCTCCTCGCCGCCGGCCCCGCCTCCGCCCAATTCGGAATCACGTGGGCACGCTTCGCCCCGCAGCCCGATTACCTGGGCCCCGGCGTCGCGCAGCTCACGAGCACGTCCACGGACGTCGACTTCGCCGTCGGCGATCTCGACCAGGACGGCTGGCCCGACGTGGTGGCCGCGCGCAAGCGGCCCGGCGGCTTCCCCGACAAGCACACCGACGTGCTGCTCATGAACCTGTTCGGCGTGCTCACCGACCAGACCGCGCAGTACGCCAGCGCGTCGGACCTGCCCGGCGACCAGGGCTTCCTCACACCCGCCGATCACTCCGACGTGAAGGTCGCCGACCTCGACGGCGACGGCTGGCTGGACGTGGTCGTCAGCGCCACGCTGAGCGACGCCGACCCCAAGGCCATCAGCCATCCGCGCGTCTACCGCAACCTGCGGGTCGACGGCAGCGGCCAGTGGCTCGGCCTGCTCCACGAGGACGGCCGCATCCCGCAGCTCTTCACGGTGGGCGGCCTCGCCGTCGCGCCGCGCTTCTCCGCGGTGGCCGTGGGCGACGTCACCGGCGATGGCGCACCCGACCTGTATTTCCCCGACCACGACGGCACCGAGACCGGCATCTCCGAGCTGGCCACCTGGGACCTGAACGATCGCCTGCTCGTGAACGACGGGAACGGCTACTTCACGGACGAGAGCCTCGCGCGCCTCACGCCGGCGCAGATGCTCTCGGCCTTCGGCCTGCAAGCACAGATCCTCGACGTGAACCGGGACGGCCTGAACGACATCGTCAAGGCCAGCTACATCGGCGTGCCGACCACCGTGCGGGGCATCTACAACGATCCGGCCAGCGTCGGCATGTTCCAGGCCATGGGCTTGCAGAACTACGACCCCTTCGGGAACCCCATGGGCTTCACGATGGGAAACCTGAACAACGACAGCCTGATGGACCTCGCCTCCGTCGATGCCGGAACCGACGGATATTCGCTCGGCACCGGCTACTTCGGGCACCAGCTCCTGCTGAGCAACAAGAAGCCCTTCAAGTACACGACGGGCGGCGACACTGGCTTCGGCCAGAACATCGCGCTGCGCGATCTCGACGGCGACGGCTGGAACGACGTGCTGGTCTCGGACGTCGAGGCCGATCTGCCCGCCTGCAACCAGCGCCTGCACGTCTATCACAACCTCGGCACGGTCCCCGGCGACATGAACCTCGTCGTCAAGGAGGAGTCCGAGCTCATGACGGGCAGCTTCGGCGCGGGCTGGAAGGGCGCCTACGGCCTGACGGCCGAGGACCAGAAGGGCACCTACGACTTCGCGTGCGCCGACTTCGACCAGGATGGCGACCTCGACCTGCTGCTGGGTCGGTGCAGCGGCACGTCTTGCTTCGCCAACGAGACCCTTCGCGAGACCTGCCAGACGGACCTGGGCTTCGGCGGCCCCGGACACACCGAACTGGGCGTGTGCGGCGACGACCTCACGCTGCCCGGCAGCTTCGCGACCTTGCAGATCAGCGCGCCGGCGAACCACGCGGTGTTCCTGCCGCTCTCGCTGACGGCCAATCCGACGCCGTTCAAGGGCGGCGTGCTCGTGCCCGTGCCCATGCTCGCGCTCGCGGGACCCTTCCTCAGCGACGCCTTCGGCGGCGTGAGCATGACGGTCCCGGGCGGCGGCGGCGCTCCCATGCACCTCATCATGCAGGCCCTCACCAAGAACGGCGCGATGTGGGAGCTGAGCAACGCGCTGGACGTGCTCCTGGGCACGTGAGCCGGACCTGCGCGCCGCGCTGACCCCTTGCACCTCGAGTCCTGCGGGAGATCGAGCGCCATGAAGGCGATCACGGGCTGATGGCTCGCGCTACGGCGTGAACGGCAGCTCGGCCTCGTCCACGGTCTTGCCCGCGAAGTTCGCGTTCCCGTAGAAGAAGCCGGCGGTCGTGCCGCCGGACGTCGTCTCGCCGCCCAGCGTGGAGAGCTTGCCGCTCTTCAGGGAGCCCTGCTTGTCGTGCTTCAGCTTGATCAGCAGCGTGGAGCGCACGACGAGCACCGTCTGGCCGTCGGACAGCGAGGCCGTCACGTCGGGCAGGATGTACTGGTCCTTGTCCGTGACCACGACATCCACGTCGGCGCCGCCCACGAGGCTCCACGTGTCGGGGTCGTTCTCGGTCCAGACTTCGTAGGCATACGTGGTCGTGGTGGCCTCGCCGTCGGCCGCCGATTCGTCCAGCACGAGGTGCACGAAGGCCGGGATCGAGGCGCTGTCCTTCTGGAAGCCCGTGCCGTCGGAATGGACGGCGCGGCCCTTGGCCTTCACGGTGACCTTGAACCACAGGCCGTCGAGCGACGGGTCGGGATCCAGCACGAGGCCGCCGAAGGCGGGCAGGAGCAGCAGCAGGGCGAGCAGGCGCAAGCGCTTCATGACGGGCCTCCGGTGAAGGTGCAGCGCGACAATGTGCGCGCCGGGGCCCGCGAGTGTAGGCGCGCGCGGCCCCGGCGCCTTAGTCCCCCGCCGCTCGCACAGCTCCCGCGCCGCCGCCGGCCACTCGCGGTAGGTGAAGCTGAAGCCGTCCTCGAGCAGCCGCCGCGGCACGACGCGCCGGCTCTTGAGGATCAGCTCGGTCTCGGTGCGCATCACCAGCGCGCCCAGCTCGAGCATCCAGCGGGTCGCCGGCAAGCCGATGCGCACGCCCGCCGCTCGGCGCAGCTCGGCCATGAACTCGCGGTTGGGCAGCGGGTTCGGGGCGGCGAGGTTGAGCGCGCCGTCGAGGTGCGGCCGCTCCACGATCCAGCGCAGCGCGCGCAGGAAGTCGGTCTCGTGGATCCACGAGACGTACTGGCGGCCGCCGGCCGCGGCGCCGCCGAGGCCGCGGCGCACGAGCGTCAGCAGCGTGTCGAAGATGCCGCCGCGGTCGGGGCTCATGATCATGGCGGAGCGCAGCGCGACCTTGCGCGTGGCCGGCGTCGGCGCCGCGGCCAGGGCGTGCTCCCAGCTCGTGGCCACCTCGATGCTGAAGCGCCAGGTGTCCGGCGCGCCGGGCTCGCCGCCGCCGATCACGCCGCTGGCCTCGTCGTTGGCCGCGTCGAGGCGGTGCGCGTAGATGGTCGCCGTGCTCATCTGCAGCCAGACCCGCGGCGGCCGGCGCGCGGCGGCGATCGCCTCGCCGACGACCCGCGTCGACTCGACGCGCGAGTCCAGCATCTGGCGCAGGTTCTCGGCGGTGTAGCGGCAGTTCACGCTGCGTCCGGCCAGGTTGACGACGACGTCGGCGTCCTCCAGGACCTCGGCCCAGGGACCCAGGGTGCGCCCG
>DASUFI010000178.1:0-4627 GCA_036274635.1 Planctomycetota bacterium
ACGCGCTGCTGCACTCGGGCCTGGCCCACGCGCTGCGCGACCTCGGCCGCGCCGAGGAGGCCCTGGCCGAGTACACCGAAGCCCAGCGCCTCGAGCCGGCCGACCCCGTGCACGAGGCCAACGTCGCCTCCACGCTCATGATCCTCGGCCGCCGCAGCGAGTCGCGCCGCGCCTACGAGCAGGCCCTCGCCAGCGCCGGCGGCCCCGGCCCCGAGCGCGCGCGAATCCAGCTCGGCCTGGCCCTGCTGCTCGAGTCGCAGGGCGATCTCGACGAGGCCGCCGACGCCTACGAGGCCGCACTGTCCGACGACCCCACGCTGGCCTCCGCCGAGCAGGCCCTGGGCCTGCTGTGCCTCGACCGCGGCGACGAGCAGGACGCGCTGCGCCACCTCGACGCGGCGCTCGAGCTGGGCTCGCTCACCGCCGAGGCCGCCCTGCAGCTGGCGCTGCTGGACGAGCGCAACGGCCGCCCCGAGGCCGCGCGCCACTGCGCCGAGCTGCTCGCCGACGCCGCGACCGACGATCCCGACGTGTCCCTGCGGCGCGCGCAGCTGCTGATCGCCTCGCGCGACCCGCAGATCCACGACGCCGCCGGAGCCCTGCTCATCCTGCAGGACCTGCTCGCGCGGCCGGCGCAGTCCGACAGCCCGGCGCTGTGGAGCCTCTCCGCGCAGGCGCTGGCGGACCTCGGCGACTTCGCCGCGGCCCTCGACGCCGTGGACCGTGCGCTGGCGGCCAGCGACACGGACAGCCCCGCCTGGCGCCGCGACCGCGCGCTGCGCTCGGCCTACCTGGCGCGCCTCGAGGAGCCCTGAGCCCGGCTGCTACGATCGGCGCATGCCGCTCGGCAAGTTGCTCCAGCTCCTCGGCCTGCTCTGGGTCACCTTCGTGATGGTGCGCTCCTTCCTGGTCGACCCCTCGATGCTCTTCCAGTTCGGCGGCCTCGCGCTGGGTGCCGCCGTCTTCCTCGTCGGCCGCAGCCTCGAGACCAAGGGCAAGTAGGCCCCTCGCTTCGTCGAAGGGCATCCTCATCCCGCCCACTTCTCACGCCCGCGGATGGGCCCTCTCGTAGATCTCCTTCAACCTTCCGATCGACACGTGCGTGTAGATCTGCGTCGTCGAGAGGCTCTCGTGCCCCAGGAGCTCCTGCACCACGCGCAGGTCCGCGCCGCGGTCGAGGAGATGCGTCGCGAAGGAATGCCGCAGCGTGTGCGGCGAGGTGTCCGCGGGCAGCCCCGCCAGCTCGGCGTAGTGCTTCACCAGCCGCGCGAGGCTGCGCACCGTGAGCCGTCCGCCGTCGCGCGCGTTCACGAAGAGCGCTGACTCGCCGGTGCGCCGCCGCTCGGCCAGCAGGCGCTCGCGACAGGGCATCCACGCGGCGAGCGCGTCGCGCGCGGGGCGGCCCAGCAGGCCGAGCCGCTCCTTGCGGCCCTTGCCGGTGACGTGCAGCGAGCCGCCGGGCAGGTCGAGGTCGCGCAGGTCGAGGCGGCTGCACTCCTCGACGCGCAGGCCGGCGGAGTACAGCGTCTCGAGCACCGCGCGGTCGCGCACGTCGGGCAGGCCGTCGCCGGCGGGCGCGGCCAGCAGGCGCTGCAGGGCGGCCTCGTCCAGCGCGCGCGGCAGCGGGCGGCCGCGGCGCGGCGAGCGCAGCGGGGCGGCGGGGTCGGCGTGGATGCGCCCGGCCCGCAGCAGCCAGCCGAAGAAGCCGCGCAGCGCGGCCTGCTTGCGCGCCAGCGTCGCGCGGCTGGGCGCGGTCAGGCTGGCCAGGTACTCCCGCAGCAGCAGCGTGTCCACGCGCCGCGGGTCGCTGACGCCCTGCTCGCGCGCGAAGTCCAGCACGGCCGAGAGGTCGCCGCGGTAGGCGCGCAGCGTATGCGGGCTGGCCTGCCGGCCGTCCTGCAGGCTCGCGAGCCATTCGTCGAGGAGCGCGCTGCCGACCATGCCGTCCCACGCTGACGCGCCCCGCGGGTCTCTTCAAGGGGGCCGGTAGAATCGCCGCCACCCTCCGCGAGTCCCCCTGCGCGAGATCCAGTGGCCGCTCCGCTGCTCCTCCCCGCGCCCGCCGGCCCGCCGCTGAGCCAGCTCGCGGCCGCCCTGCCCGACGAGCGCCACCCCGTGCTGCTGCAGGGCGGCGGCCCGCCGTCGCGCTGGAACGCGTGGAGTTATCTGCTTTTCGATCCGCTGGAGCTGCTCGTGCGGCGCGCGGGCGAAGGGCCGGGCACGGCCTTCGAGGCGCTGGAGGCCGCGCTCCGGCGGAGCTGGCCCGACGCGCGCCCGCCGGAGAGGAGCGGTGGCGTCGACGAGCCCGACGCGCTGCCCGCCTTCCGCGGCGGCTGCGCGGGCTGGCTGGCCTACGAGCTGGGGCGCGAGCTGGAGCGCCTGCCGTCGCGCGCGGCCCCCGACGCCGATGTGCCCGACCTGCACCTCGGGTTGTACGACGTCGCGCTGGCCGAGCAGGCCGGCACGGGCCGTCGCCTCCTCGTGGGGCGGGCCAGCGAGACGCGCGGGCGGCAGGTGCTGGACGAGCTCGCCGGCCTCGCGACGCGTGCGGCGCCGCTGCCGCGACCCCCGCGCCCGACGGGCCCGGTGACGAGCACCTTCACGCGCGCCGCCTACGAGGCCGCCGTGCGCGCCGCGCGCGAGCACATCCTCGACGGCGACGTCTACCAGGTGAACCTCAGCCAGCGTCTCGCCGTCCCGTACCCCGGCCGACCCGAGCCGCTGGCGGCCGCGCTGGCCGAGCGCTTCCCCGCGCCCTTCGCGGCGCTGCTGCGCGCGCCGGGCCTGGCGCTGGTCTCCTCGTCGCCCGAGCTGTTCCTGCGGCGGCGCGGCACGGCCGTGCTGTCGCGGCCCATCAAGGGCACGCGGCCGCGCGGCACGACGCCGGCGCAGGACGCCACGCTCCGCCGCGAGCTGGAGAGCTCGGAGAAGGAGCGCGCCGAGCTGGCCATGATCGTGGACCTCGTGCGCAACGACCTGGGACGCAGCGCGCGCCTCGGCAGCGTGCGCGTGGCGGGCGACTTCGAGACGGACGCCTGGAGCACGGTGTTCCACCGCGTGGCCGAGGTGCGCTGCGAGGTGGCGCCGGAGCTTCCCGCCAGCCGCCTCGTGGCCGCGGCCTTCCCGCCGGCCTCGGTGACGGGCACGCCCAAGATCCGCGCCTGCGAGGTCATCGACGAGCTCGAGCCGGTGCGCCGCCACGTCTTCACCGGCGCCATCGGCTGGATCGGCGCCGACGGCGACCTCGACCTCTCGGTGGCCATCCGCATCGGCACGCTGGCGGGCGGGCGGCTGCTGTTCAACGTGGGCGGCGGGATCACGCTGGCATCCGAGCCCGCGGCCGAGTACGACGAGACGCTCCACAAGGCGCGCGCGCTGCTCGACGTGCTGGGGGCGCCGCCGGAGCTCGCGACATGATGCGGAGTTGGGCCCTCCTCGACGGCGCGGTGCGGCCGGTGGAGGAATGCTCCGTCTCGGTGCTGGACCGCACGCTGCACTGGGGCCTCGGTGCCTTCGAGACGGTGCGCCTGCACGGGGGCAGGCCCTTCCTCATCGACCGCCACGTGCAGCGGCTGGGGCGCTCGCTGGCGGCGGTGGGCCTGCCGACGCCGGCCGGCGTGGCGCAGCTGCCGGCCGGCATCGTCGAGCTGGCGCGCCGCGCCGACGCGCCCTCGGCCCTGTGCCGCATCCTGGTCACGGCCGGCGCCGCGCCCGAGTCGGGTGGCCCCGCCGCGCGCGTCGTGGCCCTGCTGCGGCCGGTGCCCGCGCCCGACCGCCACCCGGTCATCGTGGGCGTGGCGCCGTTCACGCGCGACGCGCGCTCACCGCTGTCGGGCGTCAAGTCGCTCAGCTACCTCGGCCATTACCTGCAGCGCGAGAAGGCCGAGCGCGAGGGCCGACTCGACGACCTCCTGCTGGACACCGAGGGCTGCGTGACCGAGGGCACGGTGAGCAATGCCTTCGGGGTGCGCGGGGGCCGGCTGGTGACGCCGCCGGTGAGCGCCGGCATCCTGCCCGGCGTCACGCGCGGCGTGATCCTCGAGCTGGCCGCCGAGCTGGGGATGCCATTGGACGAGCGCCCGCTCCCGCGCGCCGACCTGCGCGAGCTGGACGAGTTCTTCCTCACCGGCGCGGGCAAGTGCCTGGTGGCCGCCGACGTGCTGGACGGCCGCACCCTGCCGGCGCCGCGGCCGGTGAGCAGCGCGCTGCGTGCGGCGCTGGCCCGGCGCATCGCCCGCGAGTGCGGCGTGCCCGAGGCCAGCGTGCGTTTCTGAGCGCGATGGCTTGCTAGAGTGGCGTCGCCCCGTCGCCCCGGAGCTGCTGTCAAGGTGACCGCCCGCTTGCATCCTGCCCTGCGCTGCGCCGCCGGCGGCCGGTCGGAAGGGCCTCGGGAACAGGCGGGGGCCGGCGCCGTCCAAGGCCGGGCACCGGCGTCCCGCAGGCCGGCCGATCCCGCGGAGCGCTTGAGGCCGTGACGGGCCACGACGACGAACTCCTTCCGCTGCAGCCCGACGCGCCGACCTCCGACCCGGCGCTGCCGGCGGCGCTGCTGTTGCACGCCCAGGCGCTCGAGGGCATGCGCCGCGCGCACGCCGAGCTGCTGGCGCGCCTCGATCACAGCGCCGAG
>DASUFI010000179.1:0-12223 GCA_036274635.1 Planctomycetota bacterium
GAAACCCGGAGGGCCGGGTGGGACGGCCTCTGGGCGCAACGACATGTGCGTCCGTTGCGCCCAGCGGGCGGCACGCCCGGCCCTCCGGGTTTCACCGCCGCTCAGAACACGCGCTGCGCCATGAGCGACAGCAGGAACTCCGCGTTCGTCTTGGTCTTGCGCAGCTTGGCCAGCAGCTTCTCGATCGCCTCCACCGGCGGCAGGTCCGCCAGCGCCGCGCGCAGCGACTTCACCAGCCGCGCCTCGTCCGGGTCGTAGAGCAGGTCCTCCATGCGCGTGCCGGACTTGTTCAGGTCGATGGCGGGGAAGATGCGCTGCTCGGAGATGCTGCGCGAGAGCACGATCTCCATGTTGCCCGTGCCCTTGAACTCCTCGAAGATGACCTCGTCCATGCGCGAGTTGGTCTCGATGAGCGCGGTGGCCAGGATGGTGAGCGAGCCGCCGCCGTCGACGTTGCGCGCCGAGCCGAAGAAGCGCTTGGGCCGCTGCAGCGCGTTGGCCTCGAGGCCGCCCGAGAGGATGCGGCCGGTGGTGCGCGCGACGTTGTTGTAGGCGCGCCCGAGGCGCGTGAGGCTGTCCATGAAGACGATGACGTCGTGGCCGGACTCGACCCAGCTGCGCGCGCGCTCGGCCACGCGCTCGGACACGTGCACGTGGCGCTGGGGCGACTCGTCGAAGGTGGAGGCGACGACCTCGGCCGTGACGTTGCGGCGCAGGTGGGTCACCTCCTCGGGGCGCTCGTCCACCAGGAACATCATGACCTTGGCGTCGGGGTAGTTCTCGGTGGCGGCGTTGCACAGCGCCTCGAGCATGAGCGTCTTGCCTGCGCGCGGCGGCGACACGATGAGGCCGCGCTGCCCGAAGCCGATGGGCGCCACGAGGTCCACGACGCGCGCGCTGAAGTTGCGCGGGTCCTTGGGCGTCTCGAGCACGATGCGGCGGTTGGGAAAGATGGCCGTGAGCTCGTCGAAGGGCTTCCACGTGGCGGCCTTCTCGGGCGGCTGGCCGTTGACCGAGTCGATGGAGGCCAGCGCGAAGTACTTCTCCTTGTGCCGGCCGGTGCGCACGCGGCCGTGCACGGTCATGCCCGGGCGCAGGCCGGACTGGCGGATCATCGCGGGGGAGACGTACAGGTCGTCGGGCGAAGGCAGGAAGGCGTTGCGCACGGCGCGCAGGAAGCCGTAGCCGTCGGGCAGCACCTCGAGCTGGCCCTCGCCGCGCACGTCCAGCTCGAGCTTGTCGCCCGCCCGCATGAACTGCACCAGCAGGCGCGCGCGGTCGTAGCCCTCATGGGCCGCCAGACCGTAGTGCCTCAGGCGCGCGACCAGCTCGGCCATGGGCAGCTCGCCCATCTCGGCCAGCTGGGCGGGGATGCCGGACTCCTTCTGGCCCGGCAGCGGCGGCGCCTTCTTGACGTGCAGCGGCTTGTAGCTGGGCGCGGCGTCGCCCGGCGGGGCCGTGACGGGCTCCTCGGCTTCCGTGGTGGCGGCCTTGCGTCGCTGGGGAGACATGGGCGGCGTCGTGGCGATGGGGGGGATGAGCGAGGGGCCCGATGCGCGCACGCGGCGCGAGCCCCCGGCCAGTCGAAGAAGTCTCAGGTGGCGATGCCGATCTGCCGCAGCAGGGCGTCCACCTGCCGCTCAAGATGCTCGATCGTGCCGGAGTTTTCCAGTACGTGGCCGGCGCGCGAGCGCTTGGCGGCCAAGCCGGCCTGCTGCGCCTCGCGGCGCGCCCGCTCGCCCGCGGGCCAGCCCCGGCCCGCGACGCGCTCCTCGCGCAGCCGCTCCGGCGCCTGCACGAAGATCCAGCGCGTGACCCGTGCCGCCAGCGGCGACTCGAGCAGCAGCGGCACGTCCAGGACGACGGGCGCGTCGCCAGCCGCGTCCAGCGCCGCCAGCAGCCGCTCGCGCACGCGCGGGTGCACCAGGGCATTGAGGTCGGCGGTGGCCCCCGGGCTCGCGAAGGCCCGCGCCGCGAGCCGCGCGCGGTCGAGCCGCCCGGCGCCATCCAGCACGTCGGCGCCGAAGCGCGCCGCGAGGGCCGCCCGCACCTCGGGCAGCTCCGCCACGGCCCGCGCCTCGGCGTCGGCGTCGAGCACCCGCAGGCCGCGCCGGGCCAGGATCCCGGCCACGGTGGACTTGCCGCCGCCCACGCCGCCGAGCAGTCCGAGGACCTCTCCCATGCGCCGGCCAGAATACGCTGCCGGCCGGCCGCGCCGCTGCGGCGAGTCGGGTTGCCGGCGTCACAGGGCCTCCCTATAATCCCGCCCCTTCCGCGGGCGCTTCCGAAGTGCCCATCCCCCGAACGCGAGGTCTCACCGTGTCCTTGCTGCCTTCTGCTCCGCGACGCGCGCAGGCCGGCGCCGTCAACACCCTGTGGGTCATCATCCTCATGGTGGCCCTGCTGGGCGTGCTGGGCCTGTGGTACGCCACCGCGTCCAACGCCAGCAGCATCGAGGCGGACCTCACCGCCCTGAAGGCCGAGCGCACCAAGCAGGACGCGCGCCTCACGGACCAGACCAAGGAGATCGTCGACCTCGCCGGCCTCGTGGGCTACCACGACGAGGCCAGCGTCGGCAGCCGGCCCGACCCGGTGGCGCTGCAGGCCGACATCGACGCCGTGAAGGCCTCGCTCAAGGAGTCGCTGGGCGGCCCGGACACCAAGGTCACGCTGCAGCAGAGCATCGCGGCCCTGCGCTCGGCGCTCACCAGCAGCCAGGCGGCGGCCGCGCAGGCCAAGTCGGACCTCGACGCCGAGGTGGCCAAGCGCAAGGCCGCCGAGCAGTCGGTGTCCGACAGCACCGCCTCCATGAAGACCGAGCTCGACACGCTCAACCAGCAGCTGGCCGACGAGCGCCAGCGCGCCGACAACCAGGCGCAGCAGGACCAGCGCCGCTTCGACGAGCTGGTGGCCGCGCAGCAGGCCTCCGACGAGCTGGCGCGCTCGGCGCAGCAGGCGCTCGCGCAGGCCGACGTGAAGTCGCGGCACGAGGTCTCGGCGCTGGAGGGCCGCATCAAGGCCATGGCCGTGCGTCGCGAGAGCTCGGAGCCGGAGGCCCTCGACGGCAGCGTGCTGTCCGTGGGCAACACGGGCGCGGTGGCCTACATCGACATCGGCGCGCGCTCCGGCCTGCGCCGCGGCACGCGCTTCGAGGTGCTGCGCCCGGGCAAGAGCGGCGACCTCACGCCCAAGGGCACCGTCGAGGTGCGCGACGTCGAGGACGACATGTCCCTCGTGGGCCTCACCACCGAGCCCAACGCCTTCGACCCCATCCTGCCCGGCGACAAGCTGCGCAACCCGCACTTCGAGGCCAACAAGTCCCTGCACTTCTTCCTGCTGGGCGACTTCCCGATCACGATGAGCAAGGAGCAGGCCACCGCGCGCCTGCGCGAGCTGGGCGCCGAGGTGGACGAGCAGCTGACGGCCACGACGGACGTGCTCGTGCTGGGCGACAAGAGCCTGGCCGAGGGCGACACCGCGCCCGAGCTCACCGACTCCGACGAGTACAAGATGGCGGACAAGCTGGGCATGCGCATCATCCGCCTGGCGGAGCTGCAGGACTTCCTGAAGTACTGACGCGCCCCGTGCGCGTCGACGTCGCGCTCACTCTCGCGCTGGCGCCTGCGCCCGATGCGGCGCGCGACGTGGTCGTGCTGGACGTCCTGCGCGCCACGAGCAGCATCGTCTCGGCGCTGGCGGCGGGGGCCACGGGCGTCGAGCCGGCGGGCACGGTGGAGGCGGCGATCACGCGCGCCCGCGCCTGCGGCGCGCTCTTGGGCGGCGAGCGCGATGGCCTGCCGCCGCCGGGCTTCGACCTGGGGAACTCGCCGCGCGAGTTCGAGGCCGGCACCTGCGCGGGACGGCTGCTGGTGCTGTCCACCACGAACGGCACGCAGGCGGTGCTGGCGGCGCGCGGCAGCCGGCGCGTGCTGGCGGGCAGCCTGCTCAACGCCGAGGCCACGGCGCGCGCCCTGGCCACGGGCGGCGCGCAGGAGGTGCTGCTGCTGTGCTCGGGCTCGCGCGGGCAGGTGGCGGCCGACGACGTGGCGGCGGCCGGCTGCCTCGCCGGTCACCTGACCCTGCTGGCGGCCGCCCAGCCCAGCGACGCCGCCCGCGTCGCCATCGCCCTCTTCGACGCCTGGAAGCACGATCTGGCTGGCCTGCTGCACCGCAGCGTGTCCGGCCGGCGCCTGCACGCCATCGGCCTGCAGCGGGACGTGGAGGACTGCGCGCGCGTGGACGCCGTCCCGCTGGTCGCGGAACTGGATAAGGGGGGCGTGTTCCGCAAGGCTTAGGCCTGCCTTCCCCATGAACCGCTGAGCCCCACGAGCCCGCAGCCGATGGTCCGCGACGACCGCCGCATGCCCCTGCGAGAGCACCTCAACGAGCTGCGCCGCACGCTGATCCGCTGCGCGCTCGTGCTGGTCGTGCTCATCTTCGTGGGCATCGCCTTCGACGACGCGCTCCTGCGCTTCATGTGCCAGCCGTGGTTCAAGGTGCGCGCGGCGCTCTCGCCGCCGAACGGGCCGCGCGACCCGGGACCGCTCAGCTACATCAGCGCGGGCGAGGGCATGATGTCGGCGCTGCGCGTCTCCTTCCTGTTCTCGGTCGCGGTGGGCGCGCCCTTCTTCATCTGGGAGCTGTGGCGCTTCATCGGCGTGGGCCTGCTGCCGAAGGAGCGGCGCGCGGTGCGCATGGCCTTCCTGCCCGGCCTGCTGCTCTTCCTCGTGGGCCTGTGGTTCGGCTTCGAGATCCTGCTGCCCGTCGGACTGCAGGCGATGGTGAACTACATCTCGTCCGACATCGCGGTGAGCAACGTCACGCTCGGGAACTACCTGCAGCTCGTCGTCTCGATGACGCTCATCATGGGCGCCGTCTTCGAGCTGCCGCTGATCATGTGGGCCGTCGTGCGCGCCGGCCTCGTCTCGCGGGCCACGCTCGGCAAGTCGCGCCGCGCGGTCATCGTGGGCGCCGCCGTCTTCGCGGCGGTCATCACGCCGACCACCGACGCGATCAACATGCTGCTGGTCTTCTTCCCGCTCATCGTGCTGTTCGAGCTGGGGCTGATCCTGTGCCGCATGGCCGAGAGCAAGCGGGACAGGCTGGACGAGGGCCAGCTCGGCTGAGGAGGCGGCCGCGCGAGGGGGGCTCCGCTCTGGCGCGCCGGCGGCCCGGGCCGGCACAATGGAGGGTCGCACCACCCTCCCGGAAGACCCTCTCGCCATGTCCCTCGCCTGCGGCATCGTCGGCCTGCCCCACGTCGGCAAGTCGACCCTGTTCAACGCCATCACGGCGGCCGGCGCCGAGTGCGCCAACTACCCCTTCTGCACCATCGAGCCCAACGTGGGCGTGGTGCCGGTGCCCGACGAGCGCCTCGCGACCATCAACCGCTTCATCACCACCGAACAGATCGTGCCCGCGGTCCTCAAGGTGGTGGACATCGCCGGCCTCGTGGCGGGCGCCAGCAAGGGCGAAGGCCTCGGCAACCGCTTCCTTTCGCACATCCGCGAGACACAGGCCATCCTGCACGTCGTGCGCTGCTTCGACGACGGCAACGTCCTGCACGTGGCCGACCGCGTGGACCCGCTCTCGGACATGGGCGTGATCGAGACCGAGCTGGCGCTCGCGGACCTCGAGACGGTGGAGAAGGCGCTGTACAAGACCGGCAAGCTGGCGCGCGGGCAGGACAAGGAGGCGCAGGCCGAGGCGGCGGCCTTCGGACTGGCGCGCGCGCACCTGCAGGCCGGCCGGCCGGCGCGCAGCCTCGTGCTCGAGGAGGCCGCGCGCGAGGCCGTCGCGCGCCTCTTCCTCATCACCGCCAAGCCCGTGCTCTACGTGGCCAACGTCTCCGAGTCGGACCTGCAGGGCGACTCGCCGCACGTCGCCGCGGTCCGCCGGCACGCGGCGGCCACCGGCGCCGAGGTCGTCGTCCTGTGCGCGGAGCTCGAGCGCCAGCTGGCCGAGATGGGCCCCGACGACCGCCAGGTCTTCCTCGAGGAGATGGGCCTGCAGCGCTCGGGCCTCGAGCGCCTCGTGCGCGCGGCCTTCCAGCTGCTCGGCCTGCAGACCTTCTACACCGCCGGCCCCAAGGAGATCCGCGCCTGGACCATCCGCCGCGGCGACACCGCGCCCGCGGCGGCCGGCGCGATCCACTCCGACTTCGAGAGGAACTTCATCCGCCTCGAGGCCTACGGCGTGGACGACCTGGTGGAGCTCGGCACCGAGGCCGCCATCCGCGCCGCCGGCCGCCTGCGCAGCGAGGGCCGCGAGTACGTCATGCACGACGCCGACGTGGCGCACTTCCTGGTGGGCCGGTGAGGCGGTGAGCGCCCCGCGGCTCGTCGCCATCCTCGCGGTGGGAGACGAGCTGCTGGCGGGCGAGCTGCTGGACAGCAACTCCGCGTGGCTGGCGCGCCAGGTGCGCGCGCGCGGCCACGCCGTCACCGGCTTCGCGGTGGTGGGGGACGAGCTGCCGGCCATCCGCGCCGCGGTGCAGGCCGCGCTGGCGCAGGCCGACCTGCTGCTCGTCACGGGCGGCCTCGGGCCCACGGGCGACGACATCACGCGCGACGGCGTGGCCGCGGCGCTCGGCGTGCCGCTCGCTGAGCGGCCCGAACTCGTCGCGCGGCTGCAGAAGTTCTACGCCGAGCGCAGTATCCCGCTGGGCGCGGGCAGCCGGCGGCAGGCCGAGATTCCCGTAGGCGCGACGGTGCTCGACAATCCCGTGGGCACCGCGGCCGGCTTCCTGCACAGCCGCGATGGCCGCGCCGTGGCTTGCTTCCCCGGCGTGCCCTCCGAGCTGCACGTCATGGCGCCGCCCTGCCTCGATGCCTGCCTGCCACCCGCGCCGACCGGTCTCACGCGCCAGCTGCACCTGTGCGGCCTCGCCGAGTCCGAGCTGGGCGAGAAGCTCGCGGACCTGATGGACCACGTCCGAGCCGCGCGCCGCGAGGCGCGCCTGGGCGTGACCGCGAGGCTGGGCGTGCTCACCATCGCCTTGCGCGGCACGGACGCGGCTGCCGTCGCGGCCATGGAGGCCGACGTGCGCTCGCGCGTGGGCGAGCTGCTCTTCGGCGAGGCCGACGAGACGCTGGCCCGCGCCGTCGTGCGCCACCTCGCGCGGCGGCGCGAGACGCTGACCACGGCCGAGTCCTGCACCGGCGGACTGCTGGCGGGCGCCATCACCTCCGCGCCCGGCTCCTCGGAGGTCTTTCGCGAGGGCGTGGTGGTCTACTCCAACGCGGCCAAGACCGCACGCCTCGGCGTGCCCGAGGCGCTGCTCGCCGAGCACGGCGCCGTGTCCGAGCCCGTGGCCCTGGCCATGGCGCGTGGCGCGCGCGAGCGCGCGCGAGCGGACCACGCGCTGGCCATCACCGGCATCGCCGGGCCCGGCGGCGGCACGCCCGAGAAACCCGCCGGCACCGTGTGCCTCGCCGTCGCCGGCCCGGACGGCGAGCGCGCCCTCACGCGCCGCTGGACCGGCACGCGCGAGGAAGTGCGCGGCCGCTCCGTGAACCTCGCGCTCGAGCTGCTGCGCCGCCGGATCGCCGCGCCGTGAGCGCCCGCGCCGCGCTGGCCGCGCTGCTGCTGGCCGCCTGCGGCCGGGCGCCGCCCGCGCACCCCAACGTGGTCGTCTGGCTGGTCGACACGCTGCGCGCCGACCACCTCGGCTGCTACGGCGAGCCGCGCCAGACCTCCCCGCGCCTCGACGCCCTCGCGGACGACGGCGTGCTCTTCGAGAACGTCCACGCCGCCAGCAACTGGACCCAGCCCGCCGTCGCCGCGCTGCTCTCCGGCCGCCTGCCCGGCGCCTTCGACGCCAGCTTCGGCTCCCCGCTGCCCGCTGGCCTGCCGCTGCTGGCCGAGCGCTTCGCGCAGGCCGGCTACGCCACCGCCGGCTACACGTGCACCGTCGCCACCGCCGCGCGCTTCGGCTTCGCCCGCGGCTTCCACGAGTACGACGAGCTGGACGAGCTGCTCGACATGGAGGCGCGCCGCAAGCGCGAGGACGCGGTCTACGGCGCGGACCGGCTGGTGGACGCGGCCACGCGCTTCCTGCAGCGGCGCGCCCAGCCGGCCACCGCCGCGCCCGACACGCGGCCCTTCTTCCTCTGGCTGCACTCGGTGGATCCGCACGCGCCCTACGGTGGCCGCACGTCGGGCGAGTCCTTCGCGGGCCCCTACGACGGCCCCATCGACGGCTCGGTCGAATCGATCGCGAACGCCGGCCGCAACGGCTACGAGTACACCGAGGCCGACCGGCAGCACGTCGAGGACCTGTACGACGACGACGTGCGCTTCAATGATCAGCAGCTCGGGCGGCTGGTGGACGAGCTGGGACGTCTAGGCCTGCTGGCGGACACGCTGATCGTCGTCGTCGCGGACCACGGCGAGGAGTTGTGGGAGCGCGGCGCGCTCGGCCACGGCAACACGGACCTGCATGCGGAGCTGACGCACGTCCCGCTGGTGATGCACTGGCCGGAGGGGTTGCCCGACGGGCTGCGCGTCCCGGCGCTGGTGGGGGGCGTGGACCTGGCGCCCACGTTGCTGGAGCTGTGCGGCCTGCTGCCGCTTCCGGAGGCCGACGGCGTCTCGCGCGCCGGGCTCGCGCGGGGCGCGGGTGGGGCGGGTGCCGCGGCACTCCTGCTGGACCGCTGCCGGCCGCAGGATCCGGCGGGCGCGCTGCGCACGGCCGATTGGCTGCTGCACGGGGGCGATGATCCGGCGCAGGCGGGGCTGTTCGACCTGCGCAACGACCCGGGCGAGCGGCGGGATCTCTCGGGCGTGCATGAGGAGGACGCCGCGCGGATGAGCGAGGCCCTCACGGGCCTGCGGGCTCGGCGCGATGCGGCCTGGACAGCGGTGGGCGGTGGGGGCGCGGCGGTGCCGCCCGACGCCGCGACGCTCGAAAAGCTGCGGGCGCTGGGGTATCTCGGCGAGGGACAATGATGGGCGCGGCGGGTGCGCCGCGCGAGCGACCTTTGGATCCCCGGTGGTGTAATTGGCAACACATCAGGTTTTGGTCCTGATTTTCGAGGTTCGAGTCCTCGCCGGGGAATCACCAGAGGGCTGATGAGCGAGCGCGCGGGGAGGCGCGGTGGCGAGCCGTGGGGCGCGCTGCGATGCGCGGGCGGCGCAAGCCGCGCGCGGTCCGCGAGATGCGCGCGGGGCACGCGTAGGGCGTTGTGGGGGAGCGGGTTGCGAGCGGGCGGCGCGGCGGTCGCATGAGCGGCCTGAGCGTGCCTGGATGCGCCGAGAGGCTCTCCGACTCTCCGGCCCGCGGCGCGGAGAGCGGGCGGTCCGGCAACGGGTAGAGAGGTCGCCGCCGCGTGCGCCCCGTTCTCTGCCTCTCCGTCGGCAATGCACGGAGAGTTTCGGTAACAGCCGGAGAAAGGGGCAATTTGTCTCCGTCGGTAACGGCGGGGCCTGAGTAGGCGCCCCAGTCTGGGGATCGCCCCCCCTTGACGAAGGTGGCAGGTGGCGAGATCGTGCCGTGGGGCTGCATTCCGCAGCACCGCAATCTGGGGGAAGAGTTGACCATGATCGTCCACCTGCAACGGGCCATGTTCGTTGGTGTGCTTGCGTTCTGCGGCTTCGCGGTCGCGCCGATCAATGCGCAAGTCCTGCTGTCCGACAACTTCGATGACGGGGATGCCGCCGGCTGGACCGAGTACGACGGAGCCTTCGCCGTGATGAACGGCGAGTACACCATCACGACAAGTGCGGGCTGCCAAGACGGGCGTGCGGTGAATGGTGACCCCGCCTGGACCGACTATCAGATCGACGTCGACTTCTTCGTGGATTCCTCAGATGCAGGCGCCCATGCAGCGGTGCTGTTCCACGTCCAGGACATTGCGTCGGGCTGTGACGCGGGGAAGTACTACCAGGCGTTCGTGTACCAAGACCAAGTCGGGTTCTGCCTCATTAACGACAGCGCCGGCTTCTGCACGGTCCTGACGACGGCAAGCGTTTCGACTCCGCTTCAGCAGTGGCACCACATGGCGGTGAGAGTCGAGGGAGCGTCGGTCACGATGGCGATCGATGACGCCAACGTGCTGTCGTTCGGTTCGCTGGTTGAGTATCCGGCGGGCCGCATCGCCTTGAAGTCGATCAACGTCGAATCGGTCCGCTACGACAACGTCCTCGTTCGCGGCCCGGGCAGTTGGTCATGGACCGATCTGGGCCACGCACTCGCCGGCAGCGCCGGGACTCCGAGCCTGCAAGGCGAAGGTGAGCTGCTGCCGACCGCACCCGTGAACTTGGAACTGTCGCAGGCCAAGCCCTTCTCGGCGGCGATCCTGGTCGTCGGCGCGTCGGATCTATCGGGTGCATTCAAGGGCGGCGTGCTGGTGCCCACACCCAGCTTGCTCATCCCGGCCGTCACGGACGGCTTCGGCTCCCTGCTCTTCGGCGGACCCTGGCCCTCTGGCATGCCATCGGGCCTGTCGCTGTGGATGCAGTTCTGGATCAGCGATTCCGGTGGCGTGAAGGGGTTCTCTGCGAGCAACGCGCTGCGTGCCGACGTGCCATAGGCGCGGGACGCCGTCACCCAGTCGGCCTGAGGCGGGCGGCAACGGCGTGCCAAGTGCTGGCCGGGGTGAGGAACGTCCGCAACGCGCTGAATCCGCTATCCTCTCGTGCGTCGGGACAGTTCACCCACGCCACGCACCGTTGCTGCACTTCAGGAGAAGTCCATGCTCCGCGCGCTTCGGTTGTCAGTCGCCTTAGCCTGGCTTGCTCTCGGCGAAGTCGCTGCCCAGGGCATCCCGAAGCAGGAGGCCAAGCTCACGCCGGTCGGCGGGCCAGTCGGCGCCTTCGGAACAACCGTGGGCGTGTCGGGCGATACGGCGGTGGTTGGTAGCTACCTGGGACCGGTGCCGCTCGTCTTCGTTCGCGATGGGACATCGTGGACCGAGCAGGCTTCACTCAATTCGGCTGAACCAGTGACGCTCGGTTACGGCGTCTCGGTTGCAATCTCCGGCGACACTGCCGTGGTGTCCGACCCAGGACTAGGACTCAGCGGCGTCAACTGGACCGGACCCGGTGCAGTCTTTGTCTTCGTGCGCCAGGGTACGTCCTGGACTAAGCAGGCGAAGATAGCGGAACCCGACTTCGCGAGCTGGTCAGCGTTCGGGACGTCGATCGCGCTTTCTGGAGATACGTTGGTCGTTGGCGCTGGGGCCTTCCCGAGCGACGCAGCCTATGTCTTTGTCCGGAACGGCGCCGTCTGGAGTCAGCAGGCCAAACTGCAAGGCGGGGTCTTCCTGGGCCAAGCCGTGAGCATCTCTGGCGACACGATTCTGGCGGGCGGCCCGAGCGACGGCGTCCACGTGTTCGTCCGCAACGGGACTAGCTGGACCGCCCAGACCACGCTGACGACCGTGCCCAGCGTGCCGAATTTCGGCCAAGCCGTGGCTGTCTCCGGCAACACCGCGATCATCGGTAGCGACCACAAGGCATTCGTATTCTTCCGATCGGGTGCCGCGTGGAACGAGCAAGCTGAGCTGGACGAGCCAGTCCCGAATCAGGGATTTGGCCGATCTGTCGCCGTGTCGGATGTCGACGACGCCGCAGTCGTTGGCACGCCTGCGGCGACGGTTGGCGGGCACTCTTCGGCCGGCACGGCGTATGTCTATCTGCGGTCAGGCTCGGGTTGGGAACAGCAGGGTGCGCTCGAAGCCTCGGACGCCTCCGACAGCGGCAAGCTTGGCTTTGCGGTAGCACTTTCCGGCGACACGGCGGTTGCTGGAACAGACAATGCCGGTGCGGCCTACGTGTTCCACCCGATCCAGCCGTTCAACAAGCTGGGCGGCGGGCTTCCGGGTGTCTCGGGCGTCCCGCTTCTCAACGGCACAGGGACCCTCGATGCCGGCTCGGCTGGCTCGCTCACGCTCGCCAATGCAGCACCCTTCACCCTGACGATGCTGTTCGTCTCGCTGACGGACACGCCGACCCCGTTCAAGGGCGGCACGCTGAGCACGGTCCCGATCGCCTTCCAGCTACCGGTCGGTACGTTCTTCACCGGCTCGTGGACGCTGCCGTGGAGTGCCTGGCCGAGCGGAGTCCCGTCGGGGACGCTGCTCTACTTCCAGGTCGGGGTGAGCGACGCGGGTGCCGTGAAGGGCGTGGCCATTAGCAACTTGCTCAAGGCGACGCAGCCGTAGCGCCGCACGCAGCCTTTCCCAGATCACCACCCCAGAGCTCCACGATCCGGCAACGATTT
>DASUFI010000180.1:0-15366 GCA_036274635.1 Planctomycetota bacterium
GTGAAAGCGACCTGCCGACGCGGGTGATCAGCGGCCGGCGGACGGGCACGGGTGCCGGCCACGCCTGCTCACTGATCACCGGCGTCGGCGGGTCGTCCCTACTGGCCGCGACTCTCGACCGGGTCGCGGCGATTGATCATCGTCGACCGCGGAGCAGTGAGCCGTGGGGTTGGACAGCGGCGGGGGAACTCGCCGCGCCCGACTCATGCTCATCGCCGGGAGTCGAGGAAGGCTTCGCCGCGCTCGCGTGGTCCTGCGCGGCGGCGGAGGCGGCGAGGAGCAGCAGGACGGCGCGGCGCATCGCCCCACGATCGCGGAGCGCTGCGGCCGCGCGGGAAGGACGCGTGAAGCTACGGAACCGTGAGCTGCACGCCGGGCGTGGACGCCCAGCCGTGGTCGGCGCCGGCGTCGGCGACCCACCACTGGAAGAAGAGCTGCATGCCCGACAGCGGCCCGGGGACCCAGGTGCCGGCGAGGCTGATGCTGCCGTCGCCGCCGACGTGGACCAGCGGGGCCAGCAGGTCGGGGTTCGGGACGAGGGTGCCGCCCTTGAAGGGCGCCATCAGCTTCGACGCGCCGATGATCAGAATGGCCGGCGCGCCGGGCTGCGCGTCGGCGAGCATGAACGACACCGGCGAGCTGATGACCGGCTCGCCCTCCACGACGAACTGCGGCGTGCCGCCGGTGCCCGGCGTGCCAAGGCCCAGCGTCACCCACAGGTCGCCGGAGTAGACCTCCAGCTTGCCGGGCCCCACCGGGCTGCCGCCGGCCCACGGCGCGCCGACCACGAGGTCCGTGACCCCGTCGGCGTCCAGGTCGCCGCTGGCGAGCCCCCAGCCGAAGCCACCCAGCACCGAGGTCCCGACGAAGTCGTCCAGCAGGGAGCCGTCGACGCCCGACTGGACGTACACGCGCCCGGGACCGTCGCCGAGCGGGTCGCCGCCCGTGGCCGCGCCGATGGCCACGTCGAGCACGCCGTCCTCGTCCGCATCGCCGGCGCCGCACAGCGAGATGCCGTACTCGCCGTACCACGCCGGCGGGACGAGGTTCTGCACCAGCAGGCCCTCCGCGCCGGTCACGACCATGGCCTTGCCACCGTTCTCGCCGAAGTCGCTCGAGAACGGCACGCCGATGAGCGCCTCGGGCGCGCCGTCGCCGGTGATGTCGCCGGGGCCGGCCAGGGAGTGACCGAAGCCCTCGTCGAAGGTCTCGCCCAGCAGGGTCCAGAGCGGGATGCCGAACTTCACCGAGATCATGACCGCGCCGCCCACGTCGTCGGTCAAGGCGTCCAGGTCCATCTGCTCGGCGCCCGCCAGCACGTCGGGCACGCCGTCCAGGTCCACGTCGCCGGTGGCCGCCAGGGCCGAGGCGAAGTGATCGAAGGCGTGCGCGCCGAGAACCTCCAGCAGCTGCGCGCCGTTCGCGCCCGAGAGGATGCGCAGCATGCCCTGGCCCGGCAGGCTGTCGCCCTCGTTCCAGGCGCCGATGGCGATGTCGGCGTGGCCGTCGTCGTCCACGTCGCCGGCGGCGGAGAGCGCGCCGCCGAAGTGATCGCCGGGGTGGTGGCCGAAGAGCTCCGCGAGGACCTCGCCCGTGTCGCCCGAGCAGACCAGCACGCGGCCGCGGAAGTCGTCGTGATTGGGCGCGCCGATCAGGGCGTCGGGGATGCCGTCGCCATTCACGTCGCCCGCCGCCGCGATGGCCCAGCCGAAGAGCTCGGACGGCTCCTCGCCCTGCGCGGACCACAGCTCGCTGCCGTCGACGCCGGACAAGGCGTGCACGCTGCCCACGTAGCCGCCGTCGGAGCCTGACGCCTCGGACGTGCCGTCGAAGGGCGCGGCCACGAGGAGATCGCCGCGGCCGTCGCCGTTCACGTCACCGAGCACCGCCACCGTGCGCCCGAAGGCTGCGCCCGCCATGGGCCCGCTGGCCTCGAGCATGAGCGCCTGCGCGTG
This sequence comes from Planctomycetota bacterium, assembly GCA_036274635.1. Classification (GTDB taxonomy): domain Bacteria; phylum Planctomycetota; class B15-G4; order B15-G4; family B15-G4; genus DASUFI01. The sequence goes on from DASUFI010000180.1 coordinate 1,956, forward strand.
CAGCGCGCCCGCCCCCGCGCTGGCGAACAGCACCGCGTACACCGCCACCCCTTGCAGCCCGACCATGCTCCGCTCCTCTCTCGACGTCGGCACGACGCACCGGCGCCGCCCCGACCGCGAGCACCGGCGGCGCGCGCGATGCGCGCACCTGCAAGCAAGGAAGCACTCCCGGCTCCCCTCCGGGTGACGTAACGGTGGAGCCAGCCACACGTCACGCGCGCCATCGACGCGGGCAGCGGCGCGTCGTCGCCCGGCGCGCACGCGGCGACGACTCTCGGCAGCGTCGGAGCGCGCCGCGGCGCCGCGCTCGCGCGGTGACGAATCGCCGCCCGACGACGGCGGTCGCGACGCTGGCGGCCGACGACGCGCGGCCCGGCGCGCGGCCCCGCGCGCGGCCTTCGCAGACGCCGGGGCTGGACAAGTCCGCCGCTCCTCACGACTTCGGGCAGGCCTGCACGCCGCGACTGGTCCGGCTCATCGCGCGTCGTTACGCTGACGACTCCCCCGAACGGATCGCGCCGATGGCCTGCCCGCGCCGCTCCTCCTGGACGCTCGTCCTGCTGCTGGCGCCGGCGCTCGCGGCCCAGGCGGCGCCCGCCGGCGGCGGAACCGACGCGCCGGCCCTGTTCGCCAGCAACTGCGCCAAGTGCCACGGTCTCGACGGGAGTGGAACGGGCCCGGCCGTGCTCGACCGCCCCGCGCGCAACTTCAAGGAGGGCGGCTTCTCCTTCGGCAACACGCCCGAGACCATCGCGCGCACCATCGCCTTCGGCATCCCCGGCTCGCCCATGCCGGCCTTCGAGCACGCGATGAGCGACGAGCAGCGCCGCGCGCTGGCGGACTACGTCGTCACGCTCGGGCCGCCGGTGAAGGAGGTCAGCGAGTCCGAGACGCTCATGCACGTGACCGACCGGCCGCTGGTCGTGCGCGGCATCCTGCCGCCGCTCAGCGAGGGCGCGCACAACATCCCGCGCGGCCTGCTCATCGGCACGCCCGACGGCCTCACCTTCGAGTACAGCGTGGATGACGTGCGACTGCTCGCCGTTCGCGAGGGCGACTTCGTCCGGCGCACGGACTGGGGCGGCCGCGGCGGCACGCCGCTGGAGCCGCTGGGGCAGGTGGTGTGGAGCGCGCCGGAATCCGCGGGAACATGGAGCTTCCAACGGTGGGAAGAGACAGGTGGCCTCACGAACCCTCGGCCCGCGTCCGCCCGCCTTCTATCCACGTCGGCCCTGGGCGAGCCTTCCGTAACCTACGCTCTCGTCGCGAACGACGAGGCGCACGAACCGATACAACTGCTGGCCACTGTCGTCGAAACCGTCGGTCCCGCAACGCTGGGCGGGTTCTCGGGCTTCAGGCGCAGCTTCCGGGTTGAGCGGCACGCTCATTGCCGGTTGGCATTGGACCAGAAAACGAGCGCCGACCTGTTCCCCATGGAGCCTGTGAGCCGCGATTCGATCAGCGGCGGTGTGAGCGCCAGCGGCTGGTGGTCGCACCGGATCGACGCCGAAGTCGGAGAGGTGATCCGTGTCGTCACGTCGGATGAGCGCATCTCGAGCGGATTCGACGAGATCGAAATCACCGAGTCCACGAATAGGTCGGTGGTTTTCTCAGTCGACGTGTTCGTGGTCTCACCGTGGACCGAGGACATGCTCGCCAAGTTCCGGGAGCTCGTAGCTCGATGATTTGCCGGCATTGGGCCGTCCAGCTCGGGATCCATGCCGCCCTGACCGGGGCTTCGGTTGCGGCCGCGCAGTCGTCCGTCGGCGCCGCTGAATCCGCCTCCTGGTCCGTCGACTACCTCACGCCGCCCGACGGCTCCGTCCTCGAGGTGGGCGGCATGGACTTCCTCTCCGACGGCCGCCTCGCCGTCTCCACGCGCCGCGGCCAGGTGTGGATCGTGGACCACCCGCTCTCCACCAACCCCATCGACGCGCACTTCACGCTCTTCGCGGAGGGCCTCGACGAGGGCCTCGGCCTCAAGGTGCTGCCGGCCGCGCAGGTGGATGGCCACGGCACCGGCGACGCGCTCTTCGTCCTGCAGCGCTCCGAGCTCTCGCGCCTGTTCGATCTCGACGGTGACGGCCGCTGCGACCGCATCGAGACAGTGAACAACGGCTGGGGGCTCTCCGGCCACTACCACGAGTTCGCCTTCGGCCTGCCGGCCGACGACCAGGGCCGCCTCTACCTCAACCTCAACGTTTCCTTCGGCGACCCGCGCTGGTGGATCGGCGAGTCCACCGTGCCGGACCGCGGCTGGTGCCTGCGCATCGATCCGGCCACGGGCATCCTCGAGCCCGTGGCCTCCGGCCTGCGCAGCGCGTGCGGCCTGGGGCGCACGGCCGCGGGCGACATCCTCATCACCGACAACCAGGGCGACTGGCTGCCCGCCTGCCCGATCTACTTCCTGAAGGAAGGCGCCTTTTACAGCCACCCGGCCTCGCTGCGCTGGCGGCCGGACTACCTGGCCGCGGGCGCGCTGCCCAGCGACAGCGTGCCGCCGCCCGTGCCGCGCACGCCTCCCGCCGTGTGGATCCCCTACAAGTGGAGCCGCTCGGCCGGCAACCTCGTGGAGGACACGACCGACGGCGCCTTCGGGCCCTTCGCCGGGCAGCTCATCGTGTCCGAGCTCACCAACGGCATGCTGCTGCGCGCCCAGCTCGAGCGCGTGCAGGGCGAGTGGCAGGGCGCGGTGTGGCCCCTGCGCCAGCGCGTCGGCTCGCTGATCCGCGTGGTCTTCGCGCCCGACGGAACGCTCTTCGGCGGCCTCACCAACCGCGGCTGGGGCGGCGTGCCGCCGGCCGACGGCATCTGCCGCGTGCAGTACACCCACCACGCGCCGATGGAGATGCACGACGTGCACCTCCTGCAGGACGGCTTCGCGATCGCCTTCACCGAGCCCGTCGCCGCCGACTGCGTCCTCACGCCCGACAGCGTCACCCTCACGCAGTACGACTACGACTGGTGGTGGGAGTACGGCTCGCCCGAGCGGCACACGGCGCGCGTGCCCGTCACCGACGTGGCGCTCTCGCCCGACCGCCGCACGCTCACCCTCCACGCCCCGCTGCGCGCCGCCATGATGGCCCGCCTGGCCCTCGCCGGCGTGCGCGGCCAGTCCGGCGCGCCCCTGCTGCACGAGGAGTTCGCCTACACCATCAACCAGCTCCCGCAGGGCCACACCGACGAGATGATCGCCAAGATCGTCGAGCCGCCGCCGCCGCGCGAGCTGGGCATGGAAGGCTACCTGCGCCTCACCTTCCTCGACGCCTTCGACCGCTGGGACAGCCAGGGCTGGTCGCTCGTCGACGCCGACCTCGACCCGCACGACCCCAGCAAGCTGCTCATCGCGCAGGGCACCGGCGCGCTGGTCAACGTGCCGCACGCCGTCGCCGACGCGCCCCGCAGCGGCCCGCCCGGCGCCGCGCCCACCGACTACACCTCCCGGCCGCTCCTCGGCGAAGGCCGCTACCACGTCGAGTTCATGCTGCCCGAAGGCGGCCGCACGACCGTCTGGCTCATGGGCCGCTACGGCATCGACCTGCCCGACCCCAAGAGCCCCGCCGAGGCCGCCGTCGGTCCTGCCGGCACGCGGCGCGGCGCCATCCTCGCCCCCGCCGGCGAGACCGAGCGCCCGCCGGCCCTCGACGGCTACTTCGGCGCGGGCCAGTGGAACGACCTCGACATCGTCTTCACGCCGCCGCGCTTCGAGTCCGGCCGCAAGGTGGCCGACGCGCGCATCGAGCGCGTGCTGCTCAACGACGTCCTGCTCCACGAGGGCGTCGAGCTCTCCGGCCCCAGCGCCGGCGCGCCGCTCGCCGGCCAGCCCGAGGCGCCGCTCGGCCCGCTGGTCCTCGCCGGCACCGCCGGGCCCTGCGCGCTGCGGCAGATCCGCGTGCGCCCCGCCGCGCCCGTCGACGAGGCCGGCTGGGTGCCGCTCTTCAACGGCGCGGACCTCGGCGGCTGGCGCGTCGCCACCGAGACCGCCGCCGACACCAGGCCGCTGCCGCCCGGCACCACCTTCACCGCCGCCGACGAGGACGCCGCCGAGACGACCGGCTGGTCCGTGGAGAACGGAGTGCTCGTGGGCCGCGGCCCGCCCAGCCACCTCTTCTCGGCGCGCGGCGACTTCGAGGACGTCGAGGTCCGCGCCAGCCTGCGCATCTCGGACAAGGGCAACTCCGGCCTCTACGTCCGCACCGCCTTCGGCCCCGGCTGGCCGGATGGCTACGAGGCTCAGGTCAACAGCAGCTCCGACGACCCGCAGAAGACCGGCAGCCTCTATGGCCTGTCGCCCGTCACGACCTCGCTCGTGGGGCCCGACACGTGGTTCGAGTACCGCGTGCGGTGCGTGGACGAGGCGGCCGGGACGCATGTCACCATCTCGGTGAACGGCATCGTCATCACGGACTTCGTCGACGCGCAGCGCCGGCACCCGGCCGGGCACATCGCCCTGCAGCAGCACAACGACGGATCGGTCGTGGAGTGCCGGCGGCTCGAGGTGCGCGAGGCGCGCTGAGGTCCCCGGGGGGCGCACGCGCGTGCTTCTCCGCGTCGCGTGAACTGAAGCGACGCATATGCACTGCACGTGCGTCGCTTGAGTTCACTCGCATGGGTGTCCCCGGCGCGCGACGACTGAAGCGACGCATGCGCGATGCATGTGCGACGCTTCAGTTCAGATGCGACGAGCGGCCTGCGCCTCGGGTGGCGGGCGCCTTCGAGCTCAGGGCTCGAGCGAGCCGGCAAGGATCGGACGCCGCGCGCGGGAGGAATCAGGGGGACTAGGCAAGGTGCACGGGAACCGCGCGCGGCGTCCGATGATTCGGACGTCGCAACCGCGCAAAGTATCCGTGGCTTCGGCCGTGCGGTCACGTCGGGGGACGGCCGAGGTGGAAAAGGAAATTGAAGAGGTGTCGTCGCCCGCGGGCCGCGTCGTGATCGCAGTGGCGCTCCGCGGTTCGGATGGACCACACGACACGCCGCGTCGCGGCGAACGCCTCAGCGAGCGTCAGCGCGGCGCGCCGGCCTCCACGAGCGCGGCGAGCCTGTCGACGCACTCGTCCACGAAGGCCGGGTCCTCGGCGCCCATGTCGCGCTCCTCCACCGGGATCGTGCGCGGCAGGGCCGCTTTCAGCTCGGCGAAGAAGGCCGCGTCGCCCGCGGGCTCGTGCAACGGACCGCCGGGCACGGCGTAGCGGCTGGTGCCGCGCCGCGGCAGGAACATCACGGCCCGGCCGCGCGCGGCGACGAGGCGCTTGCCGATCTCGCGCGCCACCTGGCGCAGCTCGTCGGCCGAGAGGCGCGGCGCGAGGATGACCGGCGAGTGGAAGACATGCTGGTGGTCGCGCCAGCGCTCGGGGACGGTGTTGGCCGGCACGAAGAGGCCCACGTGCTCGGTGCCGCCGGGCACGAGCACCTGCGGCAGGGAGAGCTCGGCGGCGGCCTTGAGGCGGTCGGGCCCGCCGGCGCGCAGGCCGCCGAAGAGCTCGTCGCTGATCTCGCCCAGGGCGTAGTCGAAGACGGCGCCCAGCATGCCGTCGCGCAGCATGCGCTCCATCGCGCGGCCGCCGCTGCCGACGGCGTGGAAGACCACCACCTCGAAGCCCTTGCTCTCGAGGCGCGCGACGGCGCGCAGGGCGCCGTCGGTGAGGACGCCCAGGTTCGTCATGCCCACCACCGGCCGGCCGCCCGCCTTCGGCGCCGACGGCACTCCTACGCGCGCCATGCCGCACGCCGCCGCCGCGGCATTGGCCAGGATGCGGCGCAGCAGGGGGTTCAGGCCGAGGATGTCCCCCACCGAGAACATCATGGTCACGTCCTTGATGCCCACGAAGGCCGAGACGTCGCCGGCCGCGACGGTCGAGACCATGACCTTGGGGAAGCCGTAGGGCAGCGTCTGCATGATGGCCGTGCAGGTGCTGGTGCCCTGCGTGCCGCCGATGCCCACGACCGCCTGCACCTCGCCGCGCGCGACGCGCTGGCCCAGCAGCTGGCACGCGCCACCCACGACCACCGGCGCCGCGCCCTGCCGGGTGGGCGACATGAGCAGCTCGGCCAGCGAGACGCCGCCCGCCTGGCAGACCTGCTCGCGCGTCACGTCCGCGTGCAGCGCCGGCCGCCCGATCACGCCCACGTCCATGACGAGCGGCTTGCAGCCGTGCACCACGACCTGCTCGCACAGCCAGCCGACCTCGCGGCCCTTGGTGTCCAGCGTGGCCAGGACGGCGACCACCGGCGCGTGCTCAGCCACGCCGCGCTCCCTTGCGGCGCGCGGCCGGCTCGGCCGCCGCCGGCCCGCCGCGCAGGCGCAGCGCCGCGAACTGCCGCCCCGCCTCGCCCACCGCGCGCTCGATGGGCAGCCGCTCGGTGGACGAGCCCGTCCAGAAGCCGTGGCAGGAGGTGTGGTCGAGGATGTACTGCGCGTCCTGCGGCGTCTCCATCGCGGCGCCGTGCGCCACCAGCAGCAGGTCGGGCTTGAGCTTGCGGAGCTGCGCGTTCACCTCCTCGGTGCGCGCGGCCGTCTCGGCGATGGTCTCGCCGCTGTCGAAGCCGGCAAGGCCGCCCTTGGTGGTGCCGGCGTGGAAGCAGAAGAGGTCCGGCTGCGCCTCCTCGACGATGCGCCGCGAGTCCTCGAGATCGAAGGCCAGCGCCACGGTCACGTGCCCGAGCTCGCGCGCGACGCGCAGCAGCTCGATCTCGTGCTCGAAGGTGATGCCCGCCGAGCGCAGCACGCGGTAGACCTGGCTGTCCTTGTCCACGAAGCTGACCGACGGGCCGATGTTGCTCACCGAGCACACACCATCGGCCAGCAGCCGGCGCAGCACGGCGCCCATGTCCTTGAGCGGGTCGTTGGCATTGAGGCAGGCGCACACGAAGGCCTGGCCCTCGAGCGCCGGCAGGATGTCCTCGGCCGTGTAGCGCAGCGTCTGCTCGTTGCTGTCCACGATGGGCCAGAGCATGGACATCGTGCCCATGCCGTTGGCCCGCAGGCGCGCGCCGCTGAAGGTGTTGATGCAATCCGCGCCGGCCGCCTCCAGCAGCCGCGCCACGAGGCCGCTGCCGGCGGACGCGATCCAGATGGGCCGCTTCGCCGCCGCCTTGGCGCGCAGCTTCTTCAGGATGGCGGCGCGGGACGTGCGGGGCGCGATCATGCGGCGGCTCCAGCCGGCGCGCTCGCCGGCGCCGGCACCTTACTCGGCCGCGCGATGCGCCACAACGAGCTCCGCCGTCGTAGGCTGGTGCGCCCCGACCCGGAGGCTGCGATGCTCATGCCGCTGCTGCTCGCCGCGCTGCTGCCCGCCGCCCAGGACGCGCCGGCCGCGCCCGCGCCGCCGCCCGCGCCGTGGCTCGAGTTGTCCGCCGCCCGCGGCCCCGGCGCCGGCCGCCACATCGTGCTCGTCTCGGGCGACGAGGAGTACCGCAGCGAGGAGGCCCTGCCGATGCTGGCGCAGGTCCTCGCGCAGCGGCACGGCTTCCGCTGCACGGTGCTGTTCGCGATCGACACGAAGGACGGCACCGTGAACCCCGAGGAGCGCGCCAACATCCCGGGCCTGCAGGCGCTCGACGACGCGGACCTGCTGGTGCTGTTCACGCGCTTCCGCTGCCTGCCCGATGCGGACATGCAGCACCTCGTCGACTACGTCCGCGCGGGCAAGCCCGTGATCGGCATCCGCACGGCCACGCATGCCTTCGCGTACGACGCCGAGTCGACGAGCCAGTTCAAGGGCTGGAGCTGGGACAGTGCCACGCCGAAGGGTGGCTTCGGGCAGGAGCTCTTCGGCACGACGTGGGTCGCTCACCTGGGGAACCACGGCCACGAGAGCACGAGGGGCGTGGTGCCGGAGGGCGCCGCGAAGCTGCCGATGCTGCGCGGCGTGCACGATGTGTGGGGCCCGACGGACGTCTATGCCGTGCCGCCGCTCCCGGCGGACACGACCGTGCTGCTCGAGGGCTCGATCCTCTCGGGCATGACGCCGGACAGCGTGGCGGTCGACGACCCGCGCAACGCGCCGCGCACGCCGGTCACGTGGATCCGCGAGATCGTGCGCGAGGGCGGCGGGAGGCAGCGCGTCGCATGCTCCACGATCGGCGCGGCCGTGGACCTGAAGTGCGAGGACCTGCGGCGGCTGTTCGTGAATCTCTGCTACTGGGGCGTCGGCCTCGAGAAGGAGATCCCGGAGCAGGCGGACGTGACCGTCGTCGGCACGTACGAGCCGACGATGTTCGGGTTCGGGGGATACAGGAAGGGGTTGAAGCCGGGGGATCTGCTCGGGCAGGCCGCGGCCGAAGCACATCGCTGACGAGCGCTCGGACTACTTCCGCCCGTATGCACGGTAGGACTTGCCGCCCTTGAACATGATGATGAGGGCATTCTCGTCCGGCATCTCGTAGACGAAGATCATGCCGACGCCATTGGGCGGCGGCTGGACTCGATCCGGTCGGCCGTACTCGGCGAGCACGCGGTCGTAATCCCAGTAGTTGAAGGCTTCGCTGAGCTCGGTCATGTTCTTCCCGCGCAGCAGGCTGATCTTTGCCGTGTCCGCAGGCGTTTCGGGCAGCTTCGCCGGCATCGGCTCGCTGCCCGACGACGACGAGACCTGAGCCGACAGGGCCTTGATGTCCACCTCGAGCTCTGACAGGAGCGCGGACAGTTTCGCCTGCTCGGCCTGGACTGCCGAGAACTGATCTCCCATCGTGTCCAGGCGCGGATCGAGCAGCGCCGACGACGCCTGGGTCGGACTGGAGACTTCGGGAGCGGGACTTCGCTCGGCTGCGGACTTCAGCAGCGCGATGTCTTCGCGAAGTGCGTGCAGCTCCTGCACGATGCCGCGCGTGTCAGGCGCGCTGGCGGGAGACTCGACAATAGGCCGTTCCAGCAGCAGGACGGCGGCCGCGGCCGAGCCACCGGCCACGATGCCGACGATCAGCAACTCCGGGACGCGCATCGTCTCCTCCTTGCTAGTTCCGTTCCGCGGGGGTAACCCGCAGCGACTCCAGATACGCCACCAGCTCCACGACCTCCTCCCGCGAGAACGTCGACAGCAGCCCCTCCGGCATGATCGACACCGCGCTCGGACGGCGCTCCTCGATGCTGGCGCGCGGCACGCGGCGCGGCGCGGCGCTGTACGGGTTGTCCAGGACGTCCACGCCGTCGCCGTCCTCTCCCATCACGCGGCCGGAGACGACGCCGCCATCGCGCAGGAAGAGCAGCTCGCTGGCATAGCCGTCGGCGATGACCTGCGAGGGCCGCAGCACCTGCAGGAGCAGGTCGGGGCCGGCCCAGCGCGCGGCCACGTCGCGCAGGTCGGGGCCTGTGTGCTCGCCGGCGCCGTCGATGGCGTGGCACTTGAGGCACGCGGCGGCGTCCAGCACGGCGCGGCCGGCGGCGGGATCGGCATGCGTCGCCGAAGCCAGCGCGCCGGCGAAGTCCTCGGGCGTCCAGTCGCGCACGAAGGTCCGTGACGGCGCGGCGGACGCGTCCGGCGCGTGGGCGACGGCCTCCATCGCGTCCGGCTCGGCGCCCTCCGCCACGACGTGCAGCACGCCGTTCATCCGCACCCAGTGGCCGGGGAAGGTGCACACGTAGGGGAAGTCGCCTGGTTGCGCAGGTGCGTCGAAGGCCAGCGTCTGCGACTCGCCCGGCTGCAGCAGGCGCGTGGCGTGCAGCACCTCGGGCAGGTCCGGCACCCAGCCGCTGGACGCCGCGTCCGGCCGCGCCGCGAGCGCCTCGGCGGCGAGCCCGACGCGCGCGAGGGCGCCCGGCGCCGCGAGCACCAGGTTGTGCGGCATGATGTCCACGTTCTCGAAGAGCAGCTCCACGGGCCGGCCCGCGACGACGGTGAGCTCACGCCGGTCGTACTGCAGGCTGTCGCGCACGGGGCGCAGGACAAGCACCTGCGGGCCATGGCGACGGCGCTCGGCGGCCAGCGCAGCGGCGCGCGGCGCGTCGGCGGCGGCGAGCGACGGCAGCAGCTCGTCCACGAGGGCGAGGAGACGGCGGCCGTCGTCGGTCGCGTAGCGCTCCTCGGGCTGCGCGGCGAGAAGCGCGTCGACTCCGGAGACCAGCGCGGCGACGCTGCCGGGCACGAGGTGCCGGGGCGGAATCGAGCCGAGCGCGGCCGTGACGTCCGCGCGCAGGTCCTCGTCCTGCCAGTGCGGAACGAGTGCGGCCACGACCTCGTCCGTGTGCACGCCCGCGGCGGCCAGAGCCCCCAGCGCCCGCACGGCCGCGCGCCTCACGCGCAGCGCCGGCCCGCCGATGGGAAGCGTGAGCGAGGGCGCGGGCGCCCGCTCACCGTGCGCCTCGAAGACCGTGCGCCGCTGCTCGTCGAGCACCCGCACGACCCAGCCGTCGAGGCGAGCGGCGAAGCGGCCGTCCTCGTCGGTGCGGTTCCAGAGCGTGACCGAGTCCAGCGGCAGCGGCCGGCCGAGGTCCAGCTCCCACCATGGGTCGGGCTGGTCCTCCACCGTGTGCGTCTGGCCGTCGTCGGCGAAGGTGCCGCTCGTGTTGCCGTCGATGGCGCGCTCGGCCACGCCGCTCCACGCCGTGCTCGACTGGCTGGCGCGGCCCCGCGGCGCGACGTTCTCGCCGCGCGAGAGCACCTGCACCTCGGCCAGCGTCAGGGTGTGCGACGGGCCCGGCAGCTCCACGCGCACGAAGCGGCCGACGGTGGCGTCACCGGCCAGGGGCCCCAGCTCGGGCGGCAGGCCGTCGAGCAGCGGCGGCAGGTGCGGGAAGAGCTCGGCCTGCAGCGTCGGGTCGGAGAGCAGCGGCACGGCGTCGATCAGGTCCGCGAGCGCGGCGGGCGAGGCGAGGGCTTCCTTCCACGCCGGCCCGAGCGCGCCGGCGCGGCGGACGCGCGCCGCGGTCGCGAGCTGGCGCGTGCTGGCGCGGCGCGCGGCGGTGCCGAGCGCGCCCAGCGCCTCCTCCAGGCGGGCGTCGGACGCGGGGCACGTCGCGAGCGCACCGAAGAGTCCCGCGAGCAGATGGTCCGCGTGCGCATCGCTGCGCAGGTCCGCCGTGCGGATGGCCGCCACCAGCTCGTCGGCCGCGCCGTCGCCGTTGCGCGCGGCGAGGTCGGTGGCCGCGGCGACATAGCGCTCGTCCGACAGGCCCGGCCGCCCGAGCAGCTCGCGCGAGAGCGCTGCGCAGGGCTGCACGCCGGCGAGGTCCGCGGCATCGAGCCGCGCGAGGGCGAAGGCCAGCCCCTGCGGGTCGTCGGCCGCGAACGGTCGCCCCGCCGCCAGTGCGCCGCGCCACTGCGGCTGGAGCGCGCGCAGCGTCTCGTCCAGCGCGTAGTCGAGGAAGCGGTCCATGGGGAAGCGCAGCACGCCCAGCGCCAGCTCGGCTGCGTGCGGGTCGGGGAAGAAGGAGAGCGCGACCACGGCCTCGAGGCGCACGCGCGGATCGTCGTCCACCGCGGCCGAGGCCAGGCGCTCGAGCGGCCGCTCGACCTGACCGCGCATCTGGCGCACCACGCGCACGGCGGCGGCGCGGGCGCGCGGCTCGGGCGAGCGCAAGACGCGCTCGAGGAGCACTTCGTCCACCACGCCCTGCTGCTGCAGAGTCCAGACGGCCTCGAGCAGCTGGTGCTCGCGGTCGGGGTCGTGCACGTCGAGGGTCGCGGCCCAGTGGCCCGTCTCGGCCACCACCTCGGAGGCGTCGTGCGCGGACAGCTCGAGGCGCGCGCGGTAGCGCACGCGGTCGTCCGGGCTCTTCAAGAGCTCCAGCAGCGCCGGCACGGGCTGGCCCGCGATGGCGGCCGGCACCTCCAGCGGCGCGCCGGCGGGCGTGACGCGGTAGATGCGCCCGTGCGCGTGGTCGCGGTTGGGGTCGCGCAGGTGGTGCTGCATGTGCCCGATGAGCGGCGTCTGCCAGTCGAGCACGTAGAGGGCGCCGTCAGGGCCCATCTCGAGGTCCACGGGCCGGAAGTTCGGGTCGGCGCTGAAGAGGATGGGCTGCTCCTCGGTGCCCGAGAGGCCCGCGCCCTCCGGGTCGAGGCGGTAGCGGAAGATGCCCTGGAAGCCGATGACGTTGGCGATCAGCTCGTTGCCCTGGAGCTCGGGCGGGAAGGCGCGCGAGGAGAGGATCTCGGTGCCGCCCGCGGGCCGGCTGCGCTGCGGAAAGAAGGGGAAGTAGTGCTCGTGCTTCTCGTCGGGCGGCAGCCAGCCGGCGAGCGGCGCGGCGACGTAGTTCTCGTTGGTGGTGCCGTCCGTGATGATGTCCTGGCCCCAGCGGTCGAAGACGTGGCCGTGCGGGTTGAGGAAGTCGTAGGCCGCCGCGCGCTCGAGGCGCCCGGTGCGCGGCTCGAAGCGCCAGACGCAGGCGTCGTGGTTGCGCACGGGGCCCCACGCCGTCTCGATCTGCGACTGGTGGAAGATGCCCTCCTGGAAGTACAGCGCGCCGTCGGGCCCGAGCACGAAGCTGTTGGCCGTGTGGTGCGTGTCGGCCGAGCTGAGGCCCGAAAGCACCACCTCGCGCACGTCGGCCACGTCGTCGCCGTCGGTGTCCTTCAGGAAGAGCAGGTCGGGCGCCTGCGCGAGGAACACCCCGCCGTTCCAGAACTCGAAGCCAGTGGGATTCCGCAGGCCGTCCGCGAACGTACGGCAGGAGTCGGCCACGCCGTCGCCGTCGTCGTCCTGCAGGATGAGCAGGCGGTCCGGGCGCGGGTCGTCGGGCGTGGGGTGCGGATAACCGGGCCATGTCGCCACCCACAGCCGGCCGCGCGTGTCGAAGGACATCTGCACGGGCTTGGCCAGCTCGGGGAAGCGCTCCTCGCTGGCGAAGAGGTTCACGGCCAGGCCGTCGCCCACGGTCATCTTGCCGAGGGCCGCCTCGCCGCCGAGGAACTCGAAGGTGCCGCCGGGCAGCGGGCCGGGGCGGTTGGTGGCCACGGGAATTGTTGGCGGCTCGGCGCTCTCGGGCTCCTCGGGCGCGGCGCGCGCGGCGGCGTGGATGCGGCGGTCGGCATTGTCGGCGCGCACCTCCAGGCGCTGGCGCTCGCGCTCGAGCACCTCGGCGTTGCTCACGCCGTCGTACACCAGCGTGGAGCGCCCGCCGTAGACATTGTTGCCGTCGCTGGCCTGGTAGACGTCGAACCACAGCTTGTCCTTGGCCTGCACCAGCGCGCGCAGCGCCTGCAGCTGCGCGTCGTCGGGCCAGCCAGCGGGCGCGCCGCACAGCGAGGCCTCGATGGCCCGCGCCACGCGGGCGGCGCCGACGTCGCCGAGGTGCAGGCCGTCGCGCGTGAGCGGCTCGCCGGAGGACGAGAGCACGCGCGTCAGCGCGAAGAGGTCCACGAAGGCCACGCCGCGCTCGCGGGCCACCTCCCGCATCGCCTGCGCGTAGGCCGCGAGGCGCGCGTTCGTGGCGGCGGCGTCCGGCCCGCGCGGCCCCTGGTCCTCGAAGGCCAGC
>DASUFI010000181.1:0-31612 GCA_036274635.1 Planctomycetota bacterium
CGTGCCGGCCGGCACGTGGGGCGGCGCGCTGCACCTGTCCATCTCGTCCATCGGCGGCGCCGCGGGCAAGAGCCAGGCCTCGCACCGCAAGGACGATCTCACCGGTCATGCGCCGGGCAGCGTCCTGGCACCGGGCTTCAGCGCCAGCTACGCGTGGATGGGCAACGGCATCTCGACCAGCACGGCCGCGCTCAAGTTCGGCATCAAGACCGCGGACTTCGGCAGCACGCCGGTATCCAGCCGCACGGGCGAGAACGCCTGGGACAAGGTGCTGGTCTACGAGCCGGCCAACAACGGCGAGGCGGCCGACGGCCTGTGGCACCTCGAGACCATCAACTTCACCACGGGCAAGTGGTGGTTCTTCGATCGCACCGTGGGCGCGAGCGACCAGGGCACGCCCATGACGCTGTCGAGCATGGTCGGCAACGCCACCACGTTCTCCGGCAGCAAGACCATCGGGAACGTCTACTCGCTCATCACCGCGCCCGGGGCGCGCATCACGAGCGTGCAGTTCGGCATCGGCTCGAACAACCCGGGCGGCAGCGTCTACGTGAACCAGCTGCAGACCAGCGCCTACCTCGGCGGCCAGACGATCACCTTCGGCGCGCCGGCGCTGGCCTGCGACCAGAACGTCACGAACAACGTCATCTTCGGCAGCGGCAACACCAACGGCTCGTACACGGTGGCGCGCGCGGGCGGCGTGGAGATCGGGCTGCGCGGCAAGCTGCGCTTCGACGCGGCGAACCAGCCGCAGAACGTCTACAACAGCAACGGCGACGGCACCTACAGCTTCGAGGCCGGCGCGCCGACGCGCGGCGCGGGCTGGGTCACGACCACGACGCCCTTCTGGAACGTCGACTGGTCGGTCAACAGCAACTACGACGGCAGCTCGGGCCTGAACCTCGATGGCCTGACCTACGAGATCGGCATGGACTTCGATCCGGGGCCGGGCACGGACTACCTCGTCTTCGACCCGATCGGCGCCCCGTCCACGCTGCCCTTCGCGCCGCCCTTCAGCATGCCCTTCTGGGACAGCTCGCTGGGCACCAACGCCACGGCGCAGGGCGCGGGCGTCGAGGCCACCTCGCAGGCCAACTACCTCTCGCTGCTGGGCAGCAACAACCTGGCGCAGAACTCGTGGAGCATGGAGTTCTTCAACGAGGCGCCCTTCGACACCTTCAACCCGCAGCTGCAGGGCCGCTACGAGTTCTATCTCGCGGCCAGCTCGGGCGGCAACGAGGTCGCGCGCTCGCACATCACGATCGTGGTGAGCGCGCCGGTGGATCACGACCAGAACGTGACGCCCAACCAGATCCAGGGCGCGGGCGTCACCAACGGCTCGTACACGACCGCGCGCCTCGACGGCCTCGAGATCGGGATGCGCGGCAAGCTGCGCTACCTGCTGGGCGTCCCAGCCAACATCTACAACAGCAACGGCGACGGCACCTACACCTTCAACACCGGCACGGGGGGCGGTCCTCCGGGCAACTCGGAGTGGAGCTTCGAGTGGGCGGTCAACACCGACTACGACAACTCGCACCCCACGCGCGAGGTCGGCGACCTCACCTACGAGATCGGCATGGACAACGATCCGGGCCCGGGCACGAACTACCTGAAGTTCGAGCCCATCATTCCCGGCGCGTTCATCCCGTACACGATCCCGGTCGGCCCGACCACCTTCTGGGACCACGCGATGGGCGACAACACGACGCCGCAGAGCGGCGGGCTCGTCGCGCCCAACCCCGCGACCTACGCGGCCTACCTCGCGCTGTACAACGTCGCGCAGCAGTCCTGGAAGCCGATCTTCTACCAGAACACCGCGCCGTACTCGTGGAACCCGAACCAGGTCGGGCGCTACGAGTACTACCTCGCCGCGCGCTCGGGCGGCACGGAGCTGGCGCGCTCGGCCATCACGATCATCGCGACCAACGGCGCGAGCCTGCTGCTCGAGGCCGATCCGTGCCAGCGCGACCAGGACTGCAACCTGGCGGGCAACCAGATCGAGGTGAAGCTGTACGCGCGCAACCTCTCGGCCGTCACGGGCTACCAGGCCTTCCTGGGCTTCGACGCGACCAAGCTCAGCTACGTCGGCGCGTCCAGCAGCTACTCGGCCAGCCCTTTCCCGTCGCACGTGCAGCCCATTGCCACGGCCAGCGTCTCGACCGGCAAGCTGCGGCTGGATGGCGCGGTGTCCTTCGGCGGCCTGCCCGTCGCGGAGGATGCGTTGCTGGCCACCCTCGTGTTCACCGCGGCCTCGGAGTGCACGCCGACGGCGATCACCTTCGACCCGCCGACGCCGTTCCCGTCGGAGCTCTCCCTCGCGGGCGTGCCGGTGACGACGGGCACGGTTGACTCGGGCTCGATCACCGTGGACGCGACGCCGCCGGTGCTCGTCCAGTCGCCGAACATCACGGTGGCGGCGGAGGCGGACACGGCCTGCGGCAGCGCGGTGGTCACGTGGCCGGCGCCGGCCGCGACCGACAACTGCGGCGGCGTCACGGTGGCCTGCTACCCGCCGTCGGGCACGAGCTTCCCGTCGGGCACGACCACGCCGGTCACCTGCGTGGCCACCGACACCTGCGGCAACACCGCCACACGCACGTTCACCGTGACGGTCACGCCCACCAACAAGGTGCAGCTCAGCGTGCAGCTCGTGGGCGTCACCGTGCCGGTCACGCGCTGCATCCACTTCCAGACCGACGGCTGCGGCGGCGTCGCGGACGTGCAGCTCAGCTTCAACGGCAGCGGCCTGTTCACGGGCGAGATCGAGGTGCCCTGCGGCGCCTGGACCTCGCTGTGCGCCAAGGACCGCCAGCACACCAAGTGGGGCAGCACGACGCTCGGGCTCAGCATGGACGGCACCAGGTACGTGGCCTCGACCACGCTCAGCCTCGTGGCCGGCGACACGGACGACGACGGCGACGTGGACATCCACGACGTCACCTGGTTCATCGACCAGTTCGGCGACCTGACGGTGAGCGGCGGCTGCCCGTACGACGGCACCTCGCGCGACGCCGACTTCAGCGACAACGGCGCGGTCCTGTCCGAGGACTACGCCTTCCTCGTCGCGGCCTGGCTCACGAGCTCGTCGTGCGCCTGCGTGCCGGCCACGTTCGCCGAGGGGCCGGGCTTCAACGTGCGCTCGTCCATGGCCGCCGAGGGCCCGGCCGGCGCCGCCGCCGACCTGAACTCCGACGGTCTCGTCGACTACCGCGACGTGCAGGTGTTCGAGAGTCGCAACGGGCTCTCGGGCGAGCTGTCGGCGGCCATGCACGCCTCGTTCATGTCCGGTTACTGATCCGCGCGGCCGCCGGGGAGGCGGCTGCCACGGCGGCCGGGGCGGGCAGCACCCGCTCCGGCCGCCGCATCGCTTCGCACACAGCAACCATCCAGGGGGACTTCCATCATGCAGCGCGTCTCGTCCATCACTCTTCGCGTCGCCACGCTCGTGCTGTCCATCGCCGCCGTCGGAGCGGCCCAGGTCGGCCTCACCGGCGTGCCCGACCAGGCGCCGCAGACCGGCTCGACCACGAGCTCGCTCTGCTCCACCTATGACCAAGGCTTCGAGGTCGACACCAGCGGCTGGAACATCTTCGGCCCCGGCTTCGACATCGCGCGCGTCCCGAGCGGCACGAACGGCGTCACGTCGGCCACGGGCGCCTGGCACGGCGAGGCGAACTCGGGCAACACCCCCGCGGGCAACTGGGGCGGCTACGGCGGCAACTGCGGCTGCTCCTCGACCGGCTGCGCCGCGGCACCGTTCCCGGTGGGCGGCTACCGCACCTCGATCGACATCTACCTCGACGTCGGCGGCGGCTGGACCAACGACTCGCGCTTCGACTTCAGCTCCGCGATCAGCGATCCGGCCGGCAACCACCGCCGCGACTTCATCTTCAACGCCGCCTTCGTGAACGCCGCCGACAACCACCCCACGTGGGTGGGCAACGGCACCAACCGCTTCGTCATCGCGGCCAGCTTCAACTCGCCCGGCTTCCCCCAGGGCGGCGTCGCGCCGATCGCGGTCACGACCACCGGCTGGTACACGTTCACGCACCGCTTCTATGACGTGGGCGGCGGCGTCCTGGCCTGCGAGTTCTCGGTCATCAACTCGGCCGGGGTCATCGTGGGGCAGTGGGTGCGCAGCAACCCGACGGACATCATCGGCTCCACGGTCGGCAGCAACCGCTACGGCTGGCTGGTCGACAACGCCTTGCCCTTCCTCGCGATGGACAATGCGCGGCGCGTGGAGGGCTCGCAGACGGGCTCGCTCATCCTGTCCACAGCCAGCGCCTGCCCCGACGACGCCGACCCCTCGCCCGGCTACCAGGTCGCGGTGCCGGTCAACATGACGCTGGACGGCTTCGCCATGGGCTACGCGGCCTTCGTGCAGTACTCCATGAGCACGCTGGCCTACCGCCCGGACCTCAGCAGCTACGCGGCGGGCGCCTTCACCGCGCACATCTCCCCGATCGTGCAGGCGGACGACGGCCGCATCGAGCTGGACGGCAACACCGGCTTCACCTCGCCGGGCACCGCGGCGGACGCGCTGCTGGCCACGCTGGTGTTCGACGTGAACGCCCCGTGCAGCACGGGCGTGCCGGTCTTCTTCGAGGTCGGCGGCGCCTTCCCGTCGGAGCTGAGCTACCAGGGCGAGCCGCTCGACACGGCGCTGGTGGATCCCACGGCCTTCACGCTCGACGACACGCCGCCCACCCTGATGGGCTGCCCGTCCAACATGACCGTCGACGCCGACGCGGGCAGCTGCAGCGGCGCCGTGGTCACCTACACCTCGCCCACGGCCCTGGACGACTGCGACGCGACGCCGACGGTGCTGTGCTCGCCGCCCAGCGGCAGCACCTTCCCCGTGGGCACGACGCCCGTGATCTGCACGGCCACGGACGACTGCGGCAACAGCTCGATGTGCAGCTTCAACGTGACGGTGACGGCCACGAACCTCGTCAACGTGACGGTGGACCTCGCGGGCGTCAGCACGCCGGTCACGCGCTGCATCCACTTCGTGATGAGCTCCTGCGCGTCCTTCACCGACATGCCGCTGTCCTTCGTGGACCATGACAGCAATCCCGGCACGCCGGTGCGCGCCACGGCCACGATCACGGTGCCGTGCGGCACCTTCACCTCGATCTGCGCCAAGGACCGCCAGCACACCAAGTGGAACACGGTGGGCGTGACGCAGACCGGCGCGACGTGGACGGCGAGCTCCGTGCTCACACTGACCGGCGGCGACACCGACGACGACGGCGACATCGACATCAACGACGTCACCTGGTTCCTCGGGCAGTTCGGCGACCTGGCCGTGGCTGGCGGCTGCCCGTTCAACGGCACGTCGCGCGACGCGGACTTCAGCAACAACGGCGCCATCGGGTCCGAGGACTACGCCTTCCTCGTCGACGGCTGGCTCACCTCGTCGGGCTGCGCCTGCGCGCTGACCTGGGGCGGCGAGCGGCCCGGCCCGCACCTGCAGGGCAGCCTGCAGGTGAGCAACCCGGCGCAGGCCGCGGCGGACCTGAGCGGCGACGGCCGCGTGGACGCCGATGACGTGGAGCTCTTCGAGGTGCGCAACGGCCTCTCGGGCGAGCTGTCGGCCGCGATGCGCGCGTCCTCGCGCTGATCATCGATGGCGGGCGGCGCGCCGCGGACTTTCCGCGACGCGTTGCCCGCTTGGCCTAGCAGCCTGACGAAGAAGTCCTGAGGTACGGCTGCTCGATGCGGCGGGCTTCGACCGTTTCGCCGAAGAGCGCTGCGCGCTCTTCTACGTGACCGGCGTCGGCCGACCCTCGGTGCCGGCATGCGTGTACTTCCGGATGCTGGTGCTCGGGCGTTGACGCCGTCGTCAGAAGTGCCTAGATTTCATCGTATGAGTAAGATGATCTTCAGCCTGGCCTTTGGCTGCGCATCGGCCGTGTTCATCCTTTGCGCGCCGTGCCGCGCGCAGGACTTCGGCGCGTTCAAGGGCGCTGTCTTTGCGACATCGGTCACAACTCACGCCGATCTGGGAACGTACGCCACCGAGGCACAGCAGGATGGTATGAGCGTTCCACCGGTGCAGGGCACGGCAGGGCACACGACCATGGGCGGAATAAGCGTCTGCGAGTTCGACAGCTCCGCAAATCCGGAGATGGAGTTCCTCGGGCTTACGTCAAACGACTCCATCCCCACGATTGCGTTCAACGCCCACGAGTTTCGGCTCGTCGCGCCATACGACAACATAAGCATCAATAGGACATGCCGCCTCGTATCCGCTTATTACCATGAGGCAGCGCATTTTGAGTACGCCCTGTTCTTCAATAGCTGGTGTGAGAGTGACCCCGCAGCGTGCAATGCGTACAAGGCATGCGTGGGCGGGCTCAATAAGTACAAGGACGGTGCAAGTCCTTGCGACGAACAATACGCCTACGCCACTGAGGCAGCCAAGCTCGCTGAAGAAATCTGCCATGTCTGCAACAAGGCAGACATGCCTGGGTTGAAGAAGACCCTGATAACGGGAAAGCTCCAAAAGCTTCAAGATGAGGCCAACAGCCGATGCGATGCTGCCTCGGCTGATTGCATGGCTGCGGCCACCTGCGCTCAGATAAACCCGCCTCTCCCGCCAGATACGCCCGCATGCGGAGGTACTCACACGACATGCAACGACTGCCCACCGCCATGAGCACTCTGACATTGACTCTCGAACCTGGCCGACGAGGCCTCTCGTGGTGGCGCAGCAGCGCGTGTGTGCTCGCTTTGCTCGGGCTGGCCTTGCCGTGTGCGGCGCAGTACCTTCTGCCCGATGATATGATTGCGCAGTTTGGCGAGGGTGAGTCATGGGCCGAGAGCATGTTCTTGCCGGTGGCGGCTCCGGGCGACTCAGTGGAAGTGCACATGCGCTTCGACAATGACACGACCGGCCACGTCACGCTCGACTGGTATTATCAAAAAGCCGGTGCCAACGCGCGAGAAGACACGCAGACCATCGATGTGTCCTATCTTCCGACGGCCATCGCACGTCATGCAGGTCGGTCAAATGTCTTCTACGTCGTCGGTTGGACTCCGCGAACCGGGAATGTGATTGTTGAGCGGTGGACAATTGGGCAATTCGCACTCGGTACGGGCGGCGCGCAAGGCGGAGGCGGATATCCCGTGTCGACGCTGCTGATTCCAAGCATCACCAGAGAGGTCGAGTGGATTTCACCAGCCGGGACTGCTGCACCGATCTGGGATGCGGCATGCAATCCGTACGGCGTGAGTCCTTCGCTCCTTCTACTTGAAAGTGGCAGCGTAACCAGGATCTGGAAGGTTGACTTGACTCAATCGACGGCGAGCATAGTCTACTCCTCCGCGAATACGGGATTTGGCAGCCTCGCCGGACATCGCTCGATGTCCATCGGAAGGCATGGTGCGGACGGCCTGATTGCCTTCACCCAGAAGCGGAGGGGGTGGGACCACGGGCCCACGGTAATGTCCGCTCCGGACACGGTGTTCGTGCTTCGCGACGCAAACACTGACGGCACCTTTGAGACTACAACGTTCATGGCGCATGCGGATCTATACACTCAGTATCCAGTGCCGTGGGACATGACCTACTCTCCCTGATCGGTGCGTGTCGACAGGCAGCGCCGAGCCCAATTACAGCTATGCCTGGTGGCGACGCGTAGCGACTACTCTCAAGTCGGTGGAGCCTGCGCCGCCAGAGAGCGTCCGTGGGACCGACCGTTTCTGGCACGGTCAGCCGATCTAGGTCGCTCAGGCCGCGCGCGTGTTCGAGGTGCAGCCCGCCGGTGGCCCTGCGCCCCTGTTACAGCCCTCAGCCGCTGTCGAAGATGAGTCTCAAGGCGGCAACGGTCACGCTCGCCTTCAGCGCCGCGGGTACAGCAGCGTGAAGACCAGCCGCACGCCCAAGCCCTCCGGCCCGCCGGGCGTGCTGTCGGCGTACCAGCGCAGGCCGCCGCCGATGCTCACGAGCTGGCTGCCGATGCGCGTGACCTTGCTGACCACGGCGTTGAACGGGATCTCCCACTCCTGGGTCTTCCAGTCGTAGGTGGACTCCGAGTTGAGCGAGTAGCTCACGGCATCCTTGGTCGTATAGGCCACGAAGGGCTGCAGGTAGGTGGAGTCGATGTCCGGGCGGTCGTCGTCGCCCGCCACCGACCAGATGTGGTTGCCCAGCGCGCCCAGGGTCCACGGGCCGTCCTGCTTGAGCACGACGGCGGTGGGGCCGATGCCCCACTTGTCGCCGCCCATCGTGTCCTGGCTGGCCAGAGGCAGGAGGAATACGGGGCCCGCGCCCCAGACCGTGCCGTCCACGGGCTTCTTGGGCGAGAAGAAGAAGCTCTGCGTGATGTCGCCGGGACCCCAGTGCGTGCCGAAGTCGGGCGTGAAGTCCTCCTGCCGGTACAGCGGCAGGATCGTGCGCGAGATCAGGTTCCAGTCCTCGCTCAGCGACATGGGGATCACGGGCTGGACGTTGAGCTTCCACTGGTTGCCGTCGTCGTTCACGCCGATGTCGTGGTCGTAGTTGAGCTGGAAGGGCACGCTGATCAGGTCGGCGACGGGATTGTTCAGCTGCTTCGCGAGCTCCTCCTTCTCGGAGGCCGAGTCGGCCTGCGGAGTGGGGGCGTCGTGCCAGGCATTCAGGGCCGGCCATTCCTCGCCCGGGCCCGCGGCGCTCGCCGGGCGCGGCGCGGTCGCGCATGCGCCCGCGAGCAGCGCGCCGGTGCAGGCCAGGCCCACGCGCACGAGTCCGGTCCGGCCGAAAGTGTGCGCTGCGCAAGTTCGCGTCATGACCAGCCTCCTCGCGTGCTTGCCCGCGCCGCACCATAGCAAGTGCGAGCTGCGGCCTGCGAACAGCGTCCCGCACGCAGGGCCGCCGGATTTGCACGCTCGCGCGCCCGCCTGCTACCGTTCCGCGCTCGCGCTGGAACCACGCCGGTCTTCATCGAGGAGAGAGAGACCCGTCATGACCACGCTCGCGAAGCTCGTCCGCGACGGCCGCCACCTGCTGCTCGTCTCGTCGCTGGCCGCAGGCTGCGCCACGGCGCCGGCCGCGCCGCGCTTCGGCGCGCCCCTCTGGTCCCCGGCCGACGAAGGCCCGGCGGCCGCGGCCGGCGTCCCGCAGCCCGCGAGCACCGACATCGACCCGCACACCTCCTTCGACGCGGCGCCCGGCCCGGTGCAGGCCGCGCCGTCCACGTCGGCGGACTTCCTCCGGCCCTACCTGTGGGCGGCCGGCGTCAACGGCAGCGTCAAGGCCCACGGCGTCGATGCCGACGTGGACGAGTCCTTCAGCGACATCCTCGATTCGCTCGACATCGGCTTCATGCTCGCCTACGAGCACCGCTTCGAGAACGGCAACTCGCTGTTGCTGGACAGCCTCTACATCAAGCTCACCGAGGACGCCACGGTGTCGGGCGTGGACGTCGACTCACAGCTCGAGATGGGGTTCCTGGAGGCGGACGGCGCCTTCCCGCTGTCCGACGAGTACGGGGTCGAGGCCATCGCCGGCGTGCGCGGCTGGTGGACGAGCCTGGACATCGACGCGGCCCCGGTCGCCGACGTGAGCCCGAGCTGGCAGTGGCTCGACCCCGTCGTGGGCGCGCGCTGGAGCGTGCCGCTGGCCGAGAAGTGGGCGCTGAACCTGCGCGGCGACATGGGCGGCTTCGGCATCGGCTCCGCCTCGGATTTCACCTGGCAGGGCCTGGCCGCCGCCACCTACGAGATGAGCGAGAGCACGAAGCTCGGCTTCGGCTACCGCTACCTGCGCGTCGACCGCGACCGGGGCAGCGGGGCCGACGAGCGCAAGCTCGACCTGGCCTTGAGCGGCTTCCTCGCCGGGCTCGAGTTCCGCTTCTAGCCAGCCCGCCCCGAAGCACGTCTTCGCCGGGCTGCTCGCAGGCCGTCCGTCCGCGCCCCGTCCCGGACGTCGCCCTGTCCTCGTCGCTCGCCGGACGGATGCGCGCTGCGCGCGGGTGAGGGAGACTCCGCGCTCCGATCGCGGGCGATCGTCGTGCTCGCGTGGCTGGAAGTCTGATCCCGATCCGCACCTCCGCGGCCGGGCCGCCGGGCCGCGGCCCTTCCACGGAGACGTGCCATGGTCGCGCGATTCCTTTCCTGCGCGCGCGCCGCGACGGCCGCGCTGCTCCTCGTCGCGGGCGCCGCCGCCCAGTACCCGGCCGTGGCGCCGGAAGCCGGCGATTCGGACGTGCGTCTCAGCGGCGCGGGCGTGGCCGGCTACGTGCCGGGCATCGACTCGGCCTCGACGCCGCAGTGCGTGACCACCTCCGATGGCTCGCTGCACGTGGCCTGGCTGGACTATCGCACGCTGGACCCGAAGGTGGGCCCGCGCTGGTCGGTCCTGTACCGGCGCGTGCAGAACTGGCTCACGGCGGCGACGCCGGCCGACCTCGTGCTGGGCCCCGAGACGCGCCTGAGCAGCTCCACGCTCAACGCGACGGGCCTGGCCATGGCCGGCAACGGCACCAGCCTCGTGGTCTTCACCTGGATCGAGATCGACGGCTCGCACGAGATGCTGCGCGCGCGTCAGCTGAAGCTCAGCGGCTCGGGCCCGAAGCTCGGCACCACCAGCACGCTGAACGCCGCGCTGCAGTCTGCGGCCAACCCCTACATCGGGCCGCCGGACATCGCCTGCGTCCGCACGCCGGGCGGACAGGACTACGCCTACGTGACCTGGGCGCAGTACGACGGCCTGCCCGGCTCGGGCGGCGGCCTGGCGACCGGCCACGACCAGGTCTTCTTCGCGCGCTCGCAGAACGGCGGCCAGAGCTGGTCGGGCCCGGCGTCGGTGGCCGACACCGTCAACCTCGAGCGCGGCAGCCACCACGAGACGCCGCGCCTCGCGGCGGACGCCCTGGGCGGCGTGTACGTGGCCTTCCTCGACACGCGCCTCTCTGTGCCCGGCGGGGCGCAGGCGCTGGACGTCTTCGTGCGCTCCTCGACCGACTTCGGCGTGGACTTCGGCGCCGAGACGCAGCTCTCGCGCGCCTGCGTCGCGCCGGCGTGCCTGCCGCCGGCCTTCTCCGCCATCCGGCCGTCCATCGCCGCGCCCGGCAACGGCACGGTGGCCGTGGCCTGGATCGATGCCTCGTGCGCCAACTTCGGCCGCACGCTCATGCGCTCGCGGCGCAGCCTCGACCTGGGCGCGACGTGGGCCTGCGACACGACCGTCGGCCGCGCGACCGGCCTCATGCTGCACGTGGACACCGACCTCGCGGCCTCGCCGACGGGCCAGATCTGGGCCACGTGGGGGCGCGTGGACCTGGACGCGCCGCCGCTGCGCACGTCGGTCTTCGCGACGCGCCTCGACGCGCCCAGCGGCGTGTGGCAGCAGGAGCGGCGCGTCTCGCTGGGCGGCGCCGTGCTGGGCAGCAAGGGCACCGTGCCGCCGCTGCCGCGCCCGCGCATCGTGGCCGACCCGCTCGTGCCGACGCGCGCGCTGGTGAGCTGGATGCACACCGAGAACGGCTTCGAGCAGGAGTTCGACGTGGTGGCCGCGTGGACGCAGGATGGCGGCGTCTCGTGGCACGCACCCTCCGCGGTGGTCACCGAGCCGGGGCCCGACAACCGCAAGACGCGCGCGGCCTTCCCGGTGCCGGTGCTGGCCGGCAGCCGCGCCGGCATCGTGTGGGACGACCGGCGGCACTGGACAAACCCGCTCGTCGCCGGGCTGCCGCTGCCGCCCGGCTCGCCGCAGGGCGCGCCCGCGGTCTACTTCAACTGGATCGACGTCGCCGGAACGGGAGGTGTGCCATGAGGACCGCACTGCTGAGCGTGCTGCTGCTCGCCGCGCCGGCACTGGCGCAGGATCCGCCGATCGTGCTCGAGGGGCCCGCGCTGCGCGCGGAGTTCGCGCTGGTGGACAACGCACCGCTGCCGGGCCAGCGCCTGGAGCTGCGCTCGCTGCGCAACAAGCTCGTGCCGCTGACCGACGTGCTCATGGCGCCGCGCTCGGGGGCCTGGACGGTGCGCCTGCAGCGCACGCCCGTCACCAGCGGCCCGTTGCCGCCGTGGATGGAGGTGTCCATGGACGGCAGCGTCGTGCAGTCCAGCCCGGCCGCGCCCGTGGGCACGCTGAACGACTTGCAGCTGGCGGACCTGGTCGTCGCGCCCGACGGCAACAGCCTCGCGGCGCAGTGGGTGATCGACGCCACGCTCGACGGGGTGCCGGGCTCGGTGCTGCTCACCACCTCCTGGCAGCTCGTGCCCGGCCAGCCGATGCTGGACACCACGGCGGACTTCACGCTGCCCGGCGGCGTGCTGCCCTGGCACGTGGGCTTCATCACGCACCCGCAGGTACGCGTGGCGGAGTTCGAGGACTCGTGCGGCACCGACGCGCTCCTCGCGCCCTTCGCCGAGGGCGCGGTCATCGACAACCCCACCGAGGGCCAGCCAGGCGCCAACGGCCAGCTCATCCCGAACGCCGTCAGCCGCCCCGAGAACCAGCCGCTCCAGCTGGCGGCCTACTGGGACGGCTGCACGCCTTCGCGCTGCGTGCTGTGCCAGCCCACGGAGGTGGGCCGTTCGTGGCACGAGCTGCACGTGCAGGCCTTCGCCGGCACGCCGGGCTCGGTGAGCATCGAGTACCAGCACCTGCCGCCGGACGTGTTCGCGACCACGGGCTGGGCGCTGCCCGCGCCCATCCGCGTGGGCGTGATCGCGGGCGACTGGTGGGACGCCGCCGCCGGCTACCGCGACTTCCTCGCCAGCGATCCCGTGACCAGCACCTGGTACCACGGGCCGGTCGGCTCGCCGGCCAACCCCATCGCGCCGCAGGTCAAGGACCTGGTGGCCGAGGTCTTCCTCTTCAATCAATACACCGGCGACAACCTCGACCTCTTCTCGCGCCAGATGCTGGACATCGAGCGCATGCTGGGCAACGACGTCCTGGCCACGTACTACGGCGGGCACGCGCCCGACAAGTTCAGCCAGTGGTTCCTGCAGGGTGGCTACCTGCCCGGGCGCCCCAGCTTCGCGGCGGCCGTGCGCGAGGGGCAGAAGCAGTTCCACGACCTGGTCATGCCCTACGTGCAGGGCAGCGCCGTGACCGACTGCACCGACCCGGCCCTCGGCCCCGGCGCGTGTACCGGCAACGAGGTGCTGACGCTGGCGCAGTCGGCCGTGGCCAGGGACGAGGGCCTCAAGGCGATCGTGCTGCCTTCGTCGACCCCGCCGCGCGGGCTGTTCCTGTCGCCCCGCTCGGCGTGGTGGCTGGACTTCTTCCCGCAGCACGTGAACAGCATCGCCACCTTCACCGGCGCGGCGGCGGTGTACCTGGACTTCTTCCTCACCACGACGGACTTCGACACCGCCTACGACCCGGCCACCGAGCCGCCTCCCGGCGGCGGCGACTATCCCTTCACCGGCAAGCTGCAGCAGATGCACGCGATGCGCGCAGCCCAGGGCGAGGACTTCCTGGTCACCAACGAGTTCATCAACGGGCGCTTCACGGAGGAGGCGCACCTGATGCACGCCGACCCGGCGGCCTTCCTGCTGTCGGTGGCCACCGCAGCCGGGCCGACCGGCGCGCCCGTGCCCGTCACGATGCCCAACGCGCACATCGTCCCGCTGTTCCGCGCGGTGCACGACAACGTCAAGCTGGCGCGCATCATGGGCCAGAACGCCTACGCCGACCCGGCGCAGCGCGCGTGGGTGGAGGCGGTGTCGGTGCTCACCTTCGGGCGCATCCCGAGCCTGTCCTGGTCCTTCAGCGAGATCGATTCGCCCATCACGCAGCGCTTCCCCTTCGCCTCGTTCATCGGCCTGCTCGGCGGGCCGGCGACCGAGGGCGACTTCCCCTTCGGCGACGGGCCGCCCTTCGGCGACGTGCCCTGCGTCGGGCCGTGCGAGGACGGACCGCCGCCGGGCTTCTCGCCCTTCGAAGGCGACGACGTGCTCGAGCAGCTGTGCGACTGGAAGCCCAAGAAGCACTTCCCCTTCCACCGCGAGCTCACGGGCCTCACCGGCGCGCTGCGCGACTTCGGGCTGCGCACCTGGCACAACGGCACCATCGAGCGGCTGCCGCAGTACACGGTGGTGGCGCCGGCGGGCTTCGACGGCGCGGCCACCGTCGACCCGGCGCCGGCCGACGGCGTCATGCCCTTCACGCCCGTCTACAACGAGGCGCTGCCCGACGCGGCGCGCTTCCTCGTGCCGGGCATGTTCCGCGCGCCCGTCGACGACCCGAACCTGCTGGCGGCGGGCTCGCTGGCCTTCGTGCTCTGCAACCCGTGGGTGGACCCGGCCGAGCCGGCCACGCTGCAGGCGTCCTTCACCTTCGAGCCCGCGCGCTACTCCGGCTGGACCGACACCACGCCCTACGTGGTGGTCATGGTGCAGGGCGGGCTGCCGGTGGCGGCGACGCTGGCGGTGGGCAACTTCACGCAGACCAACGTGCCGATCGCGCCCGGCGAGATCCGCTGGTGGATCTTCCGCAAGCTCGACGGCTAGGCGGGCTCAGAACCTCACCCAGACGTCCCAGTCGTTGTTCTGGTCCTGCAGCTGCACGAGGTTCGTGTCGCTGCCGAAGAAGACGGCGTGGGTGCCGTCGCCCGAGATGTCACCAGGGTAGGCGTCGCCGTTGCCGCCGTCGCCGAGGTAGCTGACCGAGACCTTGATGGTGGTGGCCGCGCCGCGGTCGCGCAGGTAGACGTCGCCGTTCAGGGGGCCGTTCACGTCGCCCTCGGGCACGAGGTTGCCGGCCAGGCTGCGGAACAGCACCTGCTGCCCGCTGTCCGACAGCTTCGGGAGCTGCGAGTTGTTGTTGGCCTGCGCGCCGGTCGAGCTGACCGAGACGAGGTCCACCGAGCCCGTGACCATGTCCTTCACGAAGATGTCGGTGGACGCGGTCGAGTCGCCCGCCGTGAAGTGGCCGACCGAGTAGAAGGCCACGAAGCGCCCGTCGGCCGAGATCGAGGGGGCGGTCGCGTCGGCGTTCACCTCGGCGCCGCCGTCGGTGAGCGTGGCGCGCGCCACCGCGCCCGTGGCCAGCGTGACCACGTAGATGTCCTTCTTGCCGTTGCCGTCGCCGGGCAAGATGTCGGAGGCGGTGGTGGAGAAGGCCACGTGCGTGCCGTCACGGCTGACGGCGGGCTCGCTGCTGTCGCCGTGGATCTCGCCGCCGCCCGGCGCGAGCGAGATGCGCACCGTGGTGCCGAGCTGCCGGTCGTGCAGGAAGACGTCCTGCGTCCCGTTGCCGTCGCCCGTCACCAGGTCCGCGGCCGTGCTGGCGAAGGCCACGAAACGCCCGTCGCCCGAGAGCGAGGGATCGGACGAGTCGCCGTGCGCCTCGCCGCCCAGGCTGGTCACCGACACGCGCGTCGTCGTCTGCGTGTCCAGCTCGCGCACGAAGACGTCCTGCTTGCCATTCGAGTCGCCCGCGACGAGGCCGCTCGCGCCGGTGTCGAAAGCCACCACCGTGCCGAGGCTGTCGATGCTGGGGTTCGTGCAGGTGTCGGGGCCCGCGGTGCCCGTGCCGGAGCCGACGCCGTCGGTGCTGCCGGTCGGCGCGCTGGCCGAGACGGTGGTGCCGGCGTCCGTGTCGCGCACGAAGACGTCGTAGTTCTGCGCGGCCGGGAAGGCGGCCCCGCCGCCGCAGCCGGGCACCAGGTTGGTCGCGAAGCTGAGGAAGGCGACCTTGTGCCCGTTGAGCGTCGTCACCGCGTCGTACGAGCCCGCCGCCGCCTGCTGGCCCGACGTGGACAAGCTCAGCAGCTGCGTGTCGATGTTCTGGAAGGACGAGGTCTCGACGTAGATGGTCTTCTTGACCTTGGCGAAGCTGAGCTTGAGCGACGTGAAGAGCGGCGGCGGATCGCCGTCCGTCTGCGCGACGACGGTGAAGGTGTAGTCGCCCATCACCGGCAGCTCGACCGGCGCGACCTTGGCGGTGGGCACCTTGCCGGTGGTCAGCGTGGTGAAGGGCGTCAGGTCGATGGGGCCGTCGGGCCCCGTCAGCAGCGGCACGCCCGGCACGGACTCGAAGCCCTTGGCCGGCTTGACCTTGGCCGTCAGCTTGGTGCCCGGCATCGCGGCGAAGTCCAGCTCGCCCATGCCCGGCTCGCTGGCGCTGCCGTCCTTGAAGCTCTTGAGCGCCTTGACGACCACGCCCTTGGTCGTGAGCTTGTAGCCGCCGAGGGTGGAGTCGGCCGGGCCGATGGTCAGCTCGTAGTCGCCCGTGGTCGGCAGGGGCAGCTTCTTGATGGTGGCCTTGGCGCCGCCGACGCCCTTCAGGAAGTCGGTCAGGTCCACCGGCTGCCCCGAGCTCAGGTCCGTCAGGCTCAGGGTCGGGTGGAAGCCCTTGCTGCCCTTGGCCGTGGTGGTGAGCAGCATCCCGGCGATGCCGGGGAAGTGCACCACGTCGGTGTCGAAGGCGGTGTCGATCGAGCCCGTGAACACGTCGCCCAGCTTCATCACGGCGTCCTGGGCTGAGGCGAGTGGCGCGACGAGCAGAATCACGGCGACAAGGCGTGTGCTGATCATGATCATGGCCCGGACGAGTCGTGTGGGGGAGGAAGTCTATCCCGGGTCTGTTCAACCGGCCGTCGTGTTGAGCATTGCGCTCGGATGGTGCCGGCGTGTCGGAGGTGGGCGCGCTCCGCCCGGGAGGTAATCCGCGCCGCGCGCGCACGACTGCATCCGGACGGGCCAGGACCCGTCCATCCCTCCCCGGAGACCTCACATGTTCACGAGCGCCGCCGCCCTGCTCGCGGCCGCGGTCCTGCTGCCAACGGCACGCGCGCAATGGGATCCGCAGGCTGCCCAGTGGGGCAAGTCCGATCCCGCTGACGTGCGCATCATGACGTGGAACGTGCACGATGGCCTGTGCTCGACCAGCGCCAAGTCCGAGGGCGCCAACGACTGGACCGCCCTCGCCTGCACAATCGCCGCGCTGCAGCCCGATGTGCTCGTGCTGCAGGAGTGCGGCGACAATGCCGGCCACGGCACCGGCACGGGCGTGGACACGGTGGCCGATCTCGCGACCACGCTCGGCCTGCTCGTGCACGGCGGCTTCGACCCGTTCCACGGCGTGCCCGTGGGCGCGTGCGTGCAGACCTACGCGCCAGGCTTCGACCTGCCCTTCGCCTTCGCGAGCTTCTCGACCGACGGCTTCAACCGCAACGCGATCCTCTCGCGCTGGCCCTTCGCGGACCTCAATGGCGATGGCAAGGCCACCCTCTCCGACTTCAGCATGCTCCCGGACAAGTGGGTGGCCACCGCCGGCGGCGGAGGCATCCGCGGCTACGCGCTGGCCGAGATCGACCTGCCGGACGCCCTCTACGCGGGCGACCTCGTCGTCGGCGACAGCCATCTCAAGGCCGGCTCCGGCCAGGACGACCACCTGGCCCGCGTCATGGCCGCGCAGCGCATCGCCTACGTCATCGACCACCTCTTCAACGGTGCCGGCTCCGGCGTACCCGACCCCGATGACGTGATCCAGGACACGCCGCCCGCCACCTCTCTCCTCGCGCCGGCCACGGCGGTGGTCAGCGCGGGCGACTGGAACGAGAACGAGGACACCGACGGCACCAAGGGGCCGGCGGAGTGGATCATCGCGGCGGAGATCCTGGGCGGCACCGATGGCACGGATCGCGACGGCTCGGACATGGCGCGCGACGAGGCGACGGACTGGTTCACCGGCAACCCCAGCTCGCTCGGTGGCACCAAGTACGACTACCTCGCGTGGCAGGACAGCATCGCCACGCTGCGGCGCGCGGTCATCTTCAACTCGCAAACCATCCCGATCGGCAGCCAGCCGGTCGAGCTCTCCGCCTTTCCGGGCAGCTACACGCAGGTGTCCGGGCTGGCCTCGGACCACCGCCCGGTCTTCGTCGACCTCGAGCTGCCGCTCGCAGGCTGCCACGACGGACGCGATCTGGGCTTCGGCACGCCCGGCACCGGCGGCCACGTGCCGCACGCCATGGTCTGCGGCCCGCTGATCAGCGGCCACCTCGTCACGTTCATGTTGCAGGACGCGCTGCCGCAGGCGGCGGTGGTGGCCGTCGCGGGCCTGGGTTCGGTCTCCGCACCCTATGCGGGCGGCACGCTGCTGCCTGCGCCCCGGCTGGTCGTCGCAGGACTCGTCACGGACCGGGATGGCGCGCTCGCGCTGCGTGGCGTGGCCGGGGACGGCGGGCCCATGGATCTCTACGTGCAGTGGATCGTGCAGGACCCGGCGGCTGTTTCCGGCAAGGCGCTGAGCAACGCCCTGCGGGTGAGCTGGATGCCATGACGCACGGGCTGTCGGCGCGGGGGTGGCTCGTGGTTGAATCGGGGCGCATGGCCGGCTTCCGCCGCATCCTCGCCGCCGTGGACTTCTCTCCGCCGACCGCGGAAGTGATCGCGGCGGCCGGCGCGTTCGCGCGGGCGTGGCAGGCGCGGCTGGTGCTGCTGCACGTGCTGCCGCTGCGCGAGACGGCCATCGAGGCCGCGCAGGCGCAGCTCGACGCCAGCGTCCCGTCGGCGCTGGCCGATCTCGTCGACGAGCGGCGGGTCACGCGCTCGCTGGCCGCGGAGCTGGCCATCGTCGAGGAGGCACGCAAGACGGGCGCAGACCTCATCGTGGTGGGCACGAGCGGGCGCACCGGGCTGTCGCACATCCGGCTGGGCAGCGTGGCCTCGCGCGTGGTCGAGCAGGCGCCCGTGCCGGTGCTCGCCGTGCGCGTGCCGCCCGCGACACGTCCGGCCGCCTGAGAAGGGAGCGAGCATGGTTCAGTTCAAGCGCATCCTGTGCCCGGTGGACTTCAGCGAGCACAGCCAGGCCGCGCTGGCGCAGGCCGCGGACGTCGCGCGCAAGTTCGGCGCAGAGCTGACGCTGCTGCACGTCGTGGAGCCCATCCTCTATCCGGTGGCCTACGGGCTGCCGCCGGTCTCGCCCGTGGACTACGAGTCCGTCGCGCGTGAGTCGGCCGCCAAGGCGCTCGAGCGGCTGGCGGCCGGGCTCACGGGCCTCAAGCCGCTCACGCGCATCGAGGCGGGGGCGGCCAGCCAGCGCATCAGCGAGCTGGCCAAGGCCGAGGCCTTCGACCTCATCGTGCTGGCCACGCATGGCTACACCGGCCTCAAGCACGTGCTGCTGGGCAGCACGGCCGAGCGCGTCGTGCGCCTCGCGCCGTGCGCGGTGCTCGTGGTGAAGGTGGCCCCGTCGCGCTAGCGGCGCTCGCCGGGTCGAGCGACCAGCCCGCTCACTGGATGCTCAGCTCCTCGGGCACCGACCACAGCCGCTTGGCGCCCCACACCGACGCGGGGTCGCGCTGCGTGAACTGCGACCACAGGCTGACGCCCGAGAGTACCGCGCTGCTCGGCAGCGTGATGGGCAAGGCCACGTGGCCCCTGAGTCCCAGGTTGAAGCCGGCCAGGACGGTGAACGGCGCGACCAGGTTGAAGTCGCTGACACCGTCGACGCAGCCCAGCGAGATGACCCAGAACGCGTCCTTTCCCGGCAGCCCGAAGACGTCGAGCGTGAGGCTGCCGCCCACGGGCGGGTCGGTGTCGCTGAGGCGTCCGAGCACCACCAGCCGGCGCGCGGCGTCGTAGACCTGGATCTTGCCGCTGCCGAAGTGGATGTCCTTGCCCGGGGCCCCCAGGTCCTGGGCCGTGAGCTCGAGCGCCGCCGCGAGGTGGCGCGGCTCGGCCGCCGGCTGGCTGTCGAGGAGCAGGCACAGCGCGCCGCCGACGTGCGGCGTGGCGGCCGACGTGCCGCCGAACAGCGCGTAGCCCGAGCCCATGGTCGTCGTCACGATGTTCGTGGTGTAGGCCACCACGTCCGGCTTGAGCAGCCCCGGCAGCCCGCCGAAGAAGCCGCCGTAGGGATAGTCCCAGTACGTGTGCAGCTGCGACCACGGGTAGCCGGGATCGTAGAGAACCATGTTCTCCCACGCCGCCGGACCGACGCCGCCGGCGAGGTACAGCGCGTCGCCCGGCAGCTCGATGCCGCCGCAGCCGAGCACCGAGCTGCGCCCGCCCTCCACCAGGTCCGGATGATCGAAGGGCGACGGGCAGTTGCCGGGCGTCGCGATGTTGAACGGCACCGGGTAGCTGGCCAGCTGCTGGCCCTGGTTGCCGATGGAGTTGCTGTGCGTGATGCCGGCCGCCAGCTCCACGTCGCACAGCTGCCGGAACATGTGGTAGTCCGGCTTGGGCGAGCTGATCCACTTGTAGCTGAAGCTGGACGTGACGCAGTCCACGCCCTGCTGCAGGCAGTACTGCTGCGCGGCCCAGTACTGCGCGTCGCTGAGCACCTCGCAGACCAGCAGCGTGGCGCCGGGCGCCATGCCGGTGAGCTTCACGCCGCCCGAGCCGTCGCCGCACACGATGCCGGCGGTCTCGGTGCCGTGCGGGTCGCTCGAGGTGACGTCCGCGCCGTCGTTCACGAAGTCCCAGCCGTGCAGGTCGTCGATGAAGCCGTTGCCGTCGTCGTCCACGCCATTGCCCGGCACCTCGCCGGGGTTGACCCAGATGCGGTGCACCAGGTCGGGGTGGGTGATCCACGTGCCGCTGTCGATGGTGCCGATGAGCACGCCGCCGCCGTCGATGCCCATGTGCCACAGCTGGGGCGCCTGCAGGCTCGCGAGGTTGGGCTCCGGCGCGGGCGGCGGCGGGACGCCCACGCCGGGCCCGATCTCGATGTTGTCGAAGGCGAATCCGTCGGTGGGGATGCCGAAGTTGTCCTTCCACTGGAAGCGCACGCGGAAGTCCGGCCCGTAGCTGAGGCCCGCGCCCGCCACCACCTCGTCGAGCTGGACGTAGCGGGTCACGTAGGCCGGCGGGCCACCGTTGAGCGACAGCGCTTCCACCCACGTGACGCCGTCGTCCGAGACGAAGACGCCGTCCTCGGGGTCGTCCTCGTCGGCGAACTCCTTGTGGTCGAAGCGCAGGCCCACGTCGCTCTGGCCGGTGAGGTCGAGGCTCACGGTCACGCTGGCGGTGCTGTCCACGGCGTCGATGGCGCTGTCCAGCTCGAGGTGGTAGCCGCCGATCGGGCCGTCCGTGGACGTGACCTTGGCCTCGCCCGCGCCCGTCGATGCCACGGTCCAGGACGGCTGCAGCACGCCGGACTCGAAGTCGTCGGCGAAGGGGTAGGTGCCGGTGGAGCGCGGCGCATCCTCGTAGGCCTGGGCGCCGTGATTCACGATCAGGCGGATGCGGTCCACGCCCGGCAGCGCGGCCAGCTCGTCGATGACCGCGGGCTCGGCCTCGAAAACGGCGGCGTTGCCCATCCACAGCTCGCTCACCGCGCCCGCCTGGCCGGCCGCCTGCGCGGCGTCCAGCACCGCGCGCACGTCGCGCTGGCTGGCGGCCGCGTGCTCCTGCAGCGCCTGCGTCAGCGCGGCGCGGCGCGCGCGGCGCTGCAGCCCGGCCGCGAGGCGCTCGAGCTCGGAGCCCGACAGCTGGTCGGCCATGACCACGTAGGCCGGCAGGCGCGCGCCCGGCGCGGCGGCGGCCATGGCCGCGCGCAGCTCGGGCGAGACGACGTCCTGACCGGCCGCGGCGGCCGAGAGGAACAGAACGAGCACGAGGATCCACACGAGTGCCGGGCGCACCATGCCGAGGATTGCCTGAGACGAAAGGTGGCGCCCGGAAGAGGGCGCGAAGTCGGCCGGAGTCTACACCCGATGACCGCCCGCGTCGGCGGCTCAGGGAGCGACGGTGATGCTCTCCGGCACCGAAAGCAGCGGCCCGGGACCCCAGCCCGGCAGGTGGTTCTGCGCCCCGAACTGGAACCAGGCCGTCGCGCCCACCAGCGTCGCGTCGTTGGGCACCACGGCGGGCACCGCCAGGTGGCCGGTCGCATCCAGCGGCATCACGCCGAAGAAGAAGAAGGGCTGGTCCAGGTTCCAGTCCGTCGCGTCGTCATGGATGCCCGCGCCGATGAAGGCGTAGACGACCTCGCTCGGTGGGCCGAAGACGTCCAGGGTCACGGGATCGCCGAGGCCCGGGGTCTGTGTGTCGAAGCGACCCACGACGAGCAGCCGCCGCGCCGCGACCGCGCAGCGGATCTTGCCCGTGCCGTAGATGTTGTCCTTGCCCGGCGTGCCCATGTCGGACGCCGTGAGCTCGAGCGCCGCCGCGATGTGCCGCGGCTCGGCCTGCGGCTGGGCCTGGCGCATCAGGCACAGCGCGCCGCCGAGGTGCGGCGTGGCCGCCGACGTCCCGCCGAACAGCGTGTAGGTCGCAGTGGGGTAGGTGGTCTGCACATCGGTGTAGGTCATGACGTCGGGCTTGAGCAGGCCCGGGCCCGCGCCCGCGAAGCCGCCCTTCGGGTAGTCCCAGTAGGCCGGGTTCTGGGTCCACGGGTACGACGCGTCGTACTGGAGGATGTCGTCCCAAGCCGCCGGGCCCTTCCCGGAGCCGATGTAGAGCGTGTCGCCCGGCAGGTCGAGGCCGCCGCAGCCCATGACCGAGCTGCGCCCGCCCGACACCTCGTCCGGATGCGCGAAGGGCGTCGGGCAGTTGCCCGGCGTCGCGATGTTGAACGGGATCGGGTAATTGACGGTGTCCGTGCCCTGGTTGCCGATCGAGTTGGAGTGGATGATCCCCGCCGCCAGCTCCATGTCGCAGATCTGCCGGTCCATGTGGTAGTCGGGCTTGGGACTGAAGATCCACTTGAAGCTGTTGCTCGACGTGACCACGTCCACGCCCACGAGCAGCGCGTACTGCTGGCACAGCCAGTAGTTCTGCTCGTTGCTCATCTGGCACACGACCATGGTCACGCCCGGCGCCATGCCGGTCTGCTTCACGCCGCTGCTGCCGTCGCCGCAGACGATGCCGGCCGTCTCCGTGCCGTGCGGGTCCGAGCCGGTGACGTCGTTGTTGTTGCTGACGAAGTCCCAGCCGTGGACGTCGTCGATGTAGCCGTTGCCGTCGTCGTCCACGCCGTTGGCCGGGATCTCGCCGGGGTTGTTCCAGATGCGGTTCACGAGGTCCGGGTGCGAGATCCACGTGCCGGTGTCGACGTTCGCGATCATGACGCCGGCGCCGGTGACGCCCATGTGCCACAGCGAGGGCGCCTGCAGCGCGACGAGGTTGGGCTCGGGGGTCAGGGCGGTGGCGCTGGACGAGCCGGCCGGGAGCGGAGCGGCCGCGCCGCTGGCGCCGGTGTCCTCGGTGGCCGCGAGGTCCACGGGCGACTGGCGCTGCATGCGGTCAACCCCCGGCAGCGCGGCGAGCGCCGTCAGCACCTCGGGCTTCGCCTCGAAGACGACGCCGTTGCCCATCCACAGGACCTGCACGGCGGCCGCGTCGCCGCGGGCGACCGCGCCATCGAGCAGCGCGCGCACGCCGGCCTGGCTCTCCGCCGCGTGCTGCTCGAGCACCGCCGTCACCGCCGCGCGCAGGGGGCGGCCGTGCAGGCCGCGCGTCGCGTCCTGCACCTGCTGCAGCGTGAGCTGGTCGCGCATGACGAGGTAGGCCGGCACGCGCGCGCCGGGCGCGGCGGCGGCCATGGCCTCGCGCAGCTCGGGCGCGAGCACGTCCTGCGCGGCGGCGAGGGGAACGAGGGCCAGCAGGGACAGCAGGGTGGCGCGCAGCATGGACCAGCTCTCCGGCGACGGGGTGGTTCGGTCACGTGTCCGTGCTCCGCAACCCGTGCTTCGCGGTCCCGTGTGCCAGGCGGCACCAGACGCGCAGCGACTCGGGCGTGCCCAGCGGCGGCACGGACCGCGACAGCCTACCCCGAACTTCCAGTTCCCGGGGGGGCCCCGCGGGGGCCGCGCTCAGCGCCGCTCCGCGCGCGTCAGCTCCTGCAGAGTCTGCTCGAAACGCCCCGGATCCACCGCCCCGTGCCCGCCGCCGAGGTAGTTGCCCTCGGCGTCCGTGAACATCACGAAGGGCAGCATCGTCGCGTCGGAGAGGTGCTGCATGCCGAGGTCCAGCACTTGCGGCTCGGGATCGTCCGCGTCGGCGGCGAGGCCCACGAAGTGCTTGCGCAGCAGCTCCGCGATGCGCGGACGGGGCACGACGGCCTGCACGAGGGCGCGGCAGTTGCCGCACAGCTCGCGGCCCATCTCGATGAAGACAAGCTTGCCCTCACGGCGCGCGGCGGCGAGCGCATCGTCCCAGCGCACGTGCCAGTCGAGCGTGCCGCGGTCATCGAAGTGCGGGTGGCGGGCCATGGCGCTCTCCAGGTTCAGCCCGCCGAGCGCACCGCGGGCAGGCGGTCGATCTTGGCCGCGAGGATGAAATCGGCCTCGCAGAGGCCGTCGATGGTGTGGGTCCACAGCGTCACCACCACGCGTCCCCAGCCCAGCTCGAGGTCGGGGTGGTGAGCCTGGCGCTCGGCCTCGGCCCCGATGGCATTCACGCAGGCCAGGGCGCTGCGGAAGTCGGGGAAGCGCAGCTCGCGCCGCAGATGGTGGCCCCCCTCGACCGCCCAGTCCGGAACCTCCAGGGCCAGCGCCGCGATGCGTGCGGGCGGCAACGGCGGCACATCCCCGCGGCAGGGCTCGCATGTGCGGTCGGCCAGACTCATCGGGGCGGGAGGATAGCACCGCATCCTCGGCAGAAGCCGGGCCGACGTTCCGGGGCATCGTCGCTATACTGCGGCTTCGCACGTCCGGGATCGGGGGCAACGGACGCGAGGTCATCGGGACGTGAAGTACCGGCACAGCCTCGTTCTCCTGCTCATGGCCTCGCCGCTCGCGGCGCAGACCAATGGGCTGTTCCCTGCGGCCGACTGGCCCAAGGCGGACGGCGAGGCCGGTGGTCGCTTCGTGCTCGCCGACATGAACGTCGACGGCAAGCTCGACGCGCTGACCGCGCACCCCTCGTCCGATCTCGTCGGCGTGATGCGCGGCGACGGCTTGGGCGGCTTCCAGGCCTTCGTGAGCGCCAACGCTGCTTTCGCCGTCGATGACGTGGCCGCCGCGGACCTCGACGGCGACGGCCTGCCGGACGCGGTCACGGCGCACTCCTTCGCCAAGCGCGTCTCGGTGCTGCTCGGCCTCGGCAGTGGGACGTTGGGTGGGCTCCAGGCTTTCCCGCAGATCTTCCAGCCGGCGAAGCTCGCGCTCGGCGACCTCGATCTGGACGGAGACATCGACGTCCTCGTCGCCGACGTCGCCAGCAGCAGCCTGCGCTGGCTGCCGGGCGACGGTGGCGGCGGCCTGAACCCTGCGGTCCCCGTGCCGGCCGGCGGCGTGGTGTCCGCTCTGCGCATCGCGGACGTGGACGGCAACGGCCTGCCCGACGTGCTCGCGACTCTCGGCGCCTTGGACGTCCTCTCCGTGGTCACTGCAAAGAGCAGCGGCGGCTTCGACCGGCCCAAGACCTTCGGCACGGCCCCGAAGCCGAACAGGCTCGATGTCGGCGACGTGAACGGCGATGGCGACCCCGACGTCGTGGTGGAGACGGGCAGCGCGACGACGGTCACGCTGCTGCTGGGCGGCCTCGCGGGCTCGTTCGGCTCGGCCCCGCCGGTCCACTTCACGAACGAGGTCCTCAACATGCGCCTGGGCGACTGCGACGGCGACGACCGGCTGGACCTGCTCGCCGCCACCAAGCCCGGCAGCACCAGCACCGACTCGCCGAACGTCGCGTTCGCGCGCGGCGCGGGCAACGGCACCTTCCTCGAGCCGGCCTTGTGTCTGGCCGGCGGCGAGGCCGGCCCGGCCATGCGCGCGGGCGACCTGAACGGCGACGGGCGCGACGACCTGGTGACCGCGCCCACGGGCACGCCGACGCTGCGCGTCTTCCTCGCCTCGCCGGCCGGCGCGCCGCTGGGGCCGCAGGGCACGCCGCAGGTGCTTTCAGGCACGTGGAGCCTGGTGTGCGGCGACTTCGACGGCGACCCGTGGCCCGACGTGGTGGTCGGCCGGCTGGGCACGTGGGGTGTGAGCGTGTTCCGCTCGGACGCCACCGGCGCGCTGAGCTTCGCGTCCAGCCTGGCCTCGCCCTTCCCCTCGTCCGTGCGGCGCCTCGCCTCGGGCGACTTCGACGCCGACGGCCTCGACGACATCGCCTCGGTGGGCACCGCCAACGAGTTCGTCGCCACGTCGCAGTGCCTCGGCGCGGACGCCTTCGGACCGGTGCTGGTGACCACGCTGCCGCTGGAGGTGCGCGACGTGGCGGCCGGCGACCTCGACGGCGACGGCGACGCGGACCTGGCGCTCGCGTCGCAGCTGCTCGGCGGGGTGTACGTCCTGCACAGCGACGGTGCGGGTGGCTGGGGGACGCCTGAACCCGTCCTCATGCTCGTCGCCCTGCCGGTCGCCTTGGCGCTCGGCGACCTCGATGAGGACGGTGACCTCGACATCGTCTGCGCTGGCGGCCTGCCGGGACTGGGCCAGATCGACCGGCTGCTGAAGAACCCGCTGGGTCTCTGGTCCCCGCCGCAGCTCTTCAGCGTAGGAGCCAGCGCGCTGCAGGACATCGCGCTGGGCGACGTCGACGACGACGGCTCGCTCGATGCGGTCACGCTCGCGAGCGACCAGCCGGAGCTCTTCGTGTCGCGGGGCAACGGCTCGGGCGGCTTCTTCGCCGCCACCTCGAAAGCCACCGCCGCCGGACCCGTCCGGGTGCAGCTGGGCGACGTGAACGGCGACGGCCACGACGACGCGCTGGTGTCGTGCCTCGACAGCAACACGCTCTCGGTGTTCCGCGGCGGCGGCACGGGCGTCGTGGAGCGCCAGGACTACGGCAGCGGCTCGAAGTCCGCGCAGCTGGCGCTGGCGGACCTGGCGGCCGACGGGCTGCTCGACACGCTCGTGGTGGACACGCAGTCCGACCAGGTCGCCGTGCTGCGCAACCAGCGCGTGCCGGCGGGCGCCTGGGCGGACATCGGCGGCGCGCTCCCCGGCGCCTCGGGCGTGGCCAGCCTCTCGGGCGTGGGCCTGTTCGCGCCGGGCGGCTTCGGCGCCATCACGCTGGTGAATGCCGCGCCGAACGCGCTGTCGCTGATCTGCCTCTCGATCGGCAGCGCGCCCGTGCCCTTCAAGGGCGGCTTCCTCAAGGCCTTCCCGCCCATCCTGCTGCTGCCGATCTTCACCGATGCTTCCGGGCAGCTCCAGCTGCCTTACTTCGCGCCGGCCGAGACACCGCCGGCGCTGCAGCTCGTGCTGCAGATCGCGATCGTGGACCCTGGCGCGCCCAAGGGCGTGGCCCTGAGCACCGCGCTGAAGGTCATCACGCCCTAGTCCCGTGCCTCACGGTACTAGTCCCCGGCATCCCAGACGCGCAGGGCGCCGTCCTTGCCGCCGGAGACGAGGCGCCGGCCGTTGCCGCTCATGGCCAGCGCGGTGACGGGCGCGTCGTGGCCCGTGAGCAGCAGCAGCAGCTCGCCGCTGCGGGCGTCCCACACGCGGATGGCGGCCTCGCGGCCCGACGTGGAGAGCACGCGCGTGCCGTCGGGCGAGAGCAGCAGCGCGCCCACGCCGGTGCCGTGGCCGGGCAGCGTGCAGAGCACCTCGCCGGTGTCGGCGTTCCACACGGTGGCCGTGTCGGAGTGGATGGAGGCCGAGGCCACGCGTCGTCCGTCGGCGGAGAGCGCCACGAGCGCGTCCTCGTACCAGGCCGCCGCGGTGAGCACGCGGCCCTGGGCGACGGCCACGTCCCACAGGCGCACGGTGCCGTCGAGGGAGGCCGAGGCGGCGCGCCGGCCGTCGGCCGAGAGGGCCACCGAGGAGACGATGCTCTCGTGCCCGGACAGCGTGGGGCGGGGCGTGCCGTCGGGCAGCGACCAGACGTAGATCCTGCCGTCGCGCGCGGCGGCCAGCAGCGTGCGGCCGTCGGCGCTCAGTGCCAGGCCCGTGACGCCCCCCGGCGGGCCGGCGAGACGCGCGCTCTCGCGACCCGTGGCCACGTCGAGCACGCGCACGTCCGGGTCGCGCAGCGTGGCCAGCGCGGCCACGCGGCCCTGGCCGTCCAGCGCCACCGCGCTGGGCGCTCCGGCGGCGTCGGCGAGAGTGAGGCCGGGCCCGCCGGCGCCCAGGTCCAGCAGCCGCCCGCCCACCGTGCCCAGAGCCGCCACCAGCAGCCGCGCGCCGTCGTCGTCGCAGGCCAGCGAGAGCACCGGCCCGCCCAGCCGCGGCAGCTCGGGCCCCTGCGGCGGCGCCGAGCGCAGCCAGAGCCAGGCCAGGCCCTGCGAGCCGCCGGCCACGACCCGCTCGCCCGAGGCGTCGGTGGCCAGCGAGAGCAGGCGGCCCTCCTGGCCGGAGCGCCCGGGCAGCGGCTGGCCGTCGACCGTCGAGAAGACGCGCAGCTCGCCGCCGGACGTCGGGATCGTGATCAGGCGCGCACCGTCGCGGCTCCACGTCACGCGTCCGACCGCCGAGTCGTGCGCGGCGAACTCGAAGATCTGCGTGCCGTCCTCCACGGCGCGCACCCGCACCTTGCCGTCGGCGCCGCCGCTCGCCACGCGCGTTCCGTCCGGCGAGAGCGCCAGCGGCACGTCGGGCGCCTCGTACAGCACGAGGCGTGTGCGCAGGCGGCCGGTGGCCGGGTACCAGGCCTCGATCGCGCCGTAGCGCGTGCCCGTGACGACCGTGCTGCCGTCGGGCGAGACGGCCACGCTGCTCACCGCCGCGTGCAGCATGGGCTCGAGCACCTGCGGCTCGGCGTGCGCCGGTCGCCAGACGCGCGCGCTGCCGTCCTCGCTGCCCGAGACGATGAGATCGCCCCCGGCGTCGCAGGCCACCGCGAGCACCGGCAGCGTGTGACCCGGCAGCTCGGCCAGCGGGCGGCCGTGCTCGACGTCCCACACGCGCACGATGCCGTCGGCCCCGCCGGCGACGGCACGCGCGCCGTCGTCGGTGATGGCCACCGCGTTCACGGCGCCGCCGTGGCCGTCCAGCACGCCGAGTCGCGCGCCGGTCTCGCCGTCCCAGACGTGCAGCGTGCCGTCGGCGCAGCCGGTGACGACGCGCCGGCCGTCCGGCGTCATGGCCGTCGCCAGCACGGCGCCGCCACCCGGCTGCAGCGCGAGCAGCGAGGCCTGCGAGCGCAGCCACAGATGGTGCCACTCCCAGCCGCGGTGCTCCTCGGGGCAGGCCTCCAGCACGCGGCGCGCCTCGGCCCAGCCGCCCTGCGCCAGCGCGGCGTCGGCGGCGCGCAGGTTGGCCAGGTAGCTCTGGCGGCGCGCCTCGGCCGCGCGCTGCTGCGCCAGCGTCGCCGCGTCCTCCGCCTGCTGCGCGTGCTCGGCGGCCGAGTCGCGCGCGTCCTGAGCGTCCTTGCGCAAGTCGATCTCGTGCAGCAGCAGGCCGCTGATCACGACCAGCGCCGCGCCGCCCAGCGCGAGGCTGGCCACCCAGGCCGGGTGGCGGCGCGACCACTTCCACGCCAGCGCCAGCGCCGACTCGGGCTCGGCCTGCACGGGCTCGGCGCGCAGGAAGCGGCGCAGGTCCTCGGCCAGCTCGCGCATGGTGCCGTAGCGCTGGTCGCGTGCCTTGCGCAGCGACTTGGTGCAGATGGCCGCCAGGTCGCGTGGCACGCGGGGCCGGATGCGGCGCGGGTCGGGCGGGTCGTCGTGCAGCACGGCCCACAGCACCTCCTGGGCCGAGTCGCCATCGAAGGCGCGGCGCAGGGTGAGCGCCTCCCA
Source organism: Planctomycetota bacterium (assembly GCA_036274635.1). Classification (GTDB taxonomy): domain Bacteria; phylum Planctomycetota; class B15-G4; order B15-G4; family B15-G4; genus DASUFI01. The sequence goes on from DASUFI010000181.1 coordinate 29,534, forward strand.
CAGCACCGCGCCCAGCGAGAACACGTCGCTGCGGCGGTCGATCTCCAGCTCCCGGCCACCGGCCTGCTCGGGGCTCATGTAGGCCAGCGTGCCGACCAGCCCGGGCCGCGCGATGTCCTCGTCCTCCGCCGCCTCGTGCGCGAGGCCGAAGTCCGTGACGCGCGGGCGGTCCTCGTCGTCGATGAGGATGTTCTGCGGCTTGAGGTCGCGGTGCATCACGCCGGCCTCGTGCGCGGCGTGCACCGCGTCGGCCACGTCGGCCACGAGGCGGGCGACGCGGCGGTCGTGGTCCGGCGGCGGGCGGTCGAGGCGGCGCACGCGGTCGAGGAAGTCCGCCAGCGTGAAGCCGTCACCCACGAGCTGCTGGGCGATGTAGGGCGTGCCGTCGGCCGCGCCCACCGCGTGCACGGGCACGAGGCCCGGATGGTCCAGGCGCCCCGCGACGCGCGCCTCGCGCACCAGCAGACGCGGCGCGCCGCGGCCCGGGCGCAGCAGCTTGAGCGCCACGCGTCGCCCCAGCGAGACCTGCTCGGCTTCCCACACCGAGCCCATGCCGCCCTGCCCGAGCGGGCGGATCAGCCGGAAGTCGCCCAGCACGAGGCCGGGCTCGAGCGGCACCGCCGGCCCCGGTGGCGGCGCCGCCGGCGCGCGGAAGAAGGACTCGGTGGGCAGCGGCCCGGGCAGCGCGGACTCGAGGTCGGCCTGCAGCGCCTGCCAGCTGCGGTGCAGCTCGCGCAGCGTGCCGCCCAGGTCGGGATGCTCGCGCACCAGCGCCTCGAAGTCGGCCTCCTCGCCCGCTTCCATGCGGTCGAGCCAGGAGTCGAAGAGCGCGGTCGCGTCCTGCGGCATGCGGTGTCCCGACGGCCCGGCGCGCCCGGTCCCGACGCGTCCGGCCCGCAGGGTGGAGTGTATAGTCGCCCCGGCAACCGGCCTATCGGGCGGCTGCTGCGTTCCGCCCGCCTTCCCCGCTGGCTCCTGCGCGGTGATCGATCCCGAACGTCCCGAGACACCTCCCGCCTCCGCCGGCAGCGCCACATCCGGCGAGGCCCTGCCCGAGGCCCAGCCGCTCCACGAGAGCCTCGCGCCGGACGCGCTGCCCGACCTCACCGAGTCGATGAAGCTGGTCCACGAGGCGCAGGCCGGCAGCCGCGAGGCGCTCGAGGCCCTGCTGGCGCGCTACCAGGACCGCGTGCTGCGCATCGTGCGCATCCGCATCAGCAACAAGCTGCGCAAGCACGTCGAGTCGATGGACGTGGTGCAGGAGACGCTGCGCAAGGCCGCCGCCAACCTCAACGAGCTGGAGCTGCGCAGCCAGGCCGCCATCCTGCAATGGCTGGCCAAGATCGCCGAGAACCAGATGCTGGACGTGAACCGGCGCATGTCGGCCGCCAAGCGCGACCGCAGCCGCGAGCAGCCGCTCGAGCGCCGCAGCGAGAGCGGCGACTTCTTCGGCATGCCGGCGGCCGAGCAGCTGCCGCCCGACGAGATCGCCGCTCAGCGCGAGCTGGCCATCCTGGTCGACGAGTGCGTGGCCGAGCTGCCCGACGAGTACCGCGAGGTCATCGCCCTGCGCACCTACTGCGGCGGCAGCTGGGAGTGGGTGACGGCGCAGATGGGGCGCGAGAGCTCGGAGGCGACGAGGCAGCTGCACCGGCGGGCGAGCGTGAAGCTGGGGCGGTTGCTGCAGGAGAAGATGAAGAAGCGCTGAGTGGAGGCTGCGGCCGCGGCAAATCGGGCCGGGCTTCGTTGTGGCTTCGCGCGACATCCTCAGCGGGCTCGGAGCCCGCCTCCGGTGTCGCGCCTTCGCCACGCCTCGCCGGGCCCGATTTGACGCGGCCTCGCACCTCGCGTCGCTGCTCGCGCCTCCGGCGCTCGCAGCGCGGGGGGCGATTCGCGCGTGGGGTAGGCCGGCGGTTGTGGCCACTTCGGCCGCGGCATATCGGGCCGGGCTTCGTTGTTGTGCCGCGTGACATCCTCAGCGGCCTCGGAGTGTCCCGCCGGCACAACGCCTCGCCGGGCCCGATTTGACGCGGCCTCGCGCATCGTTTGCGCCGCGTCGCGCCTACGGCGCTCGCGGCG
>DASUFI010000182.1:0-15436 GCA_036274635.1 Planctomycetota bacterium
CGCGGCCCGAGGTGCCCCCCACGGAAGGCCTTCCGCCCACGAGTGTTTGACCCGAGGGGGTCGGACAGACATGATGCGCTGCCATGTCTCCGCGCTGTCGCGCGCCGGGGGCGGGCGGCCTCGTCCGCTGCGCCGACGGCGACGATGCGCGGCCCTCTCGAACCCTCACGGAGTCTCGCGCATGCGCAAGTCCATCAAGGCGGCCACTCTCGCCAGCCTTCTCCTGCTCGGCTCGCTGACCTCGGGCTGCTATGGCCCGTTCAACCTCACCAGGAACCTGCACCACTGGAACGGCTCGATCGAGAACAAGTGGGGTCGTGAGGGCGTGTTCCTCGTCCTCGCGATCATCCCGGTGTATGGCATCTGCATGCTGGGCGACGCGATCATCTTCAACTCGATCGAGTTCTGGGGTGGCGAGAATCCCATCAAGCCGTCGATGGCGACGGGCCCGACGGAGGAGATGGACCAGGTGGCGGCCGTCGTTGGCCTCCAGTACGCGGTGACCACGGTCCCCGCGGTCCACTGACCGTCCGAGACGTGTCCCGGCGCTCCCCGGCGGGCGCCGAGCGAGGGTCCGCGTCCCAGCAGGGGGCGCGGACCCTTTTCCGTTTCCGGAGCCTTGGCGAAGACGCCCACTGGGTCCCGGCCACCCACCCGCCACGGCCCGACGGACCCCGCCCGGGAAGGCATCCGGTACGCTGCCGTCCCATCCGTTGCTACTTGCCGGCGCCACAAGCGTACTTGGGGTGTGCGCCGGCAGCCGGCCGGACGCCCGGGAGCCTCGAGCCGATGAGACAGGGCAGGTCGCTCCACGTCGCCGCGCTGGGCCTGCTGGCGGCCCTGCTCGGGGGGTGCCTCACCCCCGGCGAGCAGGCCGACTCGGCCGACGCCGAGGTGGGCGCGCTGCTGGACAAGCTGCACACCGAGGTGCTCTCCGGCCGCGAGCGCGAGGTGCTGCAGCCGGCCCCCGCGGCCAAGCCCGAGCCTGTGGCGCCGCAGCTCCCCCCCGAGGGCGAAGGCCCGAGCCCGGGCGGCGGCCCCGGGCAGGAGTCGAAGGCCGCGGGCCGCGCCTCCGAGGCCGACCTCACGGCACCGCTGGACAGCAGCTCGCCCGACGCGATCAAGCTCGACCTGAGATCCTCGCTGGCGCTCGCCGTGGGCACCGGACGCGAGTACCTCGACCGCCAGGACTCGCTCTACCTCGCGGGGCTGTCGCTCACGCTGACGCGCTACAACTTCGGCCCCATCCTGAACAGCACGATCAGCACGCTGTGGCACGACAGCGAGGGCCAGCCGTCCAGCACCGAGCTGCTGGGCACGTTCGGGGTGAGCCAGATCCTGGACACGGGCGGCACGGCGACCTTCGACTCGCATGTCTCCCGCACGCACATCGCCTCCACGCACAGCGTCGACACCGACGGCGACCCGTTCACTGACCCCGTGAAGGTGCTGGATCCTGTCTACTCGAGCGGCCTGGGCTTCGACCTGAGCCAGCCGCTGCTGCGGGGCTCGGGCTACCTGGTGAGCCACGAGGCCCTCACGCAGGGCGAGCGCAACGTCGTCTACGCGGTGCGCGACTTCGAGCTGTTCCGCGAGGACTTCTCGATCGACGTCGCGCGCGACTTCTACGACCTCGTCAGCCGCAAGGCGTCGATCGCCAACCTGGAGCAGAGCTGGCGCGACGCGGTCTTCGACGCCACCAAGTCCGTGGCGCTGCGGCAGGTGGACCGGATCCAGGACGTGGACGTGTTCAATGCGCGACGCCGCGAGATCGATGCCGAGAACCAGCTCATCGAGGCGCGCACGGACTACAAGTCCGCGCTGGACGACTTCAAGATCAAGATCGGCCTGGCCACCAATGCGCCGGTCGTGCTGAGCGACGAGGAGCCCGTCTACCGCGCCGTGAACCTGGACGAGGAATCGGCCGTGGCCGTCGCGCTGGCCAACCGGCTGGACCTGATGAACGCGCGCGAGCGGCTGGAGGACACCGAGCGCCAGGTCATCATCGCGCGCGACGCGCTGCAACCGGAGCTCGGGCTGGACCTGGGCTACCACCTCAACAACGACTCGAGCGATTTCAATCACATCACGCCGGACCGCTGGGACGCCACGGCCGCCCTGACGCTCAACCTGCCGCTCAACCTGCAGGAGGAGCGCAACGCCTACCGCGCGGCGCTCATCAGCGTCGACGAGTCGCGGCGCAACCTGCAGCTCGAGTTCGACAACGTGGAGCGCGACGTGCGCAGCCAGCTGCGGACGCTGCGGCAGTTCGACCAGCAGATCGAGCTGCAGAAGGAGCAGATCCAGCAGGAGCTGCGCGCCGTGGCCGTGACGCAGATCAAGTACGAGTCGGGCGACGCGCAGAGCCGCGACCTGCTGGACGCGCGCAAGAGCCTCGTGGAGGCGCAGAACCAGCTCATCGACCTGCAGGCGCAGCATGTCATCGCGCGCCTGCGCCTGTTCCGCAACCTGGGCATCCTCTTCCTCGGTGACGACGGGATGTGGATCGAATGAAGCTGCCGCTGATCATCGCCTCGCTGGTCGGCGTCGGCGTGATCGCCGTGGTGCTGTCCGGCGCCTTCGGCGGCGACGACGCGGCCGCCGCGGCCATCCCGCCCGAGTCGATGTTCGCGGTGCAGCACGGCTCCTTCACGGTGACGCTCACCGAGAACGGCACGCTGGTGGCCAAGGACAGCCAGAAGCTCTCCACCGGCACCGAGAGCAGCAGCAAGCTCACGCTGCTCGTCGAGGAGGGCAAGACCGTCGCCCAGGACGAGGTGCTCGCGAAGCTGGACACCACGGAGCTGGAGACCGACCAGCAGCAGATCACCCTGGACATCGTGGCCGCCGAGGCCAACCTGTCCACCTCGAAGAACGAGCTCGAGATCCAGAAGGCCGACAACGAGGCCTCGATCGAGAAGAGCCAGATCGCCCTGGACAAGGCCAAGATGGACCTCGAGAAGTACCGCGACGGCGACGCGCCCGGCGAGCGGCGCAAGCTGGAGATCGCCATCAAGGACGCCGAGACCACGGCCGCCCGCAGCAAGAAGAAGCTCGAGGACAGCCAGCTGCTCTTCAAGCAGGAGTACATCCCCAAGAGCGAGCTGGAGCAGAACGAGATCGAGAGCGAGAAGGCCGAGGTGGTGCTCGAGGGCGCCAGGCGCGAGCTCGACATGTTCGAGAAGTACAAGCTGCCCATGGACCTGACCGAGAAGGAGGCCGCGGTGCGCGACGCCCAGCGCGAGCGCAACAACGCCGACCTGCGCACGCAGTCGCTGCTGCGGCAGAAGGAGGTGGCCGTCGAGCAGAACGACAAGCGCCTCACGCGCCTCAAGGAGCGCCTCGACCGCAACCAGAAGGAGATCGAGAAGATGACGGTCAAGGCGCCTTCGCCCGGCATCGTCCTCTACGGCGATCCCGAGCAGCCCTGGAACCGCGACAACATCCGGCTGGGCGGCGAGATCTGGGGCGGCATGGTGCTCATCACGCTGCCCGACCTGCGCGTCATGCAGGTCAAGCTGTCCGTGCACGAGGCCGACGTGAACAAGCTCGAGGCAGGCCAGAAGTGCAAGGTGACCATGGACACCTACCCGGGCGTGGTGCTCGACGGCGAGGTGACCAAGATCGCGTCCATCGCCGGCAGCGGGAACCCCTGGGACCGCGACCCCGAGGTCAAGAAGTTCGACGTGTCGGTCACGCTGGCCGACACGAGCAGCCTGGCGCTCAAGCCGGGCATCTCGGCCAAGGCCGAGATCTTCGTCGACAGGCGCGACGACGTGCTGTACGCCCCGCTGCAGTGCGTCTTCCCGCGCGAGGGCAGGAGCTGGGTGTGGGTCGTCGGCGCGGACGGCCAGCCGCAGGCGCGCGAGGTGACCACCGGCACGAGCAACGACAACTTCGTCGAGCTGGCCACGGGCGTGAAGGAGGGCGAGCACGTGCTGCTCTACAACCCGCAGCTGCCGCGCGCCGCCGAGCCGGGCGAGGCGCCCAAGCCGCAGGCCGCCGCCGAGCCGCAGGCCGTGGCCGCCGCCCCCGCCGCCCAGCCGGCCACGCCATGACGGCCATCCTCGAGCTGCGCGGCGTGGGCAAGACCTACGGCGCCGGGCACGCCGCGCTGCGCGTGCTCGCCGACGTGGACATGACCGTCGAGCAGGGCGAGTACCTGGCCGTCATCGGTCCGTCAGGCAGCGGCAAGTCCACCCTGCTCAACATCCTCGGCTGCCTCGACGTGCCCTCCTTCGGCCACTACCTGGTCGAGGGGCGCGACGTGAGGAGCCTCGACGACACGCAGCTCTCGCACCTGCGCAACCGGCGCATCGGCTTCGTCTTCCAGTCCTTCCAGCTGGTCAGCCACCTGACCGTGCTGGAGAACGTGGAGCTGCCGATGTTCTACGCGCGGCGCGGCCGGGGCGAGCGGCGCAAGCGCGCGCTGGAGCTGCTCGATCACGTGGGCCTGGGCGCGCGCGCGCAGCACCGGCCGGCGCAGCTCTCGGGCGGCGAGCGCCAGCGCTGCGCCATCGCGCGCGCCCTGTCCAACGAGCCGGCGCTGCTGCTGGCGGACGAGCCCACCGGCAACCTGGACACCCAGACCGGCCGCGAGATCATGGAGCTGTTCCACGAGCTGCACCGCGCCGGCAGCACGCTGGTGCTCATCACGCACGACCCCGGCATCGCCGAGCAGGCGCCGCGCCGCGTGGCCCTGCGCGACGGGCGCGTCGAGTCCGACAGCGGCCGCCTGCCGCCCGTCGAGCGCATCCCGGTGCCCGCGTGATCGAGCTGGTCCGCGAGGCGCTGCGCAACCTGGCGCGCCACAAGCTGCGCACCTTCCTCACGGCGCTGGGCATCATCTTCGGCGTGGCCTCGGTGATGAGCATGGTCTCCACCGGCGAGGGCGCGCGCCGCGCGATCCTGGCGCAGATCGGCGAGCTGGGCATACGCAACATCATCATCAACGCCCAGCGCCCGCCCGAGGAGGAGAACGTCCAGAGCCAGGAGAACCAGCGCAGCTGGACCATCGAGTACGGCCTCACCTTCAAGGACGCCGCGCAGATCCGCGCCACGCTGCCGGGCGTGCTCGAGGTGCTGCCGGTGCACGACGTGGACAAGTGGCTGTGGTTCAAGAGCCGGCGCCTCGAGGCCAAGGTGCGCGGCGTCACGCCCGAGTACTTCGAGCGCCTCAACCTGCACCCCATGCTGGGCCGCGCCCTCACCGCCGACGACGGGCTGCTGCGCCGCCGCGTGGCCGTGGTGCGCGCGCGCCTGCTGCGCGACGCCCTCTACGTCGGCGACCCGCTCGAGCTCGACCTCAAGGTGGGCTCGGAGTTCTTCCGCGTCGTGGGCGTGCTGCCGGACAACGAGTTCCAGAGCCCCAACCGCGCCGCGCTGGGCATCGACGACCGCACGCTCGAGGTCTACGTGCCCTTCGACACCGTGGTCGACCGCTTCGGCCTCGAGAACCGCAAGTTCCGCTCGGGCAGCTTCGAGTCCAGCAAGGTCGAGCTGCACCAGCTCCTGTGCGTGGTGGACGACGAGAACCACGTCGAGAACGCCGCGCGCGGCATCTCGGCCATCCTCACCAGCTTCCACAAGAAGAAGGACTACGAGATCACCGTGCCGCTCGAGCTGCTCGAGTCGCGCCGCAAGACCCAGCGCGTCTTCGACATCGTGCTGCCCATCGTGGCCGGCATCTCGCTGCTGGTGGGCGGCATCGGCGTGCTCAACATCATGCTGGCGTCCATCACCGAGCGCACCCGGGAGATCGGCATCCGCCGCGCGCTGGGGGCCACCGGCCTCGACATCACCTGGCAGTTCCTGGTGGAGACGGTCACGCTCACCTCGCTCGGCGGCCTGCTGGGCGTCGCGCTGGGCGTGGCCGGCACGCAGCTGCTCAAGCGGATGACGGAGTGGGAGGCGGTCGTCACTCCCTGGGCGCTGGCGCTCTCGCTCGGCGTCTCGATGCTGACGGGCATTGCCTTCGGCCTGTACCCTGCGCGCAAGGCGGCGAAGATGGAGCCCATCGCGGCGCTGCGGCACGAGTGACGCGCGGCAGAGTGGCCCGGATCGAACGTGGGCCTACGGCTGGATCTTGATCGCCAGGCCCGTGGTCGCCTGCCAGCCACCGCCGGGACACGGGTCCTTGAAGAGCACCTGGGCGCAGGCGGCGAAATCGAGAAGCAGCGGATCGTTCGGAAGGTGGATGGCAAGTTCCCCGAAGCCGAAGCCGTCACTCATGACCGGGACGACGGCCACGACATTCGCAACGCCGATCCAGAGCGCTGCACCGCCGATGTGGAGGGTGCCGTGCGAGGGCTCGAGCGAGACGACGGCGAAGTTGCCGTGCGTGAGTGGCGGCAGCGCGGTCGCGTACAGCGTGAACCCGCCGTCGGCCAGGCTGGGCTGGCTCTCGACTCCGATTGTCGGTGTCCCGCTGCAGCCCGCGGTCGGGCTGCCGTAGCGGCTGACGCCGATCGGGAGCAGGTCGAGGCGGACGACGATGCCCGGCCCGCCGGCGCCGAAGGTCTGGTCGAAGGCGCCCGGCGTGACGGGCCAGTCCGTCGAGGTCGTCCTCGATCCGAGGAGCAGGTCACCGTTGGCAGCGGCGCCGACAGCCACACCCGGCACCGAGGGCATTCCATCATCGCTGCTGCCGCCCAGGTAGGTGAGGTAGAAGAGCTTGCCCCCGCCGGGGGACAGCCGGCCGATGAAGAGGTCGTCGAGGTCGCCAAGCGTGCCGTGCTCTTGGAGGCAGCCTTTGGTTGAGGGCAGGAATTCGGAGTTCGACGCGCCTGCGAAGGAGATAACGCCGCTGGCATCAACGTCCATCGTGTACAGGCGGTCCAATCCCTCGCCACCGACGTAGGTTCCGACGAGCAGATGCGACAGCTTCGAGTCCAACTGCATGATGTGGCCGTCGAACGCGCCGTTCCACGTCTCATCGAACGCGCCTGGCGTGGTCGGTGCATCCTGGCCATCTGAAGTGCCGGCGAGTGTGCAGGAGCCACCAGGCCCGAGCGCCAGCGAACCGGCACCCGCGTCGGCACCGAGGAAGGTCGAGGCCAGCAGCTCCGAGAGGTGATCGGAGAGCCGGCAGGCGAATCCTCCGGGGTCGGTCGAGTTGTACGCGTCCGGCGTGATGGGGAAATCGCGCGAGTTGCTTCCCCCCAGCACGACGAGCGTGCCATTGGTATCGAAGGCGAGGTCTGAGACGACATCGTCCTCGACACCGCCCAGGAACGTGCTCGATTCAAGCTGACCCGTGTCCACATCGAAGAGTGCAACGTAGGCATCGCCGCCAATCCCGGGTGTGTTTCCCTCATAGGTCGGGTCATAACTCCACGGAAACATCGGATAGTCCGGCGAAGTCGTCCGACCGCCGATCGCAATCCACTGGTCGTCCGAGGAAACGTCCAGAGCGAAGACCTCGTCGAACTCACTTCCACCGATGTACGTGGACCACACGAGGAAACTTCCCGAGGCATCCAGCCGAGCGACGAAGCCATCGATGAAGTTCAGCGTCGCCTGGTACGCGTTACCAGTCACGGGAAAGTCCGCGGACTGAGTCTCGCCCGTGACGACGATGTCGCCCGATCCCAGTACCGCCACGCCGGTTGCCATGTCGAAGTCAGACCCGCCCAGGTAGGTCGAGAAGACCAGATGGGACCCGTCAGCTGAGAAGCATGCCACGAAGGCGTCACTCGTGTTGCCACCGTTGTAGGTCTCGTCGAAGGCTCCGGGTGTGACCGGGAGCGTCTTTGCATTCGTCTCGCCAGCGATGACGATGGAACCGTCGGCTCTCTCGGCCACTGCCCGCACATACGTCGCCTTGAGCCCGGTCTCCTCGCCGTGAAAGAACGTGGACCAGTTCAACCCTGCTTTAAGCAACGCGGGATGATCCGCCTGCGCGAGGCACGGTGAGGTGAGCAGGCCTACGACGCCAATCACCTCAATCCAGGCGCGTGCGCGCCGAGGAGGACGGACCATGCGCCCTGCGTGGTCAGTCACTGACCTGAATCCACCGGCCGACGCTGGGGAGTCCGCACAGTCAACGTCGACATCGCGAGTCCCTGCCGCCAAGGTTGAGTCGGCCGGCGCGGGCCGCGACCTTCGTAGCCCGCGAGTTCCCAATGGTCGAAAGCCTATGCCGATCGGCGCCCACTGCCAAGGCCTCTATCGGAGGGCCTCGCGCGGTTGCTCGATTCACCGCCGGTCCCCAGTGGCCTTCCTGGGCGCTTCAGGGTCGCGTCGTTCCGACCTCGGCATCGCGCGACGCTGGCGGCACGTGGCCACGGAATCGCGCGAAGATGTCCCAGCCACAAGCAGAAGAGACTACGAGATCGCGGGCCCGCTCGAGCCGCTGGGAGTCGCGCCGCAAGACCCAGCGCGTCTTCGACATCGTGCTGCCCATCGTGGCCGGCATCTCGCTGCTGGTGGGCGGCATCGGCGTGCTCAACATCATGCTCGCATCCATCACCGAGCGCACCCGGGAGATCGGCATCCGCCGGGCCCTGGGGGCCACCGGCCTCGACATCACTTGGCAGTTCCTGGTGGAGACGGTCACGCTCACCTCGCTCGGCGGCCTGCTGGGCGTCGCGGTGGGCGTGGCCGGCACGCAGCTGCTCAAGCGCGCCACCGAGTGGGAGGCGGTCATCACTCCCTGGGCGCTGGCGCTCTCGCTCGGCGTCTCGATGCTGACGGGCATTGCCTTCGGCCTGTATCCAGCGCGCAAGGCCGCGAACATGGAGCCCATCGCGGCGCTGCGGCACGAGTGAGGTCGGGGCCGGGCGACCGGCCGGCGGTGGCGCGCTCCCCTCGTCTGCGGGCAGGCTGGGTCCGCGCATCTCGTCGGGATTGGCCATGCGGCAGGCTCAGGACGGATCAGGCGTGGGCGGCGCTGTGGCCGCGCCGCGCCGGCGTCGGCGCAGCTGGCCCAGGCGCCTCGGCTTCCTGATCGGGCTGCTCCTCCTCCTGGCCCTGGGCCTCGAGCTGGGGGCGCGCGCGTTGTTCCCCAGCCCCTTCTCGGCCGAAGGCGACCTGGTGGGCATGTACGAGAATGCCGAGGAGCAGGGCTCGGTCCGCACGGTGCCGGGCTGGGAAGGCGAGTTCACCGTCGAGGGTCGCACGGTGCCGGTGCGCCTCGACCGCCTCGGCCTGCGCAGCCCCGAGATCGGGCCGCGGCAGCCGGACGAGCTGCGCGTGCTCTGCCTCGGCGACTCGTTCGTCTTCGGCTACGGCGTCGCGGGAGAGGAGGCCTTCCCGGCGCTGCTGCAGGGCCTGCTCGCGCAGCAGCTCGGGCGGCCGGTGGTGACCGGCAATGCCGGGGTGCCGGGCTACGGCACGGTGGAGCAGGCGCGCTGCCTGCGCCGGGTCGCGGCGGCCTTCGATCCCGACGTGGTCGTCAGCACCATTTACCTCGGCAACGACTTCGTGGACGACCAGCAGCGCGCCAAGTACGTCGAGGGCGGCTACTGCATGGGCGGCGACTGGGCCGCGCTGCTGCGCCGCTCGGCCCGCGCGCGCTTCATGCTCAGGTCGCGCGCGTGGATGAAGCTGGAGCTGGCGCTCATCGAGGCCGGCTCGCCCTGGGCGCTGCAGCCTGTACCCCCGCCCGACGAGGAGGCCGCGTTCGCGGGCTTCCCGCCCCGCAACCGCCCCAACCAGTGCGTCGCGGGCCTGTTCATGGACGTCATCGACCCGCAGCGCTCGTGGGACGCGGCGCAGCCGCTTCCCGTGGTGCCGCGCGTGCTGGACAAGGTGCGCGAGTCGCTGTCCGCGATGCGCGCCACGGCCGGCCGCGCGCCCGTGCTGGTCGTGCTCATGCCGTCCTGGTGGCACGTGTCGGAGCCCGACCGCATGGCGCTGCTGAAGAAGGTGCGCCTCGACCCGGCCGAGTACCGGCTCGGGCTGACCCAGCAGCGCCTGGAGGAGCTGTGCGCCAGCATGTCGCTCCCGGTCGTCGACCTGACGCCGCGCTTCACCGAGCACGGCGATCCGGACCACTGGTTTCTGCAGGCGGACCGGCACCTGAATGCCGAGGGGCACCGCTTCGTGGCCGAGACCGTCGCGCCGGCGATCGAGGCGCTGCTGCGCTGAGGCCAGCTCAGGCGTCCGGCTCGACTCGCGCGCCTGGTTCGAGCTGGAGATGACCTTCATCGACGCCGAAGCGCCGTGGGCCCTGCAGCCCCTGATACCTCCCGAAGAGGTCAAGGCCTTCGCCGGCTTCCCGAAGCGCAGCCGCCCCAACCAGTGCATTGCCGGCCTCTTCATGGACGCGATCGACCCCGGACGCTCCTGGGACCGGGAGCACCCGGTGCCCGTGGTGCCGCGCGTCATGAAGAAGGTGAGCGAGTCCCTGAGCGCGATCCGCGATGCCGCCGGCCGCGCGCCGGTGCTCGTGCTGGTGCTCCCGAGCTGGTGGCACCTCGTGGAGGCCGACCGCCTGGCGCTGCTGCAGAAGGTGCAGCTGGACCCGGCGGACTACCGCGCGGGCCTCACGCAGCAGCGGATGCTGAGCGTCTGCCACAAGCTGCCGCTGCCGGCGCTGGATCTCACGCCCGTCCTCGCGGCGCTGCCGGAGCTGCCGGGCGCGTTCCTCGCCGACCGGCACCTGTCGCCAGCGGGGCACCGCGTGGTGGCGGAGGCGGTGGCGCCCGAGGTCGAGAAGCTGCTGCGCTGAGGCCGGGCCCGCGCGATTCCCGGGCCCGGTCGGCCCCGACGCTCAGCGGCTGCGGGCGCGGGACGGCTCGACAGCCGGCGCGGCGACGGGCGCGGCCAGGCCGGTCCGGAGCGCCGCGATGACCCGCGCGGTGTCGCGGTCATCCTTGGGGAAGGTCCTGGAGGCCGCGAGCGCAGCCCGCAGGCCCGCGTCGAGATGCGGCCCGAGGGCCCGCCATTCCGCCAGCTGCTGCACGTACTCGATCTCCAGGAAGGCCTGGTAGAGGGCGCTGCGCGTCGCCGTGTCGCAGCGGTGCTTGTACAGCCAGGCGGCCTGCGCGCGGTGGTCGTTCAGCGCGAGCGCGTCCGCCCCGCCGGCCTGCTCGACCCGCGCGACGAGGTCCGGCCGCCCGAGCTCGGCGAGCAGGGCGCGCGTGTCGAGCGACTCGAGCCGGTCCACGTCGGGCACGCCGCCCAGCGCGCGGGCGAGGAGCACGGGCAGCGGGTCGCTGTCCGGCATCCCGTCGGCCGGTGTGTCGGCAGGCTCGTCGAGCAGCGCCGTGAAGCTGGCCCGGCCGTCGGCGCCGCTGAGCATCAGGTGCAGCAGGCAGCGCGCCGCGGCCCGGTCGCGCGGCAGGAAGCTCTCCGTGTCGGCGGCGCGCGCGAAGCTGGCCGGCGCCTCGGACTTCAGGTCGGCCAGGAGCTGGGTCCAGTGCCGCGTGCGGCTGGCATCGGGGTCGAGCCAGGGATCGCTGGTCTTGGTGACCGTGACGCCCAGGGTCGCCGGCGGTCCGGTGAGCGGCGCGGGCGGCACGGCTCCCTGCGGCACGAAGCCCGACCAGCCGGTGCGCGACCAGCCCGGCGTCTGGCTCGTCCAGCCTTCCTTGCCCACCCACGCCTCGCCGTACGCCGCGATGTCGCACTCGTCGATGAGGCCGGCCGACAGCCACGGCGGCACGAGCCCCCACGCGCCGCGCCGCAGCGCGCGGTTGGCCACCATCGCGAGGCTGTAGTAGCCGACGCCGTGCGTCAGCCAGGCCTGCTGGCGGCTGGCGATGACCGTGTGAGAGAGGTCGAAGACCTGCACCTCCCAGGTGCGCGCGACCTCCGCGCCCAGCACGTCCGGCGCCTCGAGCGAGTTGCTCGGCGCCCAGCCTGAGTAGCCGGCGCGCTCGCAGTGGTCGAGCAGCGCCACGAGCTGCAGGTAATCGACGTGCTCGGGGGCCATGACGACAGGCAAGCGCGTGGCCGAGACCAGGCCCTTGCCGCCAGCCGGCCAGAGCCGGGTCACGATGTCGGCCGCGGGCGCGAGCGTCGCCAGCACGGTGTCGCGCACGCGGTCGGCGGCCTTGCAGGCCGCGGGCCCTTTGCCGGCGAGGACGTGCACATCGAACGGGCCGACGGCGCCGCTGCGGAAGGCCGGGCTGGCCAGCACGGCCTCGAACAGCTGGCGCCCCTCGCCCATCCGCGCGGGCTGCGCCGCCACGCCCAGCGTGCGCTTCAGCATCGCCTGCGCGTCGGCGGAGAGAGAGACGGGCTCGTCCGGCCCGGCCGCGGCGGCAGCCACCAGTCCACCGAAGGCCAGGACGATCCCGAGGGAACGGCTGGGCTGGCTGGACATGGCTCGTGACCCCTTGGCTGGACGCGCTGACCCGTTCGACCTCCTCGCTGGCGACGCGCCGGGCGAGGCTCCAGGGGAACAAGCGGAATCCGGGCGGTTGACCGGCAAAGGGGAGGCAAAAAAAGGCGGATCGACCGGTTGGAGGCCCTTGGGCGGCCCGGAAAGGCCGGGCCGCTCAGTTCGCCGCGAAGTGTCCGGTGGCCAGGAAGCCCAGCACCAGCCCCTGCACGTCGCTGCGCAGCATGAGGAAGCTGTGCGTGCCGGGCACGACCACGTGGTCCGTCTCGCCGGCGAGGTGGGTCTCCTCCACGGAGACCTTGCCGTCGAAGCCGCCGGCGATGACGCCGATCTCCACGCCCGGCGGCACCGGCAGCGTGCGGGCCGTGCTGCCGTCGCCCGTGCCCAGCTCGGACAGCGGCTTCAGCCACCAGCCCACCCAGGGCTGCGCCGCGTCGGCGGCGCGCGCGCCCTGGTTGGGCGGCGCCAGCATCACCACCCGCCCCACATCCGGCGGCGGGTCGCTTGCCAGGGCCGCACGCACGACGATGCCTCCGAGGCTGTGCGTCACGAAGTGCACGCGGGCGCCAGGCGCCCGTGGCCGCTCGCGCACGGCGGCGGCGAGTTGCGTGCCGAGCTCCGCCACCGTCGGGCCGGTGCTGGAGTAGTCCCAGTTGAGGACGTCGTAGCCCTGCTGCTCGAGCACGCGCGCCAGCGGCCGCATCGAGAGCGGCGTGCGCCCCATGCCATGGACGAGGACGACCAGGTCGCGGGGCGGCACGGCCGGCGCAGGCGTCACGGATGGCGCGCTCGTGCAGGCGGCCACGAGCGCAGCCGCGACGAGCCGCGCCGGAGCGCGCAGGCTGCGTCGTGCGGGCCGGGGATGCATGGGCCTCCACTCGCTTCGCGGCAACGCGGCGCGTCCTGGGGCATCCTGGTCACATTAAAAAAACGACCCGCAGTCGCGACTGCGAGTCGTTTTTTTAACGTGCCGGGTGCGACGCAGGCGCTCCGCAGCGCCGCAGGCTGTCAGTGCACCTCGATGACCATCGGCATGAGCGCCTGCACGCGGTCCGTGGTGATCAGCGAGCGGTCGAGCAGCGCCGAGCGCACCACCGCCGCCGCCGAGCCCAGCACCGGCACCGACTGCACGTGCTCGAGGAGGAAGGCCAGGCGGCCGTCGACCGACGCCATGTCCTCGAAGCTGTCCTTGAGCGCGTCCATGAAGTTCGGCGGCGAGGGGTACTCGGCCACGGGCGTGGTGAGCGGGTCGAGGCCGCCGCCGAGCACGCAGGCGAGGGCGAGCGAGTCGCGCAGGCCGCCGAGCTCGTCGACCAGGCCGTTGTCCACCGCCTGCCGGCCGGTCCAGACGCGGCCGCGCGCGAGGGTGCCGACCTGCTCGCGGTCGAGGCGCCGGCCCTCGCTCACCTTGGTGACGAACTGCTGGTAGACGTCGTTCATCATGCGCGTGAGGACGTCGCGCAGCACCGGCGTGGGGCCGTTGCGCAGGAGCGAGAGCTGGTCGCCGTGCGGGCCCTTGGCCACGACCTCCACGTTGACGCCCACCTCCTTGAGGGCGTCGGCGACGTTGGGCAGCATCGAGACCACGCCGATGGAGCCGGTGATGGTGGCCGGCTGCGCGACGATGGCGTCGCAGCCCATGGAGATCCAGTAGCCGCCCGAGCCGGCGACGTAGCCCATGCTGGCGACGACCGGCTTCTTCTCGCGGCAGCGCTGGATGGCGCGCCAGATCATGTCGCTGGCCAGCGCCGAGCCGCCGGGGCTGTTGACGCGCAGCACGACCGCCTTGCAGTTGTCGTCGTCGCGCGCGCTGTCCAGCGCCTCGACCAGCGTCTCGCTGCCCATGGACGCGACCTTGCCGTCCCAGCCGGTCTTGCTCTTGCCGCTGGTGATCGGGCCGGAGGCGTAGACGATGGCCACGTGCGGCGCCTTGGGCGCCTCGCGCTTGGGCGGGTTGAGCAGCTTGCCGATGAGGGAGAAGGCCGCGAAGGGGTTGTCGAGCATCTTCTGCATGTCCTCGGCGCCCTCCTCGCCGTAGTGCTCGTCGAGGTCGACGGGGCCGCCGAAGAGCTTCTCGACGCGCTTGTCGAACTCGTCCTCGTAGCCCACGCCGTCGATGAGGCCGGCCGCCAGCGCATCCTGCGGCTCCACCAGCACCTTGTCGAAGAGGGCGTCGACCTTGGCGCGCGGCAGGCCGCGGTTCTGGGCCATGTCGTCCAGCATCTGGCCGTACCACTCGTCGAGCAGCTGGCCGATGACCTCGCGCTGCTCGTCGCTCATGGCGTTCTTGGCCAGGTCCTCGAAGGCGGTCTTGTACTCGCCCACGTGCAGCACCTCGAAGTTCACGTGCACCTTGGCGAAGAGGTCCGCCAGGTACATGACCTCGGCCTGCAGGCCCTCGAGGCCGATGAGGCCCGAGGGCGGCACCACCAGCTCGTCGGCCAGCGTCGCGAACATGAGGCCGCGCTGGTCGAGGTCCTCGGCGTAGCAGACGACCTTCTTGCCCGAGGCCTTGAGGGCGCGCAGCTCGTCGAGCAGGTCGATGGAGTGCGCGAAGTCGGGGCCGCCCTTGATCTTGAGGCGCACGCCGGCGACGGCGGGGTCGTGGGCCAGCTCGCGCAGACGCTCGAGCTTCTCGCGGAAGTTCCGCGACTGCGGGCCGAAGGGCGTCTGCGGCGGCGGGTCCTCGGACACGTCGCTGCTGATCACGATCTGGACCACCTTCGCCTTGGCCGGCGCGGACTGGGTCCCGTCGCCAGCGAGGGCCGGCGCGGCCAGCAGGGCGAGGGCGAACGGAACGGCACGCAGGCTGCGCAACATGGCGGCACTCCTTGACGGACCGCCGGGGGGAAAGCGGAGAGCCGGCGGCGCGCCCAGCATCATGCCACGCGACCCACCCACCTCGCCGGTGGCACGCGGGTGGCTTCGCCCTCCGCCCTCGGACCGCCACCGTCGCTGGCTCCGCCGGGCCCGCGACCACGGCGCCCGGCCTGCAGTCGTGTCTGCAGATCACCTCCACGAGCGCGGCGGCCAGGGCGCGAATGCGCCCGAGGCCACCGCCTCCGCGCGCCACCCGCCAGCGCATCGCCCAGCACGCCGCCCGCCCCGCCGCCCACGCCCAGCCCGCCGGTCACCAGCGAGCCGCCG
>DASUFI010000183.1:0-6153 GCA_036274635.1 Planctomycetota bacterium
AAGGCCGTCGAGCTGGGGTCCGTGGTCATGTGCTTCGACAGCGACGCGCCGCGCAGCAAGCGCTTCGCCTACTTCGGCACCGACGACGCGACCTGCGGGAGCATGGTCATGCAGGAGCTGGCCGCCGCGATGGGCGAGCAGGGCACCGTCGCGATCCTCGCCGGCAACCAGACTGCGCCCAACCTGCAGGCGCGCGTGCAGGGTGTGAAGGACGAGCTGGCGAAGCACCCGAAGATGCGCCTCGTCGACGACGGCGTCATCTACCACCCCGAGACGCCCGAGCAGGCCGCCGAGGCCATGAACCGCGAGCAGTCGACGCACCCGGAGATCGAGGGCTGGGCCCTGGTGGGCGGCTGGCCCCTGTTCACCGGCGGGGCCCTCAAGTGGGAGCCCGGCCACCCCAAGGTCGTCTCCGTGGACGCCCTGCCCGCGCAGCTGGCCTACCTCGAATCGGGCCACGTGGAGGTGCTGCTGGCCCAGGATTGCTACGGGTGGGGCTGGCGCTCGGTGGAGGTGCTGCTGGCCAGGATCCTCGACGGCAAGGACCCGCCGTCGCCGCGCCTGGTCGACCCCCTCACGCGCGTGCGGCGCGCCGACGCCGCCGACTATGCGCGCAAGTGGGAGGGCTGGACCGGCCGATAGCGCGAAGGCGTGCGTTGCCGGCGCCCGCGCGGGACTCGGCGAGACACCTCGGGACACGCGCGCGGACCTCTCTCCTGGTGACACCCATCGTGGCCCCCTGGCTCGCCTGCCTCGCGCTCGCACTCGCCCCCGCGCTGCAGTCCCCCGTCTTCCCAGGTGGCTACAAGGCACCGCCCGGCGGAGACCTCGGTGGTGGCGGCGGCTCCGGGAGCGTGGTGCATCCGGGCGGGTCGGGCGGCCATGGGGGTGGCAAGTTCACCGGGCCAGGCGATGCGGGCGGCGCGTCGGGAGGCCCTTCCGCGGCTCCGGGCGCCGGCGCCGGCCAGAGCGGCAGCGCTCCCGGCGCTCGCACGGCGGGGCCAGCTGCCGGCGCGGGCAGCACGCGTCCTCCCTCGGCCGTCGTCGCCACGGGCGGCGCCGATCTCGAGGCGCTGACCGGCGGCGAGCTGATCGAGGACTGGTGGATCTGGTGGGAGATCAACAAGTCGCTCTACCTGGTGTCGTCCGACGCGGCCGTGCGCCGGCAGGCGGTGCTGCCGTGGAAGCTGGGCACCGAGGAGCAGTCGCAGGCCGCGAGCCGCTCGCTCGTGGCGCGCGCGCTGCTGCCGACCCTGCGCGAGGCGCTGGACGATGACGCGGCCGAGGTGCGCGCGGCGGCCGCCGTCGCCTGCGGGCGGCTGGCCGGAGACGAGTGCGTCGACGTGCTGCTGCCGCTCCTGCACGATCCGGTGCAGTCCGTGCGCGAGTCCGCGCTGCTGGCACTGGGCGCGACGGGCTCGGCGCGGGCCGCGTCGCTGCTGCTGGGCGTCGCGCACGACGGCCACCTGCCCGGGACGTCCACCGACATCGTCCCCTCCGCCCAGCCGCTGTCGCTGGTGTGCCTGGCCATCGGGCGCCGGCACGGCCTCGACGAGGGCCTCGATCCGCTGGTGACCGCGCTGCTGGAGCAGGCGGCCCCCGACGTCCGCGAGGCGGGGCTGCTCTACGACGCGCTGGCCGGCGCGCGGGCGTGCGGCAGCCTCGTCCGCGAGCTGGCGAGCGAGCGCGACCTGGACATCCGCCTGCGCTGCCGCGTGACCGAGGGCCTGCCGCGTTACGACGCCGCGCTGTTGCCCGCCGCCGCGGCCGAGCTGCTGGCCCCCGCGCCCGACCGGCGCCGCGCCGCCGCCGCCACGCTGGCCGTCGCCGACTCCGAGAACGCGCTGCCGCGCCTCCAGCCGGCCTTCCTCGCGGAGAAGGAGCCGCTGACGCGCGGCTTCCTGCTGCTCTCCATCGGCGCGCAGGGCGGCGACGAGGCGCGCGAGCTGCTCGCGACCCAGCTGCGTCGCGGCCGCGCCGCCGACCGTCCGTGGATCGCGCTGGCCCTGGGCCTGCTCGCCCGCGGCGCCGACGACGCCGAAGCCCGCCAGCTCCTGCGCGACGGGCTGCGCGACGAGTCCTCGGCGCAGTCGGTGGGCGCGTGGATCCTCGGCTGCGGCCTGGCCCGGGACCTCGCCGCCGGCCCGGCCCTGCGCGCGGCGCTCCCGGGCGCCAGCAGCCCCCGCGACCGCATGTTCGCGGCCCTCTCGCTGTCCATGCTGCGCGACGGCGACTCCCTGCAGGCCCTGCGCGCGCAGCTCGACCACGAGCGCGACCCCTTGGCGCGCGCAGGCGTGGCGCTGGCCATCGGCCTGTTCGAGCGCCCCGAGGACGCGCCGCGGCTGGCTCAGGAGCTGCGCGTGGCCAACAATCCGATGCTGCAGTCGCAGCTCGCCTCGGCCCTGGGCCTGCACGACACCCCGCAGGCCATCGACGCCCTGCAGCAGCTCGTGGCCGACCCCGCCGCCAGCCTGCCTACCGAGGCACGCGCCGCGGCGCTCGAGGCGCTGGGCCTGCTGCTCGATCGCAACGCCGGCTGGCGGCTGGTGCACGCAGCCACGGGGCGCAACTTCGCGGTCTTCCCCGACTGGCTCGCGCGGGCGCTGGCGACCACCACGCTCTGAGCGCGTCCTGCGCGGCCGGTGCGCGCGAGGCGAGCCATACAGCGGCGCTGCGGATCGCGTCCTCGTCGCCCGCCGCGGCGCTCCGGGATCGCCGCGCATCACGACACCGCTCACGCCAAGGAGAGAGGTCATGCATGGAGCCATGGTCGTCGCATTGTTGCTGGGAGCCGCGAGCCCGCTGTTCGGGCAAGTGGCCGCGGAGGATGGCGTCGCGCCCGACGCCGCGGCCCTGCGAGCGCATTATCTGGCCGTCGTGGACGAGCTCTGCGCCGCGGACACCTCGGGCCTCAGCGCGAGCCAGCGCGCCGGCCGCCAGGAGATGATCGCGGCGCTCGTCGCCTACGTGGAGCGCGGCGACTTCGGCCACGACCCGACTCCGGCCGACCGGCAGAACCTCTTCCGCGACGCGGACGGCCGGCTCTGCGCCGTCGGCAACCTGCTCCACGTCTGCGGCGACGATGCGCTCGTGGACGGCATCGCGGCGGAGCGCAACGGCGCCTACGTCCTGGAGCTGCTCGACGTGCCCGGCCTCGCGCAGTGGCTCGCCTCGGTCGGACTGACCGCCGAAGAGGCCTCCCGCGTGCAGGGTCCGGTCATGGTGCCGCCGCCCCCGCCGAAGACCCCGCCGCCCAACAGCTTCCTGGCCAAGCAGGCCCGCGGAAAGACACGGTCAGCCGGCAGCATGGCGCCGTCCACCGCCGCAGGCGCGAGCTCGAGTCCTGGCGGCGGAGCCTCGCAGCCGGCGGCGGCCGTGGAGCTGGGGCCCGATCCGGTGACCGACGGCCTCGACGTCGAGGACTGGTGGATGTGGTGGGAGATGAACAAGGTCGCCTTCCTGCCGCCCCGGCGGCTCAGCAGCCCGGTCACCGGCAGCGGCGGCGAGTTGGCGGCGGGCAGCCTGCTCCCCGATCTCGCGCGCGAGCGAACGGTCGGACAGCTCCTGCCGGCCCTGCGCCAGGACCTCGGCGATGCCGATGCCGCGGTTCGCGCGGCGGGGGCGATCGCGCTCGGCCGCCTCGGCGGAGAGGCCGCGGTGCCGGACCTCCTGCCGCTGCTCGGCGACAGCGACGTGGCCGTGCGCGAGGCCGCCATCCTCGCGCTCGGCGCCACCGGCAGCATGGTCGGCGCGCACGCCCTGCTGTCGCTCGCCCAGACGGGCACGCTCGCGGGCGCCGCCTCTCACTCGCAGGGCCAGGTCTGCGCCTCGGCGCGGCCGCGGGCGATCGTGTCGCTGGGCATCGCGCGGCGCCGCGGGCTCGCAGCCGGCGTGGACGAGCTCGTCGCGCCGCTGCTGGACGAGCCCGGGGACGAGGCGCGCGACGTGCGCGTGGCCACCCTCCTCGGCCTCGACCTGGCGCACAGCCCGCTGGTGGGTGAACTGGCCGTCGGCGCGCTCGCGCATCCGGACGACGATCCACTGCTCACCTGCCGCGCCATCGAGGCGCTGGGCGGCACGGCCGATCCCGTGCACGTCCCGCTGCTCCTCGACCGCGCCGGCGCCCGCGACCTCGAGGAGCGGCGCGCCGCGGCGGCGGCCCTCGCGTCCAGCGACGACCCGCTGCTCGCGGCCGCGGTGCGCACGGCCGTGGAAGTGGAGAAGGAGCCGCTCGCGCGCGGGCTGCTGCTCGTGACGCTGGGCGAGCAAGGCGGCGTCGCGAACCGCGACTTCCTGGGCAAGGCCGCGACGCGCGGCAACCACGCCAGCCGCCCGTGGGCCGCGCTGGGCCTGGGGCTGCTCGCCCGCCGGGACCACTCCGAGGCCGCCCGCGCCCTGCTCCGCGACGAGCTGTCGGACGCCGGCGAAGCCCAGGGCGCCTGGATCCTGGCCTGCGGCCTGGCGCAGGACGAGGCGGCCGGCCCCCAGCTCGCGCGCCTGCTCGAGACCTCACGCAACCCGCGCGTGCGCATGTTCGCGGCGCTGGCGCTGGCCATGTGCCAGGCGCCTGGTGCGGCCGAGCTGCTCGCGGCGCGCCTCGATGTGGAGAGAGCGCCGCTCGCCCGCGTGGGCCTCGCGCAGGCCCTCGGCGTGCTGGGTCGCCCCGAAGACGCGGACCGGCTGCTGGCCCAGCTGCGCGACGTCAAGTCTCCGATCATCGCGGCGCAGTTCGCGGTGGCCCTCGGCTTCCACGGCTCGCACCAAGCCGTCGAAGGCCTCACGGCCCTCGTCCAGGACCCGGGCACGGCGCCGCTGGCCCGCGCCGCGGCCCTGGACGCCTTGGCCCTGCTGCTCGACCGCGGCCAGCCCCTGCTGCTCGCCGAAACGACGCGCGGCCGGAACTACCGCATGCTGCCCACGTGGCTCGCGGACGTGCTGCCGACCACGACCCTTTGAGGGGAGAAGAGGAGCGTGCGCCGCGGGGGCGGCGCGCGCGGTTCGACTGAGGCACTGCACCTGCAGTGCTTCAGTCGAGCTTCAATGCGAGGCGCGGCGGCCAACCCGCGACGCGCCCCGCGACGCGCCCCTGCTACGATGCCCGGCGATGATCGAGGCCGTGGCCCTCGTCAAGCGCTTCGGCGGCGCGCGCGCGCTGGACGACGTCTCGCTGGCGGTGGCGCCCGGCACGGTGCACGCCATCGTCGGCGAGAATGGCGCAGGCAAGTCCACGCTGGGCCGCCTGCTGTGCGGCATCCTGCGGCCCGACGCGGGCGAAGTGCGGCTCGGCGGCGTGCCGGTGCGCTGGCGCGACCCGCGTGAGGCGCTGGCCGCGGGCGTGGCCATGGTGCACCAGGAGTTGGCCGTCTGCCCGGACCTCTCGGTGGCCGAGAACATTGCCCTCGGTCGCTGGCCTCGACGCGGGCTGCTGGTGGATCGCGCGGCCATGGAGCGCCGCGCGGAGGCGCTGCTGGCCGAGATCGGCGCGCGCCTGCCCGTGCGCGCGCCGCTGCGCTCGCTGTCCGTGGCCCAGGAGCAGCTGGTGCAGATCGCGGCGGCGCTGGGCACGGGCGCGCGCGTGCTGGTCCTGGACGAGCCCACCTCCTCGCTCTCGCAGGCCGAGGCCGAGCGCCTGCTCGAGCTGGTGGAAGTGCTGCGCGGGCGCGGCACGACGGTCGTCTACGTCAGCCACCGCCTGCCCGAGGTGCTGCGCCTCGCGGACGCCGTCTCCGTGCTGCGCGATGGACGCCACGTCGCGACGCTGCCGCGCGCCGAGGCCAGCGCGGACACGCTCGTGCGCCTCATGGTGGGGCGTGACCTGCCGGCGGCCGCGGCGGCCGGCCGAGCGCCGGGCGCGGCGCTGCTGGAGGTGCGGGGCCTCTCCTCGCCGGGCCTCCTGCACGACGTGAGCTTGCAGGTGCGGGCCGGCGAGATCGTGGGCCTCGCAGGCCTCGTCGGCGCCGGACGCAGCGAGCTGGCGCGGGCGCTCTTCGGCCTCGACCCGCGGGCGCGCGGCCATGTGCTGCTGGACGGCCGGCCGCTGCGCCTCGGCGCGCCGCGCGCCGCGCTGGCCGCGGGCCTCGCGCTGCTGCCGGAGGATCGCAAGCGGCAGGGCCTGCTGCTCGGCTGGGGCTCGCGCGCGAACTGGTCGCTGCC